>CAYTHS010000077.1:0-13598 GCA_964437665.1 uncultured Oscillospiraceae bacterium
TGCATATTTTCGTTGAAAAGCCTCGCCGCAGCACCACTGCGCCTGTATTTTTCGTTTCAATCTGCAAGCCGATCCAGCAAAACTGCATCTTCTAGACTTTAGAAACACACCCTAGCGGCAAACGGGCTTTCTGCCGGAAGAGATGTTTGCAACGGCTGGACTCCGACGTGATAAGCAAAAAAACATCTGTTTACAAATATAGTTAAAAGGTATAAACTTTTGCTTGACAAACACTAGTAAAATGCTAATATATAAGAAAAAGATTATATAAAGGGGGGCTTATGAAAGAAGAGAAGGGGTATTCGTTCTGCACGGAAGACCATATCGACAGGCGTCACGAGCAGAAGGTGCGCGACGTCCTGCCGCGAGAAGACGCTGCTGCGGACGCCGCGGCGCTGTTTACCTATGTATCCGACTCCACGCGCGTTCGGCTGCTGTCTATGCTGTCTGTCGGCGAAATGTGCGTCTGCGAAATGGCTGACATACTTGGCATGAGCCAACCCGCTGTATCACACCACCTGCGGGTGCTGCGGCAGTGCGATGTGGTCAGCTTCCGTAAGCAGGGGCAGCGCGCGCTTTATTCGATCAACGACAACGCAACGGGAAGGACGCTCTGCAGGCTGCTGTCCATTGCCGTTGGCAATAAGGAAGCGGAGCATGACTGACCGCAAGCGTTTTATCAACGGTAAATGCCGTTACTGCGGAATGGACGCGGAACACTGCCTCTGTGCAAAACCGCAGGCGGGAAGCTGTACGCTCGGCTGCGGCGAAGGCTGCTCCTGCGCGGAATCCCACGCACATGGCCACAGCACTGTGGAGTGGAAGCAGTTCGCCCTGATCGGAACAGCCGCGGCGCTGCTGATTGGAAGCTTTTTCGTTTCCGGAATTATGCAGGCGGCATTACGCCTGACGGCCTATCTTCTTTCAGGCTATGAGGTTCTGCTGCACGCGGGCAGAGGGATGATTCAGGGGCGCTTTTTTGATGAAAACGTGCTGATGAGTATCGCTACCGCCGGTGCGATCATTCTGGGGGATTACGCCGAGGCCGCTGCAGTCATGATTTTTTATGGTGTTGGAGAGGGGCTACAGGAAGCGGCGGTGCGTTCGAGCCGCAGGCGCATCGCGGACGCGGTCGAACTGCGCCCCGACCATGCACGCCTTATTCGGGACGGCGCAGAAGCGGTGGCGAAGCCGGAGGAAGTCGCCGTCGGCGAAACGATACTGGTCAAGGTTGGCGAGCGTGTGCCGCTGGATGGCGAGGTGCTGGAGGGCGAAAGCCTGCTGGATGTTTCCGCGCTGACAGGCGAACCGCGTCCCGTGCGCGCAAATCCAGGCGAAAACGTGCCTGCGGGCGCGGTCAACACGTCCGGACCGCTGACGCTGCGCGTTACGCGGCCGGCTGTTGAATCCGCAACGGGCAGACTGCTGCGCGCCGTTGAGGATGCGACAAAGAACAAACCGGCCATCGAGCGGTTCATCACGCGATTTTCCCGCTATTACACGCCCGCCGTAATCGGCGCGGCCGCATTGGTCGCGGTGCTGCCGCCGCTGTTTGGTGCCGGCGCGTGGAGCGAGTGGGTTCGCCGTGCGCTGATTTTTCTTGTTATTAGCTGCCCGTGCGCATTGGTGCTGAGCATTCCTCTGACGTTTTTTGCCGGATTGGCGATCACGTCCCGGCAGGGCGTGCTGTTTAAAGGAGCGGACGCGCTGGAACGGCTGCCGAAAACCAAAGCGGTCGTTCTCGACAAGACGGGAACGCTGACAGAGGGGGAATTTGTCGTACAGCGTGTGGAGAGCGCTTCGCTTCCGGAAGGAGAACTGCTGGCGCTTGCGTCGGCGGCGGAGCAGGGAAGCCTGCATCCGGTTGCGGTGGCGGTTGCCAAAGCGGACGCCGGGGGCCGGCGGGCAAAGAACGTTCGTGAGATCGCCGGGATGGGCGTTTCGGCCGAAGTGGACGGAAAGCGCGTACTGGTCGGCAGTCGCGCGTTGCTGGAGCACGAAGGCGTAAAGCCGGCATACGGCGGGAGCGTGCTCGTTGCCGTGGACGGTGTGAATACCGGTGCAATCCATGTTGGCGACCGCGTTCGGGAGAGCGCGAGAGAAGCCGTCGCCGCGATGAACAGGCTGGCGGGTTATACGGCGATCCTCACCGGCGACGGAGAGGCCGCCGCACTCGAGGCGGGGAATCGGCTCGGCGTGAGCGAGGTGTTTGCCGGTCTGCGTCCGGAGGACAAGCTGCGCGTGATGCGGGACGTGCGCTCGCGCATCGGGAACACGCTTTTTGTTGGCGACGGCATCAACGACGCGCCCGTTCTCGCGGGGGCGGATATCGGCGTTGCAATTGGAACGGGGACGGATATGGCCGCCGAAGCGGCGGACGCGCTGCTGCTGAGCAACGATCTGACACGCCTGCCGCATGCGATGCAAACCGCAAAAAAGACCGTGCGTACCGCTAAGGAGAACATTGCGATTGCGCTGGTGATCAAGACCGTGGCGCTGGCGCTTGGCGCGCTCGGCCTCGCAGGGATGTGGGTTGCGGTGACTGCCGACGTGGGGGCGGCGTGCATCTGCGTGCTGCATACGCTGACGCTGTTCCGGAAAACGAAAGAAAAAGATTGAGCCGTTACCTATATATATAGCACATGCCAACATGACCGGCATTCCGCAAATTCGGCGGGATGCCGGTTCCGTTGACGGAAGGAAGCCAGCGTCGAACGAAGATGAAAAACGTCTGGAATTTCCGTGTATAATGCGTTATACTGTTCAGGCGGAAAACCCGCGGTTCGGACGGCAAGACAGCCGGTTTTCCATGAAAAAGCCGCATTTGGCCGCCGAGAAACCCCAAAAACGAAAAAAAACCAAAAAATCCTGTACTTTTGTTAAACTTTTTCTTGCAATCGCAAAAATGGTCGTGTATCATATATCTGTTCGCGCCGTAAAGGCAGTTTCTTTGCGCGCGCAGGGATGAACGGGAGGTTGCCGGTTCTGCCATCCGGGTAATTTCCGCTCAAACCCAACGTCCGGTTTGTACCGGATGAAGGCGAGAAAGCAAAGGAAAACGTGCAGTCCCAAACGAACAAGGCACAGCCGAGAGGCTGCGCACGGTTTATGAAGAAGGAAACACACGGCTTTGTGTATCGCCCGAATAAGAAGGAGGACATCAATAATATGGCAAACAGAATTCGCATTAAGCTCAAGGCGTACGAAAGTTCTCTGATCGATCAGAGCGCGGAAAAGATCGTTGAAACCGCCAAGAGAACCGGCGCGCAGGTCAGCGGACCGATCCCCCTGCCCACGGAGACGGAGATCGTCACCATTCTGCGCGCAACGCACAAGTATAAGGATTCGCGCGAACAATTCGAGATGCGCACGCATAAGCGCCTGATCGACATCCTGCAGCCGTCCGCCAAGACCGTGGACGCGCTTATGAAGCTCGATTTACCCGCCGGCGTAGACATCGAGATTAAACTGTAATCAGCGGAGGTAAACCATGAAAAAAGCCATTTTGGGCAAAAAGATCGGTATGACGCAGATGTTCCGTTCTGACGGTACCATGATCCCAGTGACAGTCATCGAAGCCGGTCCCTGCCCCGTAGTTCAGAAGAAGACCGTCGGAATCGACGGGTATGAAGCCGTTCAGGTAGGGTTCTGCGAGTTGCGCGAAAAACTCGCGAACAAGCCGAAGACGGGTCACTGCACCAAAGCGGGCGTGAAACCCCTCCGTTATATGAGAGAATTCAAGCTTGACGACGCGGCCGGCTATGAAGTCGGTCAGGTGATCAATGCCGACGTCTTTGCAGAGGGCGATAAAATCGACGTCCGCGGCCGGAGCAAGGGCAAAGGATTCCAGGGCGTCATCAAACGGCACAACCAGCACCGCAGCAAGATGACCCACGGTTCGCACTACCATCGCGGCGTTGGCTCGCTGAGCGCCTGCTCCAGCCCGTCGCGCGTGTTCAAAACCAAGAAGCTTCCCGGCCACATGGGTTTCGAAAACGTCACCGTGCAGAACCTGGAGATCGTGCGCGTGGACGCAGAACGCAACCTGCTGCTTGTCAAGGGTGCCGTTCCCGGCCCCAAAGGCGGCCTGGTCGCTCTTACGAGCACTGTGAAGTAAGGAGGAGCAAGAGAATGCCTAAAGTAGCAATGGTCGATATCACCGGCAAAAAGGTCGGCGAATATGAGCTCTCCGAAAATACGTTTGGACAGCCGGTTAATCAATATGTACTCCACGAGTTTGTCAGAGCGCATCTGGCGAACTGCCGTCAGGGCACGCAGAGTGCGCTGACCCGCGCGGAAGTTTCCGGCGGCGGCATCAAACCTTGGCGGCAGAAGGGCACCGGCCGCGCGCGCCAGGGTTCCACCCGTTCGCCCCAGTGGCGGCACGGCGGCGTGGTGTTCGCGCCGAAACCGCGTGATTACTCGATCCGCGTCAACAAGAAAGTTAAGCGCATTGCGATGAAGTCCGCGCTTTCCGGTAAGGTTGCGGACGGTGAGCTGATCCTTTTCAACGAGCTCGGCATCAAGGAAGCAAAAACCAAGGAAATGGTCAAGGTGCTTGCGGCGGTCAAGGCGGGCAAAGCGCTGATCGTACTGCCGGAATCCGACGCCGTCGTGGAACGCGCGGCGCGCAACATCCCCGGCGTGAAGACCACGCTGGTCGGCACCCTGAACCCGTACGAAATACTGAAGTACGACAATCTGATCCTGACCGAAGCGTCGGCCAAGAAGATCGAGGAGGTGTACGCCTGATGAAGAGCCCCTATGACATCATCATTTCGCCGGTGCTGACCGAAAAGAGTTACGATCAGTTCGCCGGCAAGACCTATACGTTCAAAGTACACAAGACCGCCAACAAGATCCAGATCAAGCAGGCGATCGAAGAGATTTTTGACGTGCAGGTCGAGAGCGTGCATACGATCAACGTCGACGGCAAAGTGCGCCGCCAGGGCACGTCTGTCGGACGCACCGCTTCTTACAAAAAGGCTTATGTGAAGCTGACGGAGGACTCCAAAGGCATCGAGTTCTTCGACAGCATCTCGCAGTAAGGAGGAAGAACAATGGGCATCCGCAAGATTAACCCGACGACGCCGGGCCAGCGCTTTATGACGGTTTCTTCGTTTGAAGAGATCACCAAGAAGAGCCCCGAGCGTTCGCTCGTAGAAGATAAGAGAAAAAAAGCCGGCCGCAACAATTCCGGTAAAATCACCGTTCGCCATCAGGGCGGCGGCGCGCGCCAGAAGTACCGCATCATCGACTTCAAGCGTAACAAAGACAGCGTCCCGGCCAAGGTCTTTTCGATCGAATACGATCCCAACCGTTCGGCCAACATCGCGCTGCTGCACTATGCGGACGGCGAAAAGCGCTACATCATCGCGCCGCTCGGCCTGACGGTCGGCGAAACGATCATCTCGGGCGAAACCGCCGACATCAAGGTCGGCAACGCTCTCCCGATTGCGAACATCCCGGTGGGCACGATGATCCACTGCATCGAACTCAAGCCTGGCAAAGGCGCGCAGCTTGTGCGCTCCGCGGGCAACGCCGCGCAGCTGATGGCAAAGGAAGGCGCTTATGCGCAGGTCCGTCTGCCCAGCGGCGAGGTGCGGCTTATCCCGATCAACGCGAAAGCGACCATCGGTCAGGTCGGTAACATCGACCATGCAAACATCCAGATCGGCAAGGCCGGCCGCAAGCGCCACATGGGCGTGCGCCCGACGGTCCGCGGCAGCGTTATGAACCCCTGCGACCACCCGCACGGCGGCGGCGAGGGCAAGAGCCCGATCGGCCACCCCGGCCCGGTTACCCCGTGGGGCAAACCCGCGCTCGGTTACAAGACGCGCAAAAAGAAAAATCCGACCAGCAAATACATCGTGCGTCGCGCACGCGGCAACTAAAGGGAAGAGGAAGGAGAGAAATAATGAGCAGATCGGTTAAAAAAGGCCCGTTTGTCAGCGAACGCCTCCTTGGGCGTATCCAGTCGATGAACGCGAGCGGAAAAAAGACCGTCGTCAAGACATGGTCTCGCGCTTCCACGATCTTCCCGGAGATGGTAGGGCATACCATCGCGGTGCATGACGGTAAGAAGCACGTTCCCGTGTATATCACGGAGGAAATGGTCGGCCATAAGCTGGGCGAATTCGCGCCCACCCGTACGTTCAGAGGGCACAAGGGCTCGGAGAAGTCCTCGTCGGCCAGATAAGGAGGAGAAAGCGATATGGCAACCAGAGTCAGAGAAAAATCGGCCAAGCGGATTGCCGCTGCGGACAAGCGTCCGCATGCGACCGCAAAATATATCCGGATCTCCTCGCGCAAGGCGAAGGCCGTGATCGACCTGATCCGCGGCAAGAGCGTTAACGAGGCGGAGGCCATCCTGCGGTACACGCCAAAATCGGCGACCGAACCGGTGGCGAAGCTGCTTAAAAGCGTGATTGCAAACGCGGAAAACAACCTTGAAATGAACCGCGACGATCTCTACGTCGCCGAGATCTACGCCAATCAGGGTCCGACCCTGAAACGGTATCGGCCCAGGGCGCACGGTCGCGCATCCGCGATCCTCAAGCGCACGAGCCACATCACCATCGTGCTGGATCAGGCGAAGTAAGGAGGAAAAGAGTAATGGGTCAAAAAGTAAATCCGAACGGCTTCCGCGTTGGCGTCATCAAAGATTGGAACACCCGTTGGTATGCCTCCAAAAAGGACTTTGCCGACTTTCTCGTTGAAGACCGCAAAATCCGCGACTTCGTGAAGCAGAAGTATTACCAGGCCAGCATTTCGCGCATTGAAATCGACCGCGCGGCAGGCAAGATCACGGTGAGCATTTTCACCGCGCGCCCGGGTCTTTTGATCGGCAAGGGTGGCGCCGGCATCGAGGCGATCAAGACCGACATCAAAAAAGCTGTCGGAAAAGACGTTAACGTCAACATCATGGAGATCCGCGACGCAGATGCGGACGCGCAGCTCGTGGCCGAAAATATTGCAGCCCAGCTGGAGCGTCGTATCAGCTTCCGGCGCGCCATGAAGCAGGCGATGGGACGTTCGATGCAGAAGAACAGCGTCAAGGGCATCAAGCTTATGTGCTCCGGCCGCCTCAACGGCGCCGAAATCGCACGCACCGAAGGCTATCACGACGGTTCCATCCCGCTGCAGACTATGCGCGCGGACATCCAGTATGGCTTTGCAGAAGCAAAAACGACCTACGGCCGCATCGGCTGCAAGGTCTGGATCTATAAAGGCGAACTGCTCGGCAAACGCAATGTTGCCGACAAGCGCGAGGAAGGGGGCAAATAACCATGTTGATGCCGAAGAGAGTCAAACGGCGCAGAGTGTTCCGCGGCCGCATGAAGGGCAAGGCCCTGCGCGGCAACACGATCACCTACGGCGAATACGGCCTCATGGCCCTGGAACCCGCTTGGGTAACCAGCCAACAGATCGAGGCGGCGCGTGTCGCAATGACGCGTTACATCAAGCGCGGCGGCCAGGTCTGGATCAAGATTTTCCCGGACAAACCCGTCACCGAGAAGCCGGCCGAAACCCGTATGGGCAGCGGCAAGGGCTCCCCGGAATATTGGGTGGCCGTGGTCAAGCCCGGCAGGATCCTTTTTGAGATCGCCGGCGTCGATCAGGAGACCGCGCACGAGGCGCTTCGCCTCGCGATGCACAAACTCCCCCTCAAGGCCAAAGTGGTCAAGAAGGAAACCGAAAAGGGTGGTGAATCCGATGAAGGCAAATAAGTTTCGCGATATGTCCGGCGAAGCGCTCGCCGCTCAGGAAAAAGAGCTTAAGAGCGAGCTGTTCAACCTTCGCTTTCAGTCGGCAACCGGTCAGCTCTCCAATCCGCAGCGGATCCGCGAGTGCAAAAAGGACATCGCCAGAGTGAAAACGATCATCCGCGAGCGCGAGCTTGCGAAAGTCGCCGAGTGACGGGAAGGAGAGCAAAGCAGATGGAACAGAGAGGCTACAGGAAGACCCGTATCGGCGTGGTCGTAAGCGATAAAATGGACAAAACGGCCGTCGTCGCAACGAAGACCAAAGTCCGCCATCCGTTGTACGGCAAGATGGTCAACCGCACGCGCAAGTTCAAGGTTCACGATGAAGAGAACCAGTGCGGCGTAGGAGACACCGTGAAAATTATGGAAACCCGTCCTATCAGCAAGGATAAACGGTGGCGCCTTGTCGAGATCGTCGAAAAGGCGAAGTAACGATTGGAGGAACTGGAAAGATGATTCAACCGCAAACCAGATTGAAGGTCGCGGACAACAGCGGCGCGAAGGAAATCATGTGCATTCGCGTGCTGGGCGGTTCCTACCGTAAGTCCGCAAATATCGGCGATGTGATTGTGGCCAGCGTCAAGTCCGCATCTCCGGGCGGCGCGGTCAAGAAGAAGGACGTCGTCCGCGCGGTAATCGTGCGTACGGTTTCCGGAACGCAGCGCCCGGACGGAAGCTATATCCGCTTCGACGACAACGCGGCCGTCATAATTAACGATCAGAAGCAGCCGCGCGGCACCCGTATCTTCGGGCCTGTGGCGCGTGAACTCCGCGAAAGGGATTATATGAAGATCGTATCCCTTGCACCGGAAGTATTGTAAAGGAGGAGCATGACATGAGCAGCTTAAACGTCAAAAAAGGCGATACGGTCCTTGTCATCTCCGGCAAAGACAAAGGCAAAAAGGGCAAGGTCCTTGTTGCGCATCCTGCCGAAGGGCGTGTGGTCGTTCAGAACGCCAACATGGTCGTTCGTCACGTCAAACCCCGTAAGCAGGGCGAGCCCGGCGGCCGCATCGAAAAGGAAGGCACCATCAATGCTTCCAACGTGATGCTTGTCTGCCCCAAATGCAGCAAGCCCACCCGGGTCGGCCATAAGATCAAAGAGGTCGAGATTTCGGGTGTGAAAAAGAATAAGAGCGTCCGCGTGTGCAAGCGCTGCGGAAAAGAAATCGATTAAGGCGGAAGGAGGAACTGACAAGTGGCAACGAAGAAAGACATCGAAACCGTTGTTGAAAACGTTGAAACTGCTGTTGAAAACGTTGAAAAAGAAGTAAAAAAAGCCGCAAAGAAGGCAGCTCCGAAGGCCGCCGAAACCGCAGAAAAAGCGAAGGCAGCCGTGAAGAAGACGGCCAAGAAGGCGGCGGAAACGGCCGAAGAGGCCAAGGAAACCGTGAAAAAAACCACCAAGAAGGCCGCGAAGAGCGCGGAAGAGACCGGCAAAGCCGTGAAAAAAGCGGCGGAGAAAACGGCGGAAGCCGTGAGCGAGGCCGCGGCGGACACAACCGCGAAGGCCGCCAAGAAAGTCGCTTCTGCGGCAGGAACCGTTAAGAAAGCGGCTGAAAAAGCCGAAAAGAAAGCGGAATCCGCCAAGGCCGTGAAGAAAACGAAATCCGCACCCAAAGCGAGCGTGACGCCGCGCATGAAGAAGCTCTTTGACGATGAGATCGCACCTGCGCTGAAGGAAAAATTCGGCTATGAAAACGTGATGCAGATCCCGCGCCTCGAAAAGGTCGTCATCAACATGGGCCTCGGGGCCGAGAAAGACAATCCCAAGGGGATTGAAGTGGCCGTGAAAGAGCTTGGCATCATCTCCGGTCAGAAGGCAATCGTCACACGCGCCAAGAAGAGCGTCGCGAACTTCAAAGTGCGCGAAGGCATGTCCATCGGCGCGAAGGTCACCCTCAGGGGCGAGCGGATGTATTACTTCGTCGATAAGCTCTTCAACATCGTACTTCCGCGCGTCCGCGACTTCCGCGGCGTATCGGACAAGGCGTTTGACGGCCGCGGGAACTACGCGCTGGGCCTTAAAGAGCAGCTGATCTTCCCGGAGATCAACTACGACGACGTCGACAAGGTGCGCGGCATGAACGTTGTGTTCGTTACAAGCGCAAAAAGCGACGAAGAATGCAAGGAACTGCTCACGCAGCTCGGCATGCCGTTTGCACAGGGCTGATAAGGGAGGATAGCGAAATGGCAAAGACAAGCATGAAGTTAAAGCAGGCGCGCGAACCAAAGTACAGCACCCGTGCGTACACACGCTGCCGCATTTGCGGCAGACCGCATTCGGTTCTGCGCAAATATGGCATCTGCCGCATTTGCTTCCGCGAACTCGCGTATAAGGGAGAAATCCCCGGCGTACGCAAGGCAAGCTGGTAAAGGAGGAAACGAACATGACAGATACCATTGCCGATATGCTCACTCGTATCCGCAACGCGCTGATTGCCAAGCACGATTCGGTCGATATTCCCGCTTCCACGATGAAGAAAGCCATCGCGCAGATTCTTGTCCAGGAAGGGTATGTCAAAAGCTATGAGATCATCGGGGACGCCGGAAAGAAAAACATCCGCATCGTTCTCAAATATGGTCCCAACAAGCAGCGCGTCATCGTTGGCATCAAGCGCATTTCCCGCCCGGGCCTTCGCATGTATGCACGCAAGGACCAGATCCCCAAGGTCCTTGGCGGCTTGGGCGTCGCGATCGTTTCCACTTCCCGCGGCGTAATGACGGACCGGGAAGCGCGCAAACAGGGCGTCGGCGGCGAAGTGCTCGCTTACGTTTGGTAAAAATCCGGCGGCGGCGAATACGGTCTCTCGTTTCTGCGGGAGGACGGAATCCCGCCCGAACGATTACGCAATAAAGGAGAAACAAACATGTCTCGTATCGGAAAACTTCCGGTCAGCATTCCTGACGGAGTGACAATCACGGTCGAGGACGGTAACGTTGTCACTGTGAAAGGTCCGAAAGGCACGCTTACCGAAAAGCTCTCTTCGGAGATGCAGATCGAACAGGACGCCGGTGTGCTCACCGTAAAGCGTCCCGGTGACGACAAGCGCCTGCGCGCGCTGCACGGTTTAACCCGCTCGCTGATCAATAACATGGTGATCGGCACGACGCAAGGCTATGAAAAGAAGCTTGCGATTGTCGGCGTAGGTTACAGAGTGCAGCTCCAGGGCACGCAGTTGGTTCTTAACGTCGGTTATTCCCATCCCGTGAATTTCCCCGCGCCGGACGGTGTTTCGTTTGAAGTGCCGGCGCCCACGAAGATCACGGTCAAGGGCATCGATAAACAGAAGGTCGGCCAGACGGCCGCTGACATCCGTGCGGTGCGTCCGCCCGAACCCTATAAAGGCAAAGGCATTCGCTATGAGAACGAGACCGTTCGCCGCAAGGAAGGCAAGACCGGCAAGTAAAGCAGGAAGGAGTGACGAAAGATGTTTAAAAAGATCGATAAAAACGCGGTCCGCGCAGCACGTCATCGCCGCCAGCGCAAAAACATTGTGGGAACACCGGAACGTCCGCGTTTGAACGTGTACCGCAGTTCGACCCACATTTACGCGCAGGTAATCGACGACGCCGCGGGAAACACCTTGGTCGCAGCTTCCACGCTGGACGCCGAAATCAAGGGCAAGCTCGAGGGGAAGAGCAAGGTCGAACAGGCCGCGCTCGTCGGAGAACTCATCGGTTCACGCGCCAAGGACAAGGGGATTGCGCAGGTCGTATTCGACCGCGGCGGATACCTCTACACCGGACGGGTGGCTGCCCTGGCAGACGGCGCACGAAAAGCCGGGCTGGACTTCTAAGGAGGAGCGAAGATGCAAAACAACAGGAGATACGAAAGAGAACCCTCGGAATTCAAGGAGCGTCTGGTTTCCATCAATCGTGTCGCGAAGGTCGTTAAGGGCGGTAAAAACTTCCGTTTCACCGCACTGATGGTCGTCGGGAACGAAAAAGGAAAGGTTGGCGTAGGCCTTGGAAAAGCCGCGGAAATTCCGGAAGCGGTGCGTAAAGGCGTTGAAGACGCGAAGCGTCACATGATCGAAGTACCGATCGTGGGAACGACGATCCCGCACGCGGTTGAAGGCAAGTTCGGCAAGGGTCATGTGCGCATGCTCCCCGCCGAAGAAGGCGCCGGCGTCATTGCCGGCGGTCCCGCGCGTGCAGTGCTCGAAATGGCGGGCGTGCGCGACATTCGTACGAAATCTTACGGATCGAACAACCCCGGCAACTGCGTAAAGGCTACGATCGAGGGGCTGAGCCAGCTGCGTACCGCCGAGCAGATCGCCAAACTGCGCGGCAAGACCGTTGAAGAGATCCTGGGATAAGGAGGACGGCACAATGGCAAAAGCAAAACAGGCGGAGGCCAAAAAACTCAAGATCACGCTCGTTAAGAGCCCGATCAGCTGTCTGAAAGATCAGCAGGCAACAGTTGTCGCGCTGGGGCTGAAGAAGCTCCATTCCAGCGTTGTCCAGCCGGACAATGCCTGCACGCGCGGCAAGATCTTCAAGGTCAAGCACCTTGTAACGGTGGAAGAAGTATAAGGCAGGAGGACGTGCACCATGAAACTGCATGAATTACAGCCCGCCCCCGGATCGGTCACAACCAAAAAGCGCGTCGGTCGCGGAACCGGCAGCGGCATCGGCAAGACCTCCGCGAAGGGCCACAAGGGCCAAAAAGCGCGCAGCGGGAGCAAGAAAAACGGTTTTGAAGGCGGTCAGATGCCGCTGGCACGCCGTTTGCCGAAGCGGGGCTTTACAAACATCTTTGCAAAAGAATACACGATTATCAACGTTTCCGACCTCAACGGGTTGGAGAACGGTACCGTAGTGACGGCTGAAGCGCTCAAGAAGCTTGGCGTGATCAGCAAGATCGAAAAGGACGGCCTGAAGGTTTTGGGCGGCGGCGAGCTGACGAAGAAACTGGACGTTAAAGCGGCAAAGTTCTCTCAATCCGCGCTGACTGCGATCAAAGCCGCGGGCGGAAGTGTTGAGGTGATCGGCTGATGTTCCAGACCTTTATCAATGCGTTTCGGATCAAAGAAATCAGGAAAAAAATCCTGATCACGCTTGTTCTGATCGTCGTCTATCGGCTCGGGTGTTTCATCCCGATCCCGGGCGTCAATACGGCGCTTTTGAAGGACGCCGTTTCGCAGTACGATATTCTGGGCTTTCTGGATTTGCTGACAGGCAGCTCTTTCAGCCAGTTTACGATCTTTGCGATGGGCATCTCGCCCTACATCAACGCTTCCATTATCATGCAACTGCTTACCATCGCGATCCCAGCGTTGGAGCGCCTGAATAAGGAAGAGGATGGCAGGCAGAAGATCGAACGCATCACGCGTTACACCGGCGTAGGTCTGGCGATGGTTCAGTCCATCGGTATCTTTATCGGCCTTGGCTCGCAGTACCTGATTAATCCGGGGTTCTGGACGTATGCCACGATCGGTATCTGCTCGACCGCAGGCACGGCGTTTCTGATGTGGCTCGGCGAACGTATCACCGAAAACGGCATCGGAAACGGTATTTCCATGCTGATCTTTGCGTCGATTGTATCGCGCGTGCCGAGCACGCTGATTGGCTGGGGACAGAAACTTGCCGTCGGTACGATGACGTGGTGGGCGTTTGTGCTGCTGATGGTCGTCGTACTTGGCCTCATCACGCTGGTGACGCACGTGGACCAGGCGCAGCGCCGCATCCCTGTGCAGTACGCAAAGCGCGTGGTCGGCCGCAAGATGTACGGCGGACAGAGCACGTATCTGCCGATCAAGGCGAACGCAAACGGCGTTCTGCCGCTGATCTTCGCCATGACGTTCATCCAGTTCCCGGGCATGATCG
>CAYTHS010000078.1:0-13509 GCA_964437665.1 uncultured Oscillospiraceae bacterium
CAGCCGATGCACAGCGATTCGTCCGTAACCGTGGCGGGCGAATGTCCCTTTTGGTTGATCGTTTCGCGATCGATTTTCAGAATCTTTTTCGGGCACGCGTCCACACAGAGACCGCATCCCTTGCAAAGTTCCGTTTCAAACGTCAGTTTTGCCATAATCGCTTTCGCACCTTTCCTGCTCATTGCATTTTCTATCCAAATCGTCCCGGCGTGATTCGCCGGCGCGTCAGTCGTCGATATAAAACAGGTTTCCCGCTTTTCCTTCCAGCGCGTCCGCAAGACGGCGCGCCGCGGAAGTCATCTTCACGGGAAGGCCGCTCAGCCCGGCCAGCGCGTCCATCTTTTTCTGCGTATCCAGCACGTCCCCCATAGTCGTTTCCACGCCGAGATTGGAGTTGTTGACCAGCGCGGTCGCCTGCATGCCGCAGGCTGTCTCCACCTCCCGCAGCACGCCGAATGCATGTTCCGGCGTCCTGGTCAGCGGCCGGAAGAAATTGACCACAAAGAGCATTTCATAGTCGCCTTCGTCCAAAATGGAAGGCACGTACCTTCCGAGCGCGACCGCGCCGCGGTCGTCCCCGCCGATATCGAGCACCGCGCAGGTATGCCGGTCCTCCACCGCCGCATACAGTTCCGCAGGCAGCGACGGTAAATCGACGTTGCTGCCCGCAAACCGGGACACCACGAGCGAAATGCCATTTTCCTCCAGTTCGCGCCGGTGGTCGGCCGTACGAAAATAGGGGTTGACGATGTCCAGATCGTAAACCGCAACCGCTTTTCCCGCGGTCCGCAGGTATTTCGCCCAGGCGACGGCCAGACTCGTTTTGCCGCTCCCGTAATGCCCCGTAAACAGTGTAACACGCTTAAAGTCCAATGTTCTTCCCCGTTTCTCTACAGAAGCCTCCGTATGATTTTGCCGCTCGTAGTCTTTGGCAGCGTTTCCCGGAATTCCACGACACGCGGGTACTTATACGGCGCGGTGTGCTTCTTCACGTACTCCTGAACCTCCGCCTTGAGCGTTTCCGTGCCTTCGGTTCCCTTGGTAAGCACGATGCTCGCCTTAATGACCTGCCCGCGGATTTCGTCCGGCGCGGCGGAAACGCCGCATTCAAGCACGTACGGCAATTCCATGATCACGCTTTCGATCTCGAACGGTCCGATGCGGTAACCGGAAGACTTAATCACGTCGTCCGCACGCCCGACATACCAGTAATACCCGTCCTCGTCGCGCCAGGCCAGATCGCCCGTGTGATACATCCCGTCACGCTTGGACTCCTTTGTAGCCTGTTCGTCGTTATAGTACTCGGCCACCAGCCCGCAGGGCTCGCCTTTATCGAGGCGGATAACGATTTCGCCGTTGCCGCCGGTTTCGACGCTGTTGCCATCCGGATCGACGATGTCCACGTCGTATAGCGGAACGGGTTTGCCCATGGACCCGACCTTATGCGTGCCGCCGCGGAGGTTGCCGATCACCAGCGTGGTCTCGCTCTGGCCGAATCCCTCCATAAGCTGCAGCCCGGTGGATTTCTCCATCTGCCGGAAGACCTCCGGATTAAGCGCCTCGCCCGCGATGGACGCGTGCCTGACGGAAGACAGGTCGTAATGCGAAAGGTCCTCCTTGATGAGCATGCGGTACATCGTCGGCGGCGCACAGAACGTGGTGATGTTGTAACGCGCAAACATCGGCAGGATGTCCGCGGCGTCGAAGCGGTCGAAATCGTAGACGAACACCGCCGCTTCCGAGAGCCACTGCCCGTAAAGTTTGCCCCACATGGCCTTTGCCCAGCCCGTGTCGGAGATCGTCAGGTGCAGCCCGTTGGGATCGACGCACTGCCAGTAGTTTGCGGTGATGAAATGCCCGAGCGGGTATTTGTAGTTGTGCGCCGCGAGCTTCGGCTGCCCGGTCGTGCCGGACGTAAAGAACATCAGCATGAGATCGCAGCCGCAGCAGGCGTCCTCCCCGCGTGCAAAGCGTCCGCTGAAGCGCGTGTATTCCGCGTCAAAATCGTGCCAGCCTTCCCGGCTGCCGCCGACAAGAATTTTGGTCTTCAGCCCGTCGAAGTTTTCCGCGGCCTGATCGGCGATCTCCGCCGCGTCGGCGTCCGCCGTGCAGATCAGCGCGCTCACGCCCGCCTTTTCAAAACGGTAGGTGTAGTCGTGTTCCTGCAGCAGATACGTCGCCGGGATGCCAATCGCGCCGAGTTTATGCAGCCCGAGCAGCGCGAACCAGAATTGATAGTGCCGTTTGAGCACCAGCATGACCCGGTCGCCCTTTTTGACGCCCAGCGACGCAAAATAGTTGGCGCACTGCGCGGATGCCCGCTTCATGTCCGCAAACGTAAACCGCCGCTCGGCGCCGTCGCGCGCGATATGCAGCATCGCCAGCTTGTCCGGCTTGGTCTCTGCCAGCGCGTCCACGACGTCGAACGCAAAGTTAAACGTTTCCTCATTTTGGAAGCGGATAGCCGTAAGGCTGCCTTTTTCGTCCGTTTCCGTTTCGATATAGCGGTGATAGATACGCGGTGCATCCGTTTCCGCCTCTTCCTGCGGTTCCCAGTCGGGGTTTTTCAGTTCGGCCGCGCCCTGTTCGCCCGTATAGGCGGAAGGGTTGAGCACGATAGCGTAAAACCTGCAATCCTTCCCGCCAACGGCGATCATGCCATGCGGAATCGAGCTGTCGTAGTATACGCAGTCGCCCTCGTGCAGAATTTCGGTATGCGGACCGATCTGCACCTTGAGCGTCCCGCTGATAACGAGGTCGCACTCCTGGCCGACATGGCTGGTCAGCTCGATGGGCTTCTTCTCCGCCTCCGCGTTGTACGCACACTCGACGTACAGCGGCTCGGAAATGCGGTTCTGAAACGGCGCGGCGAGGTTGTAGTAAACCATGCCGTGCGCCTGCTCGATGCGCGCGCCTTCGCCCGCCCTCGTGACTGCATAGCCGCGCAGCGTCGGGCTTGTGCCCTCGATGATGTCCGTTACGTTGACGCCGAACGCCATCGCGCAGCGGTAGATGAACGCAAAGCTGAGGTCGTGCGTCCCGGATTCGCAGGCGATATACTCCTGTTCCGATACGCCGGTGGCCAGCGCCATTTCGGCGGCGCCCAATCCAGAAATACGTCTGAGTTCGCGTATACGGGCCGCCATTTCCTTGAGTTGCAGGTCCAATCCCAGTGTGCTTTCCATTTTTTATGCTCCCTTCGCTGGGGTATAAAAAAATCGTCCCCCAGATGATCGACCGGTCTTGATAATCCGACCATCTTTGAGACGAGCACACAGTTTAAATTCCTGCTTACCCGCGGTACCACTCAAATTGCACCGGCATTGCTGCCGATACCGCTCTTCAGGCTCTACCAAGCCCTATGCCGTAACGCCGCATCCACGAGAAGGTTCTACTCGCCGCGAACGGTTTTCTTCCTTCCGGCTCGGGAGTTACAAATGCCATGCCGCGCTTTCCCGGCTTTCACCAGCCGCCGGGTCTCTGAAAAAACGCTTGTGCAGACATCCTCTCCGTCGCTGCCTTTCAAATTTTGTACAGACTATCACAGATTATATATCATTGTCAAGGTGTATTCTTCAATCGTTCTGTAAAATCGTAATCATGCACATTTATGCAGGTTATGCAGCAAAGTCTTTCATTTATGCACACACGCAGGATGCGCCGCTCCGCCCGTTAGAGCAGCCGCCGCATGATCTTGCCGCTGATGGTCTTCGGCAGGTCCTCGCAGAAGACCACTACGCGCGGATATTTGTAGGGAGCGGTATGCGTTTTGACATAATCCTGAATCTCCTTTTTAAGCGCCTCGGTGCCTTCCGTGCCCTTTGTAAGCACGATGCTTGCCTTGATGACCTGCCCGCGGATTTCGTCCGGCGCGGCGGAAACGCCGCATTCGAGCACGTACGGCAGTTCCATGATCACGTTTTCGATCTCAAACGGCCCGATGCGGTAGCCCGAGGACTTGATCACGTCGTCCTTGCGGCCTACGTACCAGTAATAGCCGTCCTCGTCCCGCCATGCAAGGTCCCCCGTATGGTATAAATCGTCCGAGCAAGCCTCCGCTGTCTGCGCCTCGTCGTGATAATACCCCTGGAACAGTCCACATGGCTTCCCGTCGTCGAGATGGAGTACGATTTCTCCCGGTTCGCCAAGTTCCGCACGCTTGCCTTCCGGTGCAAGCAAGTCCACGTCGTAAGTCGGCACGGGTTTTCCCATCGCTCCCGGTCTGGGCGCCATGCCCGCGAGCGTTCCGATTAGAAGCGTGGTTTCCGTCTGGCCGAAGCCCTCCATGATGCGAAGGCCCGTCGCCTGCTCGAACTGGTAAAACACTTCGGGGTTGAGCGCCTCGCCCGCGGTCGTCGCGTGTACGATGGTCGAAAAATCGTACTGCGTCAAATCCTCCTTGATCATCATACGGTAGATCGTCGGCGGCGCACAGAACGTCGTTACATTATATTTCGCCAGCATGGGGATGAGATGCTTCGCGTCGAAACGGTCGAACTCGAACACGGCCACCGCCGCCTCACAGAGCCATTGCCCGTAAAACTTCCCCCAGAGCGCCTTGCCCCAGCCCGTGTCCGAAACGGTCATATGCAGCCCGTCCGAATGAACGCAGTGCCAGTATTTTGCGGTCACAAAATGACCCAGTGCGTATTTGCAGCTGTGCGAAGCAATCTTGGGGTAACCGGTCGTGCCGGAGGTAAAGAACATCAGCATCGTATCGTCTCCGCAGGCCGCGTCGCCCGGACGGTCGAACCGGCTGCTGAAGCGCGCGTAGTCCTCGTCGAAATCGTGCCAGCCTTCGCGCGTTCCGCCGACAAGCACCTTGGTTTTCAGTTCCGGACAGCCTTCCTCACCGAGTTCCGCCTGATGCGCAACGTCCGAGTCCGCCGTGCAGAGGATGGCGGAAACGCCCGCGGACTGATAGCGGTAGGTGAAGTCATGCGCGACAAGCTGATAAGTCGCCGGGATGGCAACCGCGCCGATCTTATGCAGCGCGAGCATGGCAAACCAGAACTGATAGCGGCGCTTGAGCACCAGCATGACCTTGTCCCCTTTTTTGATCCCCAGCGACAGGAAATAGTTTGCACAGCGGTTGGATTCCCTTCGGATCTGCTCGAACGTAAAGCGCCGCTCCACGCCGTCCATATCCACATGCAGCATCGCCAGCTTGTTCGGCGACTTTTGTGCGATCGCGTCCACGATGTCGAATGCGAAGTTGAATGAGTCGGCGTTTTTAAACGTCACGCCGGCCAGCGCGCCATGTTCATCCTCCCGTGTTTCGACAAACCGGTTGCAGATAAAGTCCTCCGACCGCCGGGCCTCGACGATGCTTGTGTGCAGCTGCGCGACCTGCTCTCCGCCTTCGCCAGGCAGCACCACCGCCAGAAAACGGCATTCCTTCCCGCCGACGGCAATCATGCCGTGCGGCGTAGCGCTGTTGTAGTAGATGCTGTCGCCCTCCTGCAGCACTTCAGCGTGCTCGCCGATCTGCACCTTGAGCGACCCGCTGAGCACGAGGTCGAATTCCTGGCCGTTGTGCGTGGTCAGGTGGATCGGGCGGTTCTGCTGCGTTTCGGAATAGTCGTACCGTACCCAATAAGGCTCTGCGATCTTGTTGCGGAACAGCGGCGCGAGGCTGTCGATCTCGATGCCGTCCTCCTTGGCGGCCGGCTGCCCCTGCCCCCTGCGGGTGACGGTGTAGCTCGAGAGTTTCGCGCTGTCGCCTTCAAGCAAGTCTGTAATCCCAATACCGAAGGCAAGCGCGCACTTATGGATAAACGTAAACGGGAAATCCGCCTGTCCTGCTTCATATACCGCATACTCGGCCGGGGACACGTCGGTCTTTTTTGCCATCTCCTCCCGGGTAAAGCCGGAAATCTCGCGCATCTCGCGGATTCGGTACGCGACCTCGAGTAACTGCGTGTTCATTTGAACTGCTTCCATAAACGCCTCCTGTCCGGCAATTTCTTTGCCGTTCCCTGTTTATTTACGGCTGGGTTTCCCCGGTCCGCAGGTGTCGCTTTGCCGGGGCGGGGCATAAAAAACGCCCGCCCCAAGATTGTCTTCTTGAGACGGGCGATCGGTTGCGATCCTGCCCGCGGTACCACTCAAATTGCGCGAAAAACGCGCCTCTTACCGGACTCAAACAAGCCCTTTGCCTTCACGCGGCAACTACGGAAAACCCTATTTGCGCTTCCACGCTTTCAGATTTTCGGCTCGGAAGGGATGGGACTTTTTGAAAGGTTCCGCCGCCGGGATTCCACCATCCCCGGCTCTCTTTGCGCTTCCGCTTTCGTCCGTCTTCGTCACGGCCTTTTCTGGTTCATATTCAATTGCATTGTATACTATCAGCAGTTCAGCGCTTTGTCAACGCTAAATTTTCCGTCCGGCGCTATGAATATTTATACGTCGCTTACGCGGTGACGACGCCCGCCGCTTTTTCAAGTCCGAGTTTTGCAATCGCGTCCTCACGCATCTTGTACTTGAGGATTTTTCCCGCCGCGTTCATCGGGAAAGCGTCCACCATCTCAACATACCGCGGAACCTTGTGCTTTGCCATATTGGCGCGCACGTAGTCCTGAAGCTCCTCCTGCGTCGCCGTTTCGCCCTCCTTGAGGATCACGCAGGCCATAACGGCCTCTCCGTACTGTTCGTCCGGCACGCCGATGACCTGTACGTCCTTGACTTTCGGATGCGTGTAGAGGAACTCCTCGATCTCCTTGGGATAGATATTTTCTCCGCCGCGGATGATCATGTCCTTGAGCCGGCCCGTAATACGGTAGTTGCCTTCCGGCGTTTTGCAGGCCAAATCGCCCGTATGCAGCCATCCGTCCCGGTCGATAGCGGAGCGGGTCGCGCCGGGCATTTTATAGTAACCCTTCATGATGTTGTAACCGCGCGCGACGAATTCGCCGATCTCGCCCGCAGGCATCTCCCCGCCCGTTTCGGGGTCCATGATGCGGCACTCGATCTCCGGCAGCGCACAGCCGACCGTGCCGACGCGCACGTCCAGCGGATCGTGCGTCGAACTCATCGTGCAGCCGGGGGAAGCCTCCGTCTGGCCGAAAACGATGGTGATTTCGTCCATGTGCATCTTGCTCACGACATCCCGCATCACGCTGATCGGACACGGGCTTCCGGCCATGATGCCGGTGCGCATATACGAAAAATCCGTTTTCGGGAAATCCGGATGTTCCAGCAGGGCGATGAACATTGTCGGCACGCCGTGAAACGCGGTGATGTGTTCCTGATGGATGCACGCAAGCGCAGGCCGCGGCGAAAAATACGGCAGCGGCAGCATGCTCGATCCGTGCGTCATACAGGCTGTCATGGCCAGCACCATACCGAAGCAATGGAACATCGGCACCTGAATCATCATGCGGTCCGCCGTGGAAAGGTCCATGCGGTCCCCGATGCACTTGCCGTTGTTGACGATGTTGTAGTGCGTAAGCATCACGCCCTTGGGAAAACCCGTGGTGCCGGAGGTGTACTGCATGTTGCAAACGTCGTGCGGGTTGACCGCGGCGGCCAGGCGGCGCACTTCCTCAATCGGCGTACGCTCCGCGCGGCGAAGCAGTTCTTCCCAGGTCAGGCATCCATTCTGCCGGTAGCCTACGGTCACGACGTTGCGCAGAAACGGCAGCCTGCGGCTGTGCAGCGGCTCGCCGGGACGGTTCTCCGCCAGTTCCGGGCAGAGTTCGCCGACGATGCCGGCGTAGTCGGAATCCCGGTAACCCTGTTCCAAAATGAGCGTGTGCGTGTCCGACTGTTTGAGCAGATACTCCGCTTCGTGGATTTTATACGCCGTGTTGACGGTGACCAGCACCGCGCCAATCTTCACCGTCGCCCAGAACGCGATAAACCACTGCGGCAGATTCGTCATCCAAACCGCGACGTGACTGCCCGGGCGAACGCCGGCCGCAATCAGCGCGCGGCAACAGGCGTCCACGTCTTCGCGGAATTCCGCGTAGGTGCGCGTGTAGTCGAGCGTCGTGTACTTGAACGCATACTGATCCGGAAATTCGTCGGCCATGCGGTCGAGCACTTGCGAAAACGTCGCGTCGATCAGGATGTCCTTGCGCCAGACATAGCTGCCCGTGCCCGCGTTGTTGCGGTAGAGGTGCGGTTTGCCGCGCGCGGGCGTGCCGAAACGCTGCATATAGTTGGCAAAGTGCGCAAGCACGCTCTCCATGTCGCTCAGTTCCGGCATCCAGGCGGGGTCCCATTCGAGGGAGATAAACCCGTCGTAATTGATCGACGCGAGCGCGTTTATGAGGTCCGGCATCGGCAGTTCGCCTTCGCCGGGCAGGCAGTAGATGCGCGCGCCGTTTTCAGGCGTGGAGTCCTTAACATGGACGTGTTTGACATACGCGCCGAGGTTTTTTATTGTCGTTTCCGGCGGTTCGCCGTGCTCAAAATACGGATGGTGCACGTCCCAGAGCGCCGCGAGCGTGTCGCTCGAAAAGCGCATCAGAAAGTTTTGCAGCAGCGCGGTGTCCGAAAACGCGCCGACGGTTTCGACCAGCAGCGTCACGCCCCGCTCCTCCGCCAGCGGCAGCACGTGCCGCACGCGCTCATACGCGTTTGCAATCCCCGCCTCGGACGCGTCGCCGGAGCGCACGCGCACGTACGGGATCGAAAAATCATGCGCAAGGCGTACGCAGGCGATGAGTTCCGCTTCATCCCTTTCGTTTTCAGAGGAAAGGTCGCACACGGAATCCAGGCAAACGAGGGAAAGCCCCTCGTCGAAAAGGCCGCGCACGGTGCGCGCCGCGCAGGCGCGGCTGAACGGCATGCCGTCTTCCGTCCAGGGGGAGCCGATCAGTCCGTGCAGTTCGATCCCCGCATACCCAACGGTTTTTGCCGCCGTACAAAAATCGTCCCAACCGTATCCGTTCCAGGCGCGGGTGGAAAATGAAAGCTTCATTGTCGCCCGCCCTCCTCGTATACGATCTTGTTGAGCGCGTTGAGGTAGGCATGGATACTCGCGCCGATGATGTCCGTTGAAATGCCCTTGCCGGAATAGAGCTTACCGTCCGCACGCAGGCGCACCAGCGCGCTGCCCATCGCCTCACGCCCTTCGGTGACCGCTTGAATTTGGAAATCGTCCAGTTCGTAATGGTGCCCGATGATCTGTTCAATCGCCAGAAACGCCGCGTCGATCGGGCCGTCGCCAAGGCCGAAGCCCTGCTTGGTCTCACCCTGCCGGAGCAGCTTAATATGCGCCGTCGCGGTGATGACGTTGCCGCTGTTAATCACGTAACTTTCGAGCGTGTAGGTCGGCGGTACCTGCAGTGCGGCGCTGGCCACAATCGCGTCGAGCTCCTTTTCGCCGACGCTCTTTTTGTCCGCAATGCGCAAAAACGCGGCGTATACCTTCGCTGCATCCTCTTCGGAAAGCTCATATCCAAGCTTTTCGACCGCAGCGGCAATCTCCGCTGGCTTACTTGCGGTGGAGAGCCGCATGTTCTCGTCCGTCTGCCGCTGCACGCTGTTGTCGTACGGGGTGTTCGCGCCGTGCTTGGCGCTGACCATCCAGCGCACCTGTCCGGCGGTGCGGCGCAGTTCCGTCATAGCAATGCCGGAATCCAGTCCAAGTTCCATGCCGCGCGCGCGCAAAATTGCGGCGAACGTTTCCAGTGAAAGGGGCGCGCCGTCCCCGCAGGAAGTTTTTATCAGTCTCGCGCCTTCCTTCACCGCCCGCATCGCACAGGCGGCGGCCAGATCGAGCGCGTTTGTACACTCGACGCCTACGAGCACCTTTGAAAGCGAGGACGCGCGCACATACAGATCCGCCAGGAAAGCGCCAAATTCGTCCGGCAGCATACCGTCCGAACCGTCGCAGAACGTCACAGCGTCCGCACCCGCGGCAATCGCCGTTTCCACGGCGCGGCCAAGAAACTCCTTGTCGCTTCTCGTCGCGTCTACAGCGCAGAATTCCACCGACGGGCAGAGCGAGTTTGCATAAGTAACCAACTCCTCGATTACGAGAAGCATTTTGTCCGGTTTTTTGTGGCAGATATATTCCATCTGCGCGGTCGACGTCGGCACGGCAAGCTGGAGACACGGTTTTTTCGCAGCGCTGATTGCGCTCCATGCGAGTTCCACGCCTTTTTTCGTAAGTCCGCAGGGCAAAACAAGCCTGCTTTCGCGCACGGCAGCGGCGATGGATTTAATCAGCAATACGTCGGCTTTTTCGTTTTCGATTTTCGGAAGTTCCACGCCGTAAAGTCGCAATCGGTCCAGCGAGCGGGCGATCTCCAGCTTTTCGCGGAAGCTCGGGGCTGTGTCGGTGCGGTTGGATTCCAGGCGCAGCGTTGCGTCTGATACATAGATGTTTTCCATGGCGTTTCTCCTTCCGGTCAAATCCCGGCGACTATAAAAATAGTCCGCGCTCCGCCCGCAGAGGCGGTTCACGTGGACATGCCGGAAAGACCTGTTTTATTCATTCGCTTACAGAAGAAGCGAAAAACAATGACCGATTAAGAGGGTATTTGTTGGATAGTAACACAGCGCGTGACCGGTGTCAATATATAATATATGGTTATTTCGTCTGTACAACGCCGTTATGAAAATGCACTGTCGCGTTTCAGTCTGTTAAAAAAAGCTCTGGATTGTTAAGGGTCGCAGACCTTAAGCTGTTTTGCTGGAGTAAGTTTCTAAAGTCTGAAAGATGATAGGAAAGGAGTGGTTGTCCCGTCCCAAAAATTAGTTCTTGACGGTCGCAAACGCCGCCGTGTCTATCCGTATTTTTTCGATATCCACCCGTTCGGCACAAGCGGCAATGTCCGCGCCAAGAAACAACGCCGCCGTAGCCGCAAAGTCCGCGGCGCTGTCGCTGGCAAAATAATGCCGTTTCCCCACGCGTTCCGGGTCGTTGAGCAGGTTCCGTCTCCCAAGCAGCGCGGCAAGCGCGTATGCGGCCTGCTCGCCGGTATCGATCAGCGTAACGTCCTTGCCCATATAGTCCGCAATCACGTCCCGCAGCAGCGGATAGTGCGTGCACCCAAGCACGACCGTATCCACGCCTTCGGCTTTGACCGGTGCAAAATACTCTTCCACCACACGCTCGGTTACGCAGTCCCCGCGTGAGACGCGCCCTTCCTCCACAAGCGGCACAAGCAGCGGGCACGCCCGCGCAATAAAATGCGCGCCCGGCAAACGCTTTTTGATGGCGGCCTCGTACGCGCCGGTACGGATGGTCGCCTTAGTGCCAACAACGCCAATACGGAAATTTTTCGTCGTCTTTACAGCCGCTTCCGCCGCGGGTTCGACAACGCCTAAAATCGGAATATCGTTTTCCTTGCGAAGCACGTCCAGCGCGGTGGCGGACACCGTACCGCAGGCGATCACAATCGCTTTCAAATCGAAACTTTTCAGAAACGCAACGTCCTGACGCGCATAACGCACGATGGTTTCCGCCGAGCGTCCGCCGTAAGGTACGCGCCCCGTGTCGCCGAAATACACGATGTCTTCGCCGGGAAGGAGCAGGGTCATCTGGCGCATCGCCGTGAGCCCGCCCATCCCCGAATCAAAAACGCCGATCGGTCTTATATCCATATTCACCCTCCGGATAAAAAACGGACAGGCACAGCCTGTCCGTACAGCCTGTCAAAAAAAGCCCCTGGGATTGTTAAGGGCTGAACCCTTAACCCGCATATTCCGGCTGTGCCGGTTCAGCCGGCGCAGTACGATCGCCCGTTTCGGGCGGTTTCTCTTTTCGTTTTGCCGCCCGGGAGTCTGAAGGACGAGAGGCAAAACGTGGTTCCCCGTCAAAAAATAAGTTTTTTGACGGTCTCAAACGGACAGGCACAGCCTGTCCGTCAGAATCCCTGCTGCAATATTATAGCATATTGAGACGTGTATCTAAAATCCCCAAAGTGGATGTCCACCGGCTCCGTTTGCATATATTCGTTGAAAAGCCTCGCCGAAGCACACTGCGCCTGTGTTTTTTGCCTAAAGCTGTAAGCCGATTCAGCAAGACCGCATCACTCGGACTTTAGAAACACACCCTGAAAAAAGAGCGTGCATCCTGCCGCGCTAATTATCACGCTCCCGCATCGCGCCGCAGTGTATGCAGCGCTCCGTGATATGTTCGTCCGCACCCGAGCAAAATTCCAAACCCGGGCAGGTGCAAATCTGCATATCCTCCACGCCGCCCGGCAATTGACCGCCGCATTTCTCACAGTTTGGTCCTCTGAATTTTTCCGTACGCACCACCATCCAAACGTGTTCCTCTTCTTTTTCAGGTGCGCTGCGCATGCAAATATCCTTTTCGCCCCGGACTTCACGCGTTTCTCCGCAGCGGGCGCAGGCGCCTCCCTGCCAGTCGTGCCCGTCCAACACGCAAAGCCTGCGCGCGGCGGCCTGCCGCATTTCAGGCTCGGCGCTTTTCTCAAAATCCCTGAGGATTCCGCGGTCCGCAATCCGGCGGATGAGAACCAGCCCGGCTTCGCGCCGTACATCGCCCTCCGCTTTTCGCCGGACTGCAAGCAGCATATCCACGTCTTCCATGCGCCGGACCGCCGCCAGCGAAACTTCCGGCTCGCCCTCAAGTGCAAGCTGCATCAGCCTGCCCTGACGCGCACAGCTGCGGATTTTTTTAAGCTGCCGCTTCCTTCGCTGCGCCGCCCTGCTCGTATTATTGGAAACCTTTTGTGACGCAGCGGCAAATTTCCCAAACAGACCGCCGATTTCCGCAAGTGCCCAAAGGAACAGTACGACGACCACAGCAATCGCCAGCAGCAGGAATTCTTTTGGCTGCAGATTGGAAAAAAGCATCCTGCCCTCTCCTTTCGTTTGACCGCGTGTGCTGCCGGCTGGCCTGCCAGGATACAGGCGCCGTTGCTTTCGTCAGTGCTCCCCGCCGATCGGCGGATCGACACCGTGCCTGTCGAAAAGTTTTTTCGCTTCATTCAGGCTTAGCCGATGCACGATGCAATAGATAATAGCGGCGTCGCGCTTGAAGCGCGGCTCCAGTGGATTTTTTCCCGCCGCCCGCAGGAGCAGTTGCGTCTGTTCCAAATCCAGCCGAAAACCAAACGCAAGCTGAACCGCCTTTTCGCGGGACGGTCTCCGCGTGCCGTTGAACAGTTGATATCCGTATGTTCGGTCAATCCCCGACCTTGCGATAACCTGCCCGCGCGAATCGCCGGTTTGCCGGCAAAGTTTTTCAATGTATTCGTGAAAAGCCGGTTCACTGGACACGGTGTCCTGCAAAAATTCCCCCAGCGGCTCCGTGCGCAGTTTTTTCAGTAAATCGTCCGTCAGCGGGTAATACGTCGCGTCCATCGCTCTCTCCTCTGTGTTTGCTCGTTATACCTTTTTCGTGTTTCTCTGGTTTTCACCTGGCTCGTTATGATCATATCCCGTTTTAGCGCAAAACAGGTGTGCTCACGGCACACAGCCAAATAATTAATCTCCTTGCAAGACTTTTTAGGGTGTGTTTCTAAAGTCTGAAAGATGCAGTTTTACTGGATCGGCTTGCAGATTGAGACGAAAAACGCAGGC
>CAYTHS010000079.1:0-13405 GCA_964437665.1 uncultured Oscillospiraceae bacterium
AGTTTAAGAGAGCCCGTACCTTATAAAATCTGTCCGAATTACTGTTGACAATCCAAGACGCCATGCGCAGATACCTTGAAACGAAAGAGTACCAGAGTAGAACTACTCTTGCAGAAGATACTGTAAAGCACGGCAAACAAACGGTGAAGCAACTGGTTGGCCAAGGGAAAGGTGTGACTAATATTGAAGTTACGGACAGCAACATCAAATCGTTTGAACGAGTCGCGCGCAAGTACGGTGTCGACTTTGCCGTCAATAAAGACAATTTACAGCACCCGCCGAAGTATCTGGTGTTCTTCAAAGCACCGGATACCGACGCCATGACCGCGGCATTCAAAGAATTCACGGCAAAGGCAGTAAAACGCAAAGAAAAGCCATCCATCCTGGCAAAGCTGCAAGGTTTCCGCGAACTCATCAATCAGTCTCTTCACAGTAAAACGAAAACTCGAAAGCAGGAGCATTCCTTGTAATGAGAAATATCAAAAAGCATGTGGTAAGGATTATTCCTTACTTTTTTATTTTCCTGTTCTGTACGAAGGTTGGTCAGGCGTTCCGGATCACACCGGGAACAGATATGAGCGAAAAGGTGCTTGGATTATCCGTTGGATTCTCGTCTGCCTTTTCGACGCTTGCGCCCAGCTTTCATCCGCAGGATATGTTGGTCGGCGCAGTTGGCGCTGTAGCGGTTTGGCTTGCAGTCTACGTCAAAAGCAAGAACGCACGTAAGTTCCGTAAAGGCGAAGAATATGGCTCCGCCCGCTGGGGAACGTCGCGAGACATTAAGCCATTCATCAATAAAGAGTTCAGCGAGAACATCATTCTTACGCAGACCGAACGTCTGACCCTCGGGCGAATTGCCGACCCGGAAAAGCGCAACATCAACCTGAACGTGCTGGTGATCGGCGGCCCCGGCTCCGGCAAAACGCGTTATCATGTAAAGCCGAATCTCATGCAGATGAACGCCAGCTATATCGTCACCGACCCGAAAGGCACGCTCATCCGGGAGTGCGGCCGCATGCTGGTGCAAGGCGGTTATATCATCCGCGTGCTCAATACCATCGATTTTGCGAAGTCCATGCACTATAACCCGTTTGCTTATATCCATTCGGAAACGGATGTTTTGAAGCTGGTCACGGTGATCATGGAGAACACGAAGGATTCCGACGCGAGAACCGGCGAGGAATTCTGGACGAAAGCGGAAGCGCTGCTCTATCAGGCACTGATTGGCTACATCGCCTTTGAAGCGCCCGAGGAAGAACGAAACATAGTGACGCTGCTCCAGCTCATCAACGCCAGCGAGGCGCGTGAAGACGACGAGGATTTCCACTCGCCTGTCGACATGCTCTTCGATCAACTCGAAAAAGAAAATCCCGATCATTTTGCCGTGCGGCAATACAAGAAGTTCAAGCTGGCCGCCGGCAAGACGTTAAAGAGTATCCTCATCTCCTGCGGCGCGAGACTGGCTCCGTTCGATATTCAGCAGGTACGCGATACGATGGCTTACGACGACATGGCGCTGGACAAAATCGGCGACCGGGAAACAGCGCTGTTCTGCATCGTGTCCGATACGGATACGACGTTCAATTTCATTCCGGCCATGCTATATTCGCAGATGTTCAATACGCTGTGCGACAAGGCGCTCACCTGCGGCGGGCGGCTGCCGGTGCATGTGACTTGCCTGTTCGACGAGTTCGCGAATCAGAAGATACCAAACTTCGAGCATCTGATTTCTGTCATCCGCAGCCGAAATATCTCGGCGCACATCATCGTACAGACGCAAAGCCAGCTGCGTGCTATTTACAAGGATCACGCAGAGACGATCATCGGCTGCTGCTCATCGCTTCTGTTTCTCGGCGGGAAAGAGCCGTCGACGCTGAAAAGCGTTTCGGAATCGCTTGGGCGAGAAACCATCGATACCTACAGCGAGAGCGACACGCGAGGCAATCAGCGAAGCCACGGGCTGAACTATCAAAAGCTCGGCAAGCCGCTCATGACGCCCGACGAGTTGGCCATCATGCCCGGCAACCGGTGCATTCTACAGTTGCAGGGTGTTCATCCGTTCTACTCGCGAAAGTACGACATCACCAAGCATCCGATGTATCCGTTGCTGGCGGATGCGGATGAGGAGAATCGGTTTGAGGTTGGAACGTATTTAAGAAGGCGGCTGTGAGTGGAAATGTGCATGAGCTGATGCAGATCTTGTCATCCTCATTACGATATTTGGTAGTTGCAATAAAGAATTCTTCGTTATGATATTTAGTTGTGATATACTACAGCTATTAATAGTTCGTCAGCTTAAGCATTAGGACACATTAATCACATGAGGGTTACAAAATGTCGGCATATCAGGAAATCGAAGAGTGGTTTTCATCGCAACCAAAATGGCTACAAGAGGCGGCTCGACTAATTATTGATACAGGTACGATAAGCGGTGATGATGAAAGCTATTTACTGAAGCTATGTAAAGATGAAGCGTTGGGTGTATTAGTTCCCATAAAAGGAATAAAACCGGGTTCAATTTCAATAGACGAATCTGAAGCCGCCTGTTATCTTGAAGCTATACAAGAAGTTCATGGTGTGAATGCAATTATACAATCACAACCGCTTGTATTTGGATCATCTGAAATGAACGTTGTTTACGGGGATAATGGGACTGGGAAAACCGGTTATATTCGATTACTAAAAAAAGCATCTGGTTCGAGATTTTCAGAAGAGATTCTATATAATATCTATTCTGAAAAAAAAGAGGAAGATCAGTTCTGCGAGATTGTCATTAGAACTAATGACGAGTCACAAACTATACCGTGTAATCTAGTGGATGCAAGTGAAAATGCTTACCTCGGCAAGATAGATGTTTTTGATTTAAAAGCAGCGATTGCTTATCTAAGTGATGGATTGACTGCATCGTACGAACCTTGGGTTATCGGTTTACTGCAACGGCTTGTCAGTATTTCCGACCGTTTACGCGATTTACTCAATGATGAAATCCAAGCTCTAGTAATTCCTACTATTGATATTCCGGAGGATATACAGGGCTCAACAAAAATTCGTGTACTAGATGAAATATCAAAGAAGACAAATGTAGATTCATTTACCATTTTGGACCTAGATAAACACGAAAAACGGATAAAAGAAATCAACGAACTATTATCAGATTCGTTTTCAATTAAGCAAGATACTATTATCCGCCGCAAGAATGATGTCCAATTGTTAATTGCAAGAATCGAAACAATCCAAACATGGTTATCGGATTCATCCATATCTGAGATTAATACTTTATGTGACATCTGGAAAGCTGCGCATAAGAGCAGAGAGGAAGCCGCACAAGCTTTTGCAGCAGAGCATGCTGATATTTCACTTTCAAGCGGCACTTGGCGGGCAATGTGGGACGCTGTTGAAAAATATGCAACTACAAAAGCCGAAAGCAAAGGTTCCTTCCCATATTTGGGAGATGATGCGATCTGCCCTTTTTGTGAACAGCCGTTACAGCAAGGTGCGAAAGACCGTTTGAAAACAATCGCTGAACAGGTTAACTCAGATTTAGAGCAAAAAGAAAAAGAGGCGCTTGTTAAATATCGAGAAGTATTGAGCAAAGCTCCCGTGTGTGTTTCTGTTGAAGAGCTAAAAATGATTCTTGAAAATCTTGAGTGTTTCACGGATGAAGAAAAACAAAACTTACTGCGACTATGGCAACAATACAACCAGCTCTTGAATGAAGCAAAAAAAGTCCCATCTCGATTTCAGTTGCCTCCATTTGATTCCTATTATGTAAAAGCAGTAGAAACTAAATCCGGTTATGAAGCTGAACTGAAGAAAATTGATGAATCGCTTAAAGATGAAAAACGAAGCAAGTTAATTGCAGAATTGCTTGAATTAAAGGGAGAGGTGTTCGTACATAAATGTACACCGACTATCGTCAAAAAAATAAGCGTCTTAAAACAAATAAGCGAACTAGAGACTGCGCTAAAGCTGGTTACAACCAATAAACTATCAATAAAAAATAGAGAACTCGCCAATGAACTTGTTACAGCTGAATATATTACCAGGTTTAACAAGGAATTAGCTGCTCTTTCCACAACAGGTCTGAAAGCAGAGCTTCGCGAGCAAAAAGCTGGCAAGGGAAAGGTTCCTTTAAAAGTTACCCTAGTTTCCCATGGCAATGAAATAGTCAATCACTTGCAAGTGCTTAGTGAGGGCGAACAGCGCGTGGTGGCCTTGGCTGTGTTTCTTGCTGACGTAACTGGTGGCGCAGGCAGTCGGCCAATCGTGTTTGATGATCCAATATCATCTTTGGATCATATATACGAAAGAAAAATTGCAGATCGGCTAGCAAATCTATCCAAAGAAAGGCAAGTAATCATCTTTACCCATAGATTATCGTTGTTCGCAATGATTCAAAATATTACAAAAGAACTTGGAATCGAAGCAACTGCAACATGTTTAAACAGTTGGCCTCAAACGACTTTCAAGGGTAATCCATCTGATGATATTAGTTTTGTGCTAGATCCTAGAGGTACGCTCAACAGACTGAAAAATGACAAGATAAGCAAACTTAAACAATACGAGCAAGAAGGCAGTGAGGATTGCCGGGAAACGGCTTTAAGCATTTGTCGGCAAATACGCGAATGTGTTGAGCGATGTGTTGAAAAGTACTTATTCGATGGAATTGTCCAGAGATTTTGCAGTGATATTCAAACAAGAAAATTGCCGAAATTAAAGCAATTAACGGATAGCGATTTCGATTTCATTGATAAATACATGACAAAGTACTCATGCTATGTTCATGCTGTGGCAGAAGAAACCCCGCTGATAGTCCCAGAAGCCGCTGAACTAGAAAGTGATATTGATGAAATTCTAGCTTGGATTGATAATATTAAGAAGCGTATGAAATAAAACAATCGAAGAAATGGCTCGTGTGTAAAGATTAGTTCCACACCATCCCCCCGGATGGTGTTTTCTTTTCCTCAAAATAACAACAGGAGGTCAACACAATGGAATTCTTCAACAGTGCAATCGACGTATTGCAGACACTCGTCGTCGCGATTGGGGCCGGTCTCGCCGTGTGGGGCGCAATCAACCTGCTCGAAGGGTACGGCAACGACAACCCCGGCGCGAAAAGTCAAGGCATCAAGCAGCTCATGGCGGGCGGCGGCATCGCGCTGGTCGGCATGGTGCTCGTCCCGCTGCTTTCCGGCCTGTTCAGCTGATCGGATGATGGCGCTGTATGGATACCATCATCCAAAAGATTACGGAATGGCTCAAAGAACTGCTCATCAAGGGAATCACGGATAATCTCTCCGGCATGTTCGACACGGTCAATCAGAAGGTCGGAGAAATTGCGACGCAGGTGGGAACGACGCCGTCGGCTTGGAACGGCGGCGTCTTCTCCATGATCAAAACGCTGTCCGAAACGGTCATCATCCCCATCGCGGGCGTGGTGCTCACGTTCATCATGTGTTACGAGCTGATCCAGATGGTCATCGACAAAAACAACCTGCACGACGTGGACACCTGGATGTTCTTTCGCTGGATCTTCAAAACGTTTGTCGCCGTCCTGATCGTGACCAACACCTTCAATATCGTCATGGGAATCTTCGATGTGGCGCAGAGCGTCGTCAATCGCGCCGCCGGCGTGATTTCGGCCAACACGAACATCGATATTTCCAGCACCATCGGCATCCTTGCCACCAAGCTGGAAGCCATGGAGCTGGGGCAACTGATCGGCCTGTATTTTCAAAGCGTGATTGTCGGGCTGTCCATGAGCATCCTGTCCGTCTGCATCTTTGTCGTGATCTACGGGCGCATGGTGGAAATCTATCTCACGGTTTCGCTCGGCCCGATCCCGCTGGCTACGATGGTGAATCACGAATGGGGCAACGTCGGCCAAAACTACCTCAAGTCGCTGCTCGCGCTGGGCTTTCAGGCGTTTCTGATCATGGTTTGCGTCGGCATCTATGCGGTGCTGGTGCAGAGCATCGCCATCGACGCGGACATTATGAAGGCGGTTTGGACGTGCATGGGGTATACGGTGCTGTTGTGCTTCACGCTGTTCAAGACGGGGAGTTTGAGTAAATCCATTTTCAACGCACATTAAAGGCTCGGGACGAAATGTCCTGAGCCTGCCGCGTTGGAAATCGTGTTTTCAGAGCCACACGGCCCAATCGCCGTAACGAAAGGTGCCGCTCCCGTGATGCAAGTTGCCATCTGCTTTCAGCTGACGGAAAGCGTCCCGCATGCGAATCAGGATTTCCGGCTTAATATCCAGCGTGTGATGCGCCGGGAATACGTTTTTCACGGGCAATACCGCAATCTTCTCAAGCGACGAAAGATACGCCTGCGGGTCGGTGGAAGGATAGTACGCAAACAGCGTGTCTTTATATACGAGATCGCCGGTAAACAGGAATCCGCGCTGCGGCTCCCAGAAACACAAATGGCCCGGAGAGTGTCCCGGCGTATGCAGTGCGGTGATCACGCGTCCGCCTAAATCGATGGCATCGCCGTCGTGCAGCACGCGTGTAGGGATTCCCTGGAAGAGTTCATATGTGCTGACATCATATCCTTTCGGCAGATCGCAGCGGTCCGTGACCATGCTCCGGACGGTATCCATCGTCAGCGGGAATTCACCATTCAGCCAGCCTAATTCCACCTCATGCGTATAGAAATCCGGGTAGTATTTATGCCCGCCGATATGGTCCCAGTGGATGTGCGTCGCCACGGCGGTCACGGGTTTGTTCGTCAGCTTATTGACCTCTTCCGATATGTTGCAGATGCCAAGCCCCGTGTCGATGAGCAGGCAACGTTCCGCTCCTTCCAGCAAGTAGCAGTGCGTTTCTTCCCAATGGCGGTATTCGCTGATGATGTGCGTGTCCGCATCGATTTGATCGATGGTAAACCAGTTTCCCATTTTGATTCTTCCCTCGTGCAATGTAAATTCCTGCCGATGAATGAAGAAATCCTTACCGCTTCTATTCAGCCGGCTTCTTGCAATATAGCATACTCGCCCACGCATTGCCATGCCCTGCCGTCTCAACGGCGGTATTGGCTATACGGTGCTGCTGTGCTTCACGCTGTTCAAGACGGGGAGTTTGAGTAAGTCCCTTTTCAACGCACACTGATGTTGCAAAAAGTTACGTTGAATTTTACAGCAGATCGCGGTATAGTATAGCTATCAGGAGGTGAAAATCATGCCGAATATCAAACCTATCTCCGATCTGCGAAATTACGGCGAGGTTCTGCGCGATGTCGCCACCGGCGCGCCCGTATTTCTGACCAAGAATGGGCGCGGAAGATATGCGATTTTGGATATGCAGGATTACGAAAGGATGCAGGCAGCCGCCCGTCTGATCAATGAGGCAGCGAAAGGCAGAAAATCCGGCGAGGAAAAGGGCTGGGTTTCCGCAGAATCAGCGAGGGAACATTTCCATGCAAAAGCACAGGAGTGAACTCCAATATTCCCCGGAAGCCATTGCCGATCTGGACGATATCTGGTCATACATATCAGATGAACTACAAAATCCCGACAGTGCGGCAAGTACGGTTTTCGATATTATGAATACCGTCGACACGCTGCAGGATTTCCCAATGATCGGCCCAGAGCTTTTCTCTGTAACGGGAATTGAAAGCGATTATCGGTTTCTTGTCTGCGGCAGCTATCTGACAATCTATCATCTGGACGAAACGGCTGTTTATATCGACCGCGTCTTGTATGAAAAACGGGATTATATCCGTGTACTATTCCCGAAGGAAGAAAACTGAATCAACATAATAGCTAAAAACGTCGGTTCCTCACCGGCGTTTTTTTGTGCCAAATTTCGCATAAAGGAGGATTTCATGTGGCCTACGTCCCCGTCCCAAAGGACTTAACGAAAATCAAAACGAAGGTCTTGCTCAATCTGACCAAACGACAATTGATCTGTTTTTCTCTCGGCGCACTCGCGGGTGTGCCGATTTTCTTTCTGCTCAAACCGCGCGTCAGCATCAGCGCCGCAGCGATCGTCATGATTGTGGCCATGATGCCGTTCTTCCTCTTTGCGATGTACGAAAAGAACGGCATGCCGTTTGAACAGATCGTCAAAAACATCGTGGAACTGCGCTTCCGCCGCCCGCAGGTGCGGCCATACCAAACCAACAATTTCTACGCCGCGCTGCATCAGCAGGCGGTGCTCGACAAGGAGGTACAAAGCATTGTCCAGAAGAACCATCGCGGTAAAACTCACCCGCGCAGACAAAAAGCAAATCGGCGCGGCCGTTAAGCGCGCGCACGGCGCAGGCCGGAAGCAGCTGGCCACGGCGCAGGACAGCATCCCCTATCAGCGGATGTGGCTGGACGGCGTTTGCCGCGTCACCGACACGCTATACACCAAGACCGTCCGTTTCGAAGATATCAACTATCAGCTTGCCCAGAACGACGACAAAACCGCCATCTTCGAGGGCTGGTGCGACTTTTTGAATTATTTCGACGCGTCGATTCGCTTTCAGTTTTCCTTCCTGAATCTCTACGGCGGGCACGACGCGATGGAGCAAAACATCCTCGTTCCGCTCCGGGGCGACGCCTTCGATGAAATCCGCGCCGAGTATTCGGAGATGCTCAAAACGCAGCTTGCCAAGGGAAACAACGGTCTGAAAAAGACGCGGTATATCACGTTCGGCATCGAGGCCGACAGTTACCGGATCGCCAAGCAGCGGCTGGAGCGGATCGAGCTGGATATTCTGCACAATTTCAAGCAACTCGGCGTATCGGCCGCGCCGCTTTCCGGCAAGGAGCGGCTCCGGCTCATGCACGCGATCTTCCGCATGGGCAGCCAGGAGGAAGCCTTCCGCTTCGATTGGAAGCGGCTTCCCGCCACCGGCCTGTCCACCAAGGATTTCATCGCGCCGTCGTCCTTCGAATTCCGAAACGGGCGCTGGTTTCGCATGGGCAAACGTTTCGGCGCGGTTTCGTTTTTGAGTATCCTCGCGCCCGAGCTGAACGACCGCATGCTGGCGGACTTTCTGGACATGCAGAGCAGCCTGATCGTCAGCATGCATATTCAGTCCATCGACCAGAACGAGGCCATCAAAACGATCAAGCGCAAGATCACCGACCTCGACAGAATGAAGATCGAGGAACAGAAAAAGGCGGTGCGCTCGGGGTACGATATGGATATAATCCCGTCCGACCTTGCGACCTACGGCGGCGAGGCCAAGAACCTGCTCAAGGAGCTGCAGAGCCGCAACGAGCGGATGTTTCTCGTCACGTTCCTGATCGTCAACACCGGCGAGACCAAGCAGCAGCTGGAAAACGACGCGTTTCAAGCCGCGGGCATTGCGCAGAAGTACAACTGCGCGCTCGTCCGGCTGGACTTTCAGCAGGAACATGGCCTGATGTCGTCCCTGCCGCTCGGCAGCAACCTCGTGCCGATCCAGCGGTCGCTGACGACCAGCTCGACAGCGATCTTCGTGCCGTTCATGTCGCAGGAGCTTTGCCAGCGCGGGCCGGAGGCGCTCTATTACGGCGTCAACCCGCTGAGCAACAACCTGATCATGGTGGACCGCAAGCTGCTCAAAAAACCCAACGGGCTGATTCTCGGCACGCCCGGCAGCGGCAAATCGTTCGCGGCCAAGCGGGAGATGTTCATTGTATTCATCCTCACCGGCGACGACATGATCGTGTGCGATCCCGAGGGCGAATACGCGCCGCTCGTGACGGAACTGCACGGCCAGGTGATCCGCATTTCGCCGACCAGCACCGAATACGTCAACCCCATGGACATCCATTCCAACTACTGCGACGGCGATAACCCGATCCCGCTCAAGGTCAACTTCCTCATGTCCATGTTCGAGATCATCGTCAGCCCCGGCGTGCTCACCTTCGGCCAGAAGTCCGTCATCGAAAAAGCGGCGCGCATGGTGTACACCCACTATTTTGAAGACCCGCGCCCGAACAGCATGCCGACCCTGTCGGAGCTGTACGCCGCCCTGACCGAAATTCGGGACGCGACCGCAGGCCATCGGGACGAGGATGCGGACAACATGGCAAAGGCCATCGATCCGTACGTACACGGCACGTTCAATCTGTTCAACCACCGCACGAACGTGGATGTACACAATCGGCTGGTCTGCTTCGACACCAAGGAGGCCGGTTCCCAGCTCAAGACGCTGGCCATGCACGTGATTCAGGATCACGTCTGGGGACGCGTGTCCGCAAACCGCGCGCGGAAGAAGGCGACGCGGTACTACATCGACGAATTCCATCTGCTGCTCAAGGACGAAATCACAGCGTCCTACAGTGCGGAGATTTGGAAGCGCTTCCGCAAATGGGGTGGCATCCCGACGGCGATTACGCAGAACGTGAAAGACCTGCTCAACTCCAAGCAGGCCGAAAACATTTTTGAAAACAGCGACTTCATCCTGTTGCTGAATCAGGCTCCGGGCGACCGCGCAATCCTCGCAAAACTGCTCAATATCTCGCCACATCAGCTGTCGTACGTGACGCATTCCGGCGAAGGCGAAGGGCTGATCGTGTATGGCGACACCATCCTCCCGTTCCTTGATCATTTCAACAAGGAATCGCGGTTGTATCAGGTGATGACGACGAAACCGGGGGAAGGAGCATAATCTCTTCAAATTATTACTTCATAATCAAGTAATATTACTGGTTGTAAATGCGTTGTATATGATAGAATTATGTAAATTAGCATTTGAATGAGGTGGTCTACATGAGTAAAGAATTAGTGCTGCATGATAAACATAACTTGCCTGCGATTATTGACAGCACCCTGCCAAGTATTGGTAACGTTCTTGAATCGTTTGGATTGCCCCGCGACGTAATCGCAAGTAACGATGAAATTGAATGTGCATGGCGTGAACTACCTAGAGAAATATCGCGTATTCCTTTTGAATTGCGAGATAGTTTAATTGCTCGTATGTGCATAGCAACCTCAGTTGGGCTTTTTGACGGAGCGATCAATTATATGTGGAACGCTGTAGTTCTGAACCTAAGAGCACGCGTGAAAAGTTTTGGTTTAGGATATGTTTCACAACTACTAAACAAAAAATTTGAAGAAGCTGATCTCTATGATTTAATGGATTCCGAGCTTCTAGATCTATGTCATAAATTAGAACTGCTTTCGGAAGATGGTTATTTTTTCCTTGACCAATGCCGTGATATACGGAACAATTTTTCTTCTGCTCATCCGAGTATAGCGCAAATTGATGATCGTGAACTGATAACCTTCATTAGCCGGTGCTGTAAGCATGGTATTAGTTCTGATTATGCGTTACAAGGTATAAACATAACTGACTTCATTGATACCGTAAAAGCAAGTAAACTCAGTCAAGACGCTCTAGAATCGTGGCTCGAAAAAATCGAAAACACCTTCCCTGCACAACGCTCTTTGTTAATACCAATGCTTCATGGACTATATTGTGATCCTACGTCCAAAGAACCGGTACGAATTAACGCCTTAACCATCTGCCAGCAAACAAAACCATTATTTAGTAACGAGATAGAATCTACACTCATTGAGCAGCATAGCAAATATGTATCAAAAGGAGACGAAGAACGAACAAAAGCATCAAGACTGTTCTTCCAATACATGGGATTGCTCGGTCTTCTCACTAATGCAGAACGACACTCCATTGTTCGTAATGCCTGTGCTTCGTTATACAATGTGCATCAAGGTTTTAATAATTTCTATAATGAACCTCCATTTGCAAATCATTTATACGAAATCACACAATCTACCAGTGTGCCAGGTTCAGCTAAAGAAGAATTTGTACAAACCGTGATTACTTGTTATGTGGGTAATCCATATGGCGTTTCTAACGCAGCAGTTCCGTATTACAAACTAATGATTGAGAATTTTAGTCCAAAGGAAATCGAATATATGCTGAATATTACTAAAGGGAAAAGCATTGTTGCAAATAGAATCGCAGATTTCTCTAGGTGTAAGCAACGTTATATACAGGCTCTTGAACTTATTGACGTTGATAGCTTTTCTCCAACTCAAAAACAGAAGTATAAACGTTTAAGACAAGAACTATAAGTATCGCTTACCTCCCGCCTCACCAAGGCGGGTTTTCTATTGCCCGAAAGGAGATGATGCCATTTGAGAGACTATTCCTGTTTGCGCTTCTCCGACGAAAACCGCACAGCGCCGGAACTACAGCAACCTATCCGTAATGCCGAACGCGCCGCAAATAAGCTCAACGAAACAAAGGTGAAAATCCTAAAACGAAAAATCATCAAACAAGAACGCACCGTCAACGCCGACACCGGCAAAAAGACGGTGCGTTTGCGTTTTGAGGAGGTCGACAAGAAAAAGCCAAGCAAGCTCACGCATATTGCCACGGATGCGATTGCAGTGGAGATTCACCGCCAAATCGATAAATCGAGCGATGACAACGTGGGCGTCGAAGCCACGCACCGATCGGAACAAGTAGTTGAAGCTGGCTATCGACTCTCCAGCGAACGTTCACATGCGGCGAATGCACAATCTGCACGAGCGGCAACACTAGCAAAGCAGGAAGCCAAGAAAGCAACCGTGTCTTTTTCGCGCGTAAAAACAAGCACTGATACGAACGAAAAAGGCAGTAATCCTCTCTCCCGTTGGCGACAGCGGCAGGCGATCAAGCGACAATATGCCGTCGCAAAAGCCGGACGAAGATCAGCGGCCGGAAGTGCGGCTGCCGCCGGAAAAACGACGCGTTCCGCAGCGGAGAAAACCAAAAAGCTAGTCGAAATATTCACGAAAAACAAGAAAGGCTGGCTGTTCGCCGGCATCATCGGCCTGCTGATGATCATGCTGCTGAACAGCTTTTCGTCCTGTGCGGAAATGAGCGTCGGCGGGCTGAACGCGATCCTCGGCACTTCCTATGTGTCCGAAGACACCGATATGCTCAAGGTTGAAGCGCGCTACTGCGAGCTGGAAAACAGCTTGGATCATCAGATCGACAGCATCGAGACCGACTATCCCGGATACGACGAATACAACTACGAAGTCGACGAAATCGGGCACAATCCCTATTCCCTGATGTCGTATCTGACTGCCAAATATGTGTCGTTCACGCTTGTCGACGTGCAAAACGAGCTGTCCGTTCTGTTCGGTCGCCAGTATACGCTCAGCATCGTAGAGACCATTGAAATCCGCTACGAAACTGAGCAACAGCTCGTTCCGGTATACGACCCGGAAACCGGCGAAGAGACGCTGGTTTGGGAGGACGTCGAAGTCCCATACGAATACAAGATACTGGACATAACGCTCACCAACAGTGGGCTTGTCACGGCAGCCGCGGGCAGCATGGATGCGGAGCAGGTCGAAACCTACGCCGTGCTCATGCAGACGTACGGCAATAAGCCGGAGCTGTTTTCGAGTTCCGACAATCCGTATATCGGCTCGCTGGACGTCACGCCGCCGGAAGCATA
>CAYTHS010000080.1:0-13070 GCA_964437665.1 uncultured Oscillospiraceae bacterium
AGGGTATTTTGAGGTACGCTTATTCGTAATCTTCGTCCTGCAGCGCGTCATAACCCTCTTCGCCGGTACGGACCTTTATGACGTTTTCTACATTATAAATAAAAATTTTGCCGTCGCCGACGTTTCCGGTGTAAAGCGCATCCTTGACGGTTTTGATCATCAGATCGACCGGTACTTTCGTAATCACGATATCCACCTGCACCTTAGGTAAGAGTTTGGTTTCCACGGGAACGCCTCTGTAAACGGCAGGGTGGCCCTTTTGCATGCCATAGCCAAGCACGCTGGTCACCGTAATGCCGGTGATACCGATGCCGTCAAGCGCCTGCTGCAGCCGGGCAAACTTGTTTCGATTGGTCACGATGGTCACTTTGGTCAGCTTTGCGCCGGGACGAGTGCTGACAGCAACCGGAACAGCAACATCCTTCGGCACGGGGCCGGAAGGTCCGGCAGCAGCGACGTCTCCCATATCCAAAGCCGGAACGGCGATCATGAAGTCGGCATAACTGCTCACGAGACCATGTTCCGGCATATCGAGGCCGGATATTTCTTCCGCGGCGTTTACGCGCAAGCCGTTGACAGCCTTAATCAGCCTGAACAATACATACATCGTTACGACGGTCCAAGCAAGAATCGCCAGAACGCCCAACGCCTGAACGCCTAATTGTGACAGGCCGCCTCCATAGAAGAGCCCTTTTACAGAAGCGCCTGGGGCCGTATCCGTTGCAAACAAGCCAACCGCGAGCGTACCCCAGATACCATTTACTCCGTGAACGGCGGCCGCGCCGACGGGATCGTCGACATGCAGTTTCATATCGATGAATTCTACGGCGAGAACGACCAGTATGCCGGCGACCGCTCCGATGACGAGAGCGCCGAGCGCGTCGACGTTCGCGCACGGCGCCGTTATGGCGACAAGCCCTGCGAGCGCGCCGTTGAGCGACATGGAAACGTCCGGTTTGCCGTTTTTCAGCCAGGTGAAGATCATGGTCGCAACGGTTGCGGCGCCGGGTGCGATCGTTGTCGTCAGGAAAATTGATCCGAGCTGTCCGACGCTTGCGGCTGCCGCACCGTTAAACCCGTACCAGCCGAACCATAGGATAAAGACGCCAAGCGCGCCGAGCGTGATGGAGTGTCCGGGAATCGCGCGGGATTTCTTCTTGCCCGTATCGGAATCGGCGGAGTATTTTCCGATGCGCGGACCGAGAATTGACGCGCCGATAAATGCCGAAACGCCTCCGAGCATGTGGATCGCTGAGGACCCTGCAAAGTCGATGTAGCCAAGTTGGAATAGCCAACCCTGCGGATTCCAGACCCAGCCGGCCTGGATTGGATAAACTAGCAGACTAATGACTGCACTGTAGACACAATATGCCGAAAATTTGGTGCGTTCCGCCATTGCGCCGGAAACAATCGTTGCAGCGGTGGCGCAGAACACAAGATTGAAAACCAGACTTGAAAAATCGAAGTTTGTGAAATCTGTGAAGATCTGAAAGTTTGGCAGCCCAATTACGCCGAAGAGGTAGTTTTCAGACATCATCAGTGAAAAGCCCAGCAGTACGAATACAACCGTGCCGATACAAAAATCCATGAGATTCTTCATGATGATGTTGCCTGCGTTTTTTGCGCGCGTAAAGCCGGTTTCTACCATTGCAAAGCCGCCCTGCATAAAAAATACAAGTGCTGCGCCGATTAATAACCATACGGGGAATACGACGCCGTTTACCGTATCCAGTATTTCAGACATATGAATTCCTCCTTAAAAATAAATAAAAATCAAAAAAAAGCGCCGCCCGTCTTGAACGGACAGCGTCTTTGCTTGACCTTTGTGACACTATAACGTACTGAACATGTAATTTCAAGCAAAATAATATATTTTCTTGGAGATAATTTATCGTTTTTTTCGATAACTGTGTTATTTACAATATTATAATAAGCAATAATTTACAAAACAAACCGGAACAACAGGGGAGAAGAAGTTTTTCTACCGCCAGTATTGATGCTGTCGGTTATCTGCCGCCGGCAGTTTCGTGTGATTTGGCGCGATCAAGCGTTCTCCTGCAAATCTGTTTTGAGTATCAGTCGGACTGTCGTGCCTGCCCCCGGCGCGGAGGTAATGGCGATGCCGCAATCTTCGCCATAATAAAGTTTGATTCTGCTTTCCACATTCCGTAATCCGACGCCGCTGGTTTTCTGCACATCGAATCCGACGCCGTTGTCCTTCACAACGATGAAGAGTCCGCCGTCTTTTTGCACGGCTGATATTTCGATATGTCCGACGCCGTCCATAGGCCGAATGCCGTGATAAATGCTGTTTTCCACGATCGGTTGCAGGATGATTTTGGGCACCATGCAATCTAAGAGGTTTTCGGCCACATCGAAGGAGTAGGTGAGTTTATCCGCATAACGCTCTTTCTGAATAAACAGATATTGTCTGGTATGATCGAGCTCGTCGCCAAGGCTGACGACCGATCTGCCCTGGTTCAGCGAAAGCCGGAAAAAGGCTGCGAGCGACTTTGTCAGCGCAATGATCCGTTCGTTATCCCGGAATTCTGCAAGCCAGACGATCGTATCCAGCGTGTTATACAAAAAGTGCGGATTGATCTGACTGGTCAGGGCGGCAATTTCGGTTTTCCGCAGGGCCTCCTGTTTGTGTTCAAGCTCCGACATCAGAAGCTTAATCTTCTGAATCATGCGGTTATAACTTTCGGTTAGCACCTTTGTTTCCGATATTTCGTCCGCAAGCAGCGTGAGTTCAGCTAGGTTTTCAATATCTTCCATGTTTTTTGCCAGCCGGGCAATGGGTGTGGTCAGCTTGCGCGAAAAGCCGACGGTGATAAATAGCAGCGCAAAGAAGAGCCGCGCTCCAGTAAATGCGACCAGGTGCAGCAACTGCCGCATTAATACGGTCAGTCCGACCAGATGCACCCTCCCGACGACGAACCATTCCGTTTCCGGGATGGCATATCGCTGCGTCAGAACGTTGTCCATTGCGTCATAACCAAGGCTGAAATCAAAGGGTTCGGCGGATTCGCTGTCCGTTTGGAAAATGATTTGTTCGGATTTGTCGATGATATAGATCGTTCCGCCAAAATCCATGTCGAAAACGACATCGTGGATCATGCAGTAATCCAAATCCATCGCCAGTACGCCCAAACTGTCCCCGTTTTCCGACTCGATTGGAACGCCCATCGTAATTACGCAGCCGTCGTCGTGAGGATAATTGTCCGTTCTCGCGGTGGATAGAAAGGGCATGTCGTTTTGCAGCAGAGTTTCATAATCCGCTTCGCTGAAAAAAGTATCGTCAACATTTTCGCCGACGATCCGGCCGTCTGAAAATGCAGCGAAAATGCCGAAAACATATCCGTCTCCCTCCTTAATTACGTTCATCAGCCGCATAACGTTATGTTTTTGTGCGTCCGATCCGGAAATCGCATAATCTGTAAAAACAGGAGTTTCGCTCAGTAACCGAAGCAGGCTCTTAGCGTTGCGAATGTCCGCGCCGATTTCCGCCGCGCTTTTCTCGATCGCCAATTCCGCTTTGGCTACGCTCTCCTGAACAAAAATATCGGACACTACGAAGTATATGACGCCGCCAAACAGCGACAGAATCAAAAGTCCCGCCAGAAGATAGAAGGCGGCGACTTGAAAACCGAAGCTCCTGAACCGCCTTTTCCATATTTCTTTTCTCATGGACGTCCTCCCGTCCTTCGATAGTCCGAAACTGTGACGCCAAATTTCTTTTTAAAACAAGTGCTCAGATAATTTGCGTCTTCAATTCCGATTGCTGCGGCAACTTCATAGCTCTTCATCTGTGTAGACAGCAGCAGGATTTTTGCCCTTTCGAGGCGCATATCCATCAGATAATCCCTGAAATTAACGCCGAAATACTTTTTGAACAGGGTGCTCAGATACGCTGTGTTGTAGCCGAGTTCTTCCGCTAGTTTGGAAAGACAGAATTCGGAATCAGCGATGTTTTGATCAATTTTATCTTTCAGTACCTTCTTAAGACTGTAATCGTCAGAAAAACCGGAGAGTTTCGTGATACGGTCGGCGGATTTCATTACGGACGACACGCCGTCCGCCGTTTTTCGTTTTTCAATCAGTTTGATCAGCAATTCTGTTACGTCGTCCTTGGAAACAGGCTTCAGGATATAATCGTCAACGCCAATCTTCAGGGCGGTCAGCACGTAGTCGAAATAATCATAGCCTGTAATCAGTGCAATTTTAACGGATTTATCGAATTCCCGGACTTTCTTCGCAAAATCAAGACCATTTAAGCGAGGCATATTGATGTCTGCAAAGACGATATGTATTTTCCCGCTTTTCACCATTTCAAGGGCTTGCGCACCGTTTTCGGCTTCGTAGACTTCTCCGATTTCCAAAGCGGAATAGTCCACAAGGGTTTTTATACCCTTGCGGACTATCTGTTCGTCGTCGGCGATCAAGAGATTATACATTTGCTTCCTCTAGTCGATGTAACTTGTTAAAAAACCGTAACCTTCTTCTTCCATATCGTCGTAAGGGATGAAACGAATGGACGCACTGTTGATGCAGTAACGGAGGCCGCCCTTGTCGGCCGGTCCATCGTCGAACACATGCCCCAAGTGCGTGTTTCCCGCCCTGCTGCGTACCTCGGTACGCACCATGTAATAAGTAGTATCCTCGTGTTCGGTAATTAATTCGGGAAGGATCGGCTTCGTAAAGCTGGGCCATCCACAGCCGGAATCGTACTTATCGGCGGAAGAAAAGAGCGGCTCTCCCGTTACGATGTCTACATAAAGGCCCTTTTCGTGATTGTCGAAATATTCGTTGGAAAACGCGTATTCCGTGTCGTTCTCCTGTGTGACCCGGTACTGAATGTCGGTCAGGCGTTCTTTTAGCTCTTCCTGAGAAGGAACGGGATAACTCTGGCTGTTTATCCAGTTTGCAAGCGCCGTTTCTTTAGCCGCCGTCACGTCGATGTGGCAGTAGCCGTTCGGGTTGTTCAGCAGGTAGTCCTGATGATAATCCTCGGCGTAACAAAAGTTTTCAAGCGGGAGAACTTCAGTTACGATTGCTTTCTTGTATTTACCCTGTTCCGACACGACAACCGCGTCGATTACCGACAGGTCGGTTTCATCGGTGTAGTAAATGCCGGTTCGGTATTGGGAACCCACATCATTGCCCTGTTTGTTCTCGCTCGTAGGATCAATGATGGTGAAGAAAGTCTTTAGGAGGACGTCCAGCGGAATTGTTTCACTGTCATATACGACTTGTACCGCTTCGGCATGTCCCGTGTTTCCATAGCAAACGTCCGCGTATGACGGGTTATCGGTGCTGCCGTTTGCATAACCGGACGCGGCGTCCAGAACGCCGGGGATTCTGGACATGTATTCTTCGACCCCCCAGAAGCAGCCGCCGGCCACATAGATATATTTTGCCGAAGCCGGGTAATCAGGTTCGGATACGGTTTCGTTTTCGGTCGGGGTGGCGTCGGTCCCGCCGGCCGCAGCTACGTCTGAGTTCTCAGCGCTGCTACAGGCGGACAGCAATATAACACAGGCAACTAATAGTACAACCAATTTTTTCATGACAACTCCTCCTTGTGTGATTGTCGGGCGCTAATGTTCGCTAAACGTTTCCTTGATCGTTTCGTTTGCCGTATAACCGGCCGAAAAACCGATCAGCGAACCGTCCGCGTCGATAAAGGCGGAGGAGGGGAAAACCCGCACACCGAATTCCTGAAGGTATTTTGCATCGCTGTCAAACAATACGAGAATGTTTTCATACCCTAGTTCAGTATACCAAGTTTTAAAGTCCTCCGCACTTTTTTCTCCATTGTATCCAGGGGCAACGACGGTAATTACCGCAAAATCATTGCTTTCGCCTGATAATTCGTCGGTCTCGGACAACGTGCTCAAACAAATTGAACACCATGAAGACCAAAATTTCACATACACGGACCGGCCCGCGAAGTCCGAAAGGGATACGGTGTTTCCATCAAAATCCGTGAATTCAAACGCAAGGGAAGGAGTTGCGTCCATTGCGCGGCCGCTGGTTTCGTTAAGTGCGGTTGCGCTTTCGCGATCTGCTTCGAAGGTGGGATTTACACCGCAGGCTGACAGCAGCAGAACAAGCGCAAGCAACAGTACGATCAGTTTTTTCATAAGGAACCTCCAATTATTATGCTGCATGCATTCCATCGTTGAGCCTTTGCAAACTGCCTGCACTTTGATCAAACAGCGCTTAACGCTGCCCGTTTCGGAACGGCTTCCAAGTCGCCTTTTTATCGAAAGAACGTAAATGCGAAGCAGGGCGGCCGCTTTTGCTATGTAGTAATTGTAGAGGATACCCTGTGGATTGCTCAATAGACTGTCTATCGTGAATTATTGATTTTTTTTGGGTTTTTCCATGGCAGTATATGAATGGAAATCTTATATGCGTCTGCAAAACGGAAAATGTAACAGACATACAGATTATTCATCAGTTTATGACCAGAAAACCTTCTTTTGTTAAGCTTAAGGCAAAAAAAATACTGCAAAATGCGTAGCAACGTCGAAATGTTGCATTAACGTTGCATATGAATAATATTGCAAAAAATAATATGTAACTATTCGCTTGACAACATGGGATATGGTGTGATAAATTGGCGATAGGTTCAGGAGAAACTCCCACGAAAAGGCAAAACCCGTGAAAGCGGGCGACGCAAAGCTAAAGGGCCTAAGAACGCGCAAGCGTTTATGGCAGCCAGTTGCCGATTGAGTATCCGACCGCATTGTTTGCGTTCCGCGGACCATACGAGATTTGGCAGCTTGGCTAGAGATAAGCAAGCTGCATTTTTATTTGGGAAATCTGCGGAGAATCTCCGGATCCAATGATTAAACAGTGGAGGGGTCGTAAAGAATGAGCAGAAAAATCTTATCAATCCTCATCAGCGTCATGCTTGTTTTGATGTTGATTCCGGGCGTAGCAAGCGCAAAGGGTAACGGGCCGGAACTGCTGAATGTCGCAGGGGGAAGCGACAAGTGCACAAGCATTCAGTTTAAAAAACTCGAAAAAATTGTTGACCGGGCAAATGCGGAGATTGAACGTGCCGTTGCCAAAGCACAGAGGACGCCGGAAAACGACGTTGCGGAACTGCTGGCACAAATCGACAATATCGTAGCGGAGGTTTTTGCTTATGGCGAGCTGATCGGGGCAACAATCGAATGTGAATACGTAGAATATGTCGTTGATGGTCAGCTTATCCTCGTAGATCCGCTTCGCGTCATCCCGCTATAAACTGAACTTTCGGCAACGTGCCAACAAAGCAGGGGCAATGTACCGACGTTCAAACATAGTCGACTGAGTTGAAAATCTGTTCCAGTCATGCTGCCTGGCCGGAGAAGTCGTGGATTACGGCATTGAACGTCACGCAGGCTGAAATGATATAGAGCAGAACAGAATGTCCGCGTGCGGGTTTCCGTAAAATGGAAGTAAAAAAACAGATTCCTTTACAATAAAATATGAAGAGTGGTTCTTCCCACGTTAATAGCACAATCCGCGAAAGCGGCCGTCGCAAAGCTACAGGGCCTAAAGACGTTACGCGTCCATGGCAGCCAGTTGCCGAATGAAGAACGCTTGTTAAGAAAAGCACGCGTCATGGCGTATTGTTAGCCAGGGCAGGTGTTGTTTCCAGACATAGAGCGGTTCGGGTAATGTTTATCCGGACCGTTTTTACGTTTCGCAACGGGCTGCCGATCCCGTGGCGAATACCCGCGCAATAAGTCCGCCGAAAAGGAGGAAATGCATTGTCGAATCAGCTTCTTTTGATTTCCGCCGGAATTGCCGCAGGCGCCGCATTGGTCGCCCCGGTTCGGCTGCTGTATGCCGTTCTGCTCAGGCAGCGCGGTCTCGAATCCGGCATGGAGCGCAGACAGCAATGGCTTCTCCTGGCTGGCATGTGCGCTGCCGGCGGGCTGATTGCGTGGCGTACGGGCGTTACGCCGCGCGCGCTCTATCTCCTGCTGCTGCTTGTAATTGCGGCGGTCGTTGCACTTGTCGACGCAAAATACCGCATTATCCCGAACGAGCTTGTAATCGCCGTATTCGTGCTTTCCGCGGTTTTTGGTCTGCTAGGCGCGATTTCGTTCCGCATCGCAAATTCACTGCTCGGATTTGCCGCATGCTTCGTCGTCTTTTTCATTCCGTGCGCTTGGAAACGCAAAATCGGCGCAGGTGATGTTAAATTTGCTTCGGCGATGGGATTTGCGCTTGGACTGACGAACAGCCTGTATGCGATTGTTTGTATGGGCGCGTTTGTTTTGCTCTATTTTTTGCTGGAGCAAAGGATTCCGGCGGCACAGAAGATGAGAGACATGATACCAATGGGGCCTTTCCTCGCGGCGGCGCTTGTGATCGTATCGGCCGTTTAATCCCCAAGGAGGAGAGAACAACGCAAAAAAAAAGTTTCCCAAAGGGACGGACAGCGTCCTGAACCAAAGGCAAAAGCCTAACCAAAAAAATATTGAATGGAGGAAAAAGAAATGAAACGGTTCTTCAAGGATGAAAGCGGACAGGGTATGGTTGAATATGGCTTGATCATCGCGCTCGTTGCGGTCGTGGTCATCGTTGGGCTTTCCGCGCTCGGCACGAAGGCCGGCTCGCTCTTCTCAGGGATCAGCGATAAGCTGACGATGGGTTCTACCGCGGGCTGAAACGCGTGAAAAAAAGATAGAAGCAAAAATCATGCGGGGCCGGTTCGTAACTGCTCGGAACGGGCCGGCTCCGAAAAACAGCCGCAAAGGCAGGACTATATGAAATGGACTTACCGGGAAGGGTTTCTTTTCGACGAGGATGGACAGGGTTTGGTTGAATACGGCTTGATTCTTACGCTTGTGGCGGCCGTGGCATTGATCGGCGTGTCGAAACTCGGCGCAACGGCGGCCGGTTTAGTTAAGGGCGTCGATGCGTATCTGGCATTTGCAAACCTAAACTGAATGGCCTGGAGGCGACAGGAATGAGAAAAAAATTGTTTAGCAAACGCCGGGAGTGCGGACAGTCGGCGGTAGAAATGGCGCTGACGCTTCCTTTGCTGCTCCTGCTCATCTGTGGAATGATAGAAATGGGCTGGCTTGCGTCAAACCGGCTTGTGCTGGACAATATCACGCGCGAAGGTGTGCGGGCGGGAATCGTTGCAACCAGCGCGGCAACTAATACAGTCGACGTAATCGAACGAATAAATGGCATGAAACCGGATTATATGGGTGCGCTTGACGTTACGGTATCTTATTCGGACGTTTCGGATTTTCGCGCAGGAGATATTACGGTTGTTACAACATATAACCTGCCGGTGCTTACACCGCTTACGGAATTTTTGACGGATGACGGTACGTTCCACCTTCGGGCCGAGTGCACGATGAAGATGAGCTGAATCAGCGTGCAATATGAGATTATTAAAAGTTTAGAGCCGGATTTCAGCGAAAAAACTAGCCGGCTACGCAGAATAAAACGACTGCAGGGAGACGCGGCAATGATTCGATATTTTAAACGCTTAACAGCACGGCTGTTTTCTGAAGAGTGCGGTGAATCGATTCTTATCGTTGCTCTTGCGATGACGGCGCTCATCGGCGTGACTGCAACAGTCACCGATCTTGGCGCGGCTTATGTGAAAACCGCGCAGACGCAGACAGCCGTGGACGCGGCGGTGCTTGCGGCGGGAATGAAACTGCCGCTGGACAGCTCCGATTCGGCGGCAGTCAGCGCGGCGACCGCTACCGCACGGGAATATCTTGCCAAAAACGGTGCGGATAGTCCTGAAAGCGCTACCGTTACATTCGGCGAGCTTTCAGACGGCAAGTATCATTCGGTCAGCGTCAGTCAGCCGGCGGTCAGCGAAACAGCGTTTGCGCGGATATTCGGCATCGATGAGCTGACGTTTACACGCAGCGCCGAAGCGAAGGTCGTGCCTTGCACGGCATTGTCCGACTTGGTTCCGCTTTCCATTGAGAAAACTACGCTGGAGACGATGATTTCTTCCGGCTCCACCCAGCATGCACTGCTGAAATACGGTTCCAATACGGACGAAGTGGAGAACGGCTCGTTCGGCGCAATCGATCTCGACGGCGTAAAGGGCGGCGGCGCAAACGACTATACGACCTGGCTGGCAAACGGTTATCAGTCGAAACTCGTTGTCGGAACCGTGCTGCCGGTGGAATCAGGCAACATGACGGGGCCTACCTATTCGGGTATTGTACAACGATACAATGCGTGTACGCATTTTCCATCCAGCGGCGGCTGCAACGTCAGCCAGTACAGCAACGACTGTCCGCGCGTCATGAAAGTACCGGTCATCGTATTTACAGACGCTTTGCATAAATATGTTCGCGTGGTCGGATTTGCGGCGTTCGTACTGGAAGATTATACGACATATGAAGACCAGGGGTGTGTTGTTGGATCCTACGTCGATATGGTAAACATCGGAGCGGCGGACGGAGATCTTTCAGGCATGCTGAAAAGCTACGGAGTATACAGCTTGGTATTGAGCAAATAAACAAACGAATGCTGAAAAAGGCGTGCGTTCGTTTGAAATTATAGATCGACCTAAAGAAAGCAACGTTCAAAATTATCCTGAACATGCAGGCATATAAAACGCTGTGGTTCCGGCTTATGAACGGTTGGCGAAACCGTTTCCCAAGCCGTTGATGTTATCGTCATGCGGAATGCGGCGTCATTTTTCGGATTAGGAAGGTGAGCGGATGAAGAAAGTCGTGCTTTTTGCGCTGATCGCTGCGATCGCCGCCGGCGCTTTGCTCTATTTTTATCTCGGGAATCTCGAGGAAGAGAAAACCGTCGAGGTCATATATGAACAAGTGCTCGTCGCAGCTGAAGACATCCCGGCATATGCGGTGATTACCCCCGAAATGGTGACGCTTAAACAGGTGCCTCAGGGCAGTTCGCATCCGCGTGCGGCGCGATCGCCTGATAAAGCGGTCGGATTCGTAACCGACAGCCTGATCGTTTCCGGCGAAGAAATTCTTCCTGAAAAACTCAAGCAGCCCGGACAGACCGAAAGCGGGCTTTCTTATATCGTTCCGGAAGGTATGCGCGCGGTAACGATCGCCGTGGACGAGATTTCCGGTGTGGCGGGTTTCATTCAAAGGGGCGATTTCGTGGATGTACTTGCCTACACCACAACGACGTTCGATCCTGACGAAAAGGAAACCAATCAGGAAACGGAAGAGGAACAGGCGACAGAGAAAACACAGGGCACCACGGTGGTGGCCGCGCAGAACGTTTGCGTTGCGGCGGTCGGCACATCCCTGAAGGCGGCAGGCGATGTAACGGAGACCGCGCAGGAAGTGTATGCGAGCGTTACGCTGTTCTTAACGCCCGAGGACGCAATGCGCGTGGTCCAGGGAGCAAAGAGCGGCGTGATTACGATTATACTGCGTGCGTCGGGAGATCACGAAGAAAACAGGCAAACGCCGATCGTAAGCGATATGCTGCTCGACCAAGCGAGCTGATTGGAGGGCGAATGGACAGCGTAAGGATTATGTTGGCGGCATTATCCGCGGAAGACAGAAAAAACGCGGCGGGCTTGCTGCAGGATGAAGCGCTGCGTATTGTTTGTTCGCTCCGTCCGGATAAAAACGGACTGAAAAAGGCGGGGACGCAGCCTGCGGACGTACTTTTAATTTGCACAAGTGGGGTCCCGGAAGATGAATTCGATTTTGCCGAGCGCATGTATACTTCCCGAAGCGACGTCACAATACTGCTTCTGACGCCGCAGCCGGACGCAAACGATGTCTTTCGTGCCATGGAAAGCGGCATTGCACGAGTTATCGATATGGACGGCGGCGTAGACGTCATTAAGAACAGTATCATCACTGCGGCCAGCAGAGACCAGCACCGCAGGAAGAGCATCGCCAAGGTTGCCAGTTATGATTCGCGGATTATTCAGTTTTTTTCCGCGAAAGGAGGCGTAGGCAAAACGACGCTTGCGATCAATATGGCCTGCGCGCTTGCAGCACAGAATAAAAAAGTTGCGCTTGTCGATTTGAATCTGCAGTTCGGAGACGTCGGCGTATTCCTTGATATCACAAAAGGCGACACCATCGCCGACATGGTTGAGGAAAATTCGTTTGAGCTTGCAACGATGAAAAGCTATCTCATACGGCATTACAGCGGCGTGCAGGTACTGCTTTCTACAAGTTCTCCCGAATACGCCGAACTGATTCGCCCGGAGCATATCGAAACGATTCTTTCGACGCTTCGGTCGGAATTCGACTATATCGTAATCGATTCGGGAAATACGCTCAACGACTGCGCCGTTTCATCGTTTGAGATATCCGACACGATCTATTTCGTTGTCAATGAGGATATCGCCGCGCTTTACGATGCCAAGCGCAGCATGAAGGTGCTTGAAGCGCTCAATCTCAGCGACAAGATTAAAGTTGTGATCAATAAAGAAGGCGGCTCGACCATTCGAATTAAGGACGTAAGCAATCTTCTGGAAGCCGCGCCTGCGTTTGTAGTGCCGTCCGACGTAAAAGCTTCAACGACCGCGATTAACCGTGGTATACCGATGGTGGTTTGCTCGCCGCGCTCAAAAGCAGCGCAAGCCATTACGAAATATGCGAAATCATTGGTCAGGAGGGCATAGCTTATGGGCTTGCTTGAACGGCTGGATAAAAGAAACCCGTCTGTCACAGCGGGAGTTGTGAGCACGGCGGAACAGGACGAAACGTCCGCGCTTCGCGACCGCGTGCATTTAGACGTCGTCGAGACACTCAACAAACGTGAAGAAAAGCAGGGCGGAGATACCGGCGAACAGGAGACGCGCGCAATCATTGAGAGCGCACTGGAGGCGCGCGCTTCCGGCATGGCACGGCCGGAGCGGATGCGCATTGCAGGCGAAATCTACGACTCTATCCGCGGGCTGGGACCACTTGAAAAGTTGCTGGCGGACGAAACCGTAAGTGAAATCATGGTCAACGGCGCAAAACAGGTGTTTATCGAGAGAAAAGGAAAGCTCGTGCTCAGCGATGTGACGTTCTTTGACGATGAACAATTGCTAAACGTAATCGACCGGATTGTTTCTCCGCTTGGCC
>CAYTHS010000081.1:0-13023 GCA_964437665.1 uncultured Oscillospiraceae bacterium
CCTTTGCTGAACACCACGTCCGGGCGGACCGCCTTAATGATACGCCGTGCCTGACAACAGCCTCTGAGCACCCGGAACGGATCGACGAAGTTCTGCCAAGAAAAATATCGTCTGAGCTTGCCCGTGGCGATAGCATGGTACGTAACGCCCTCGATCGTGCCGACAAGATTTTGTTCCATGCCGGTTTTGGAGCCGATATAGTGTACTTCCCAGCCTTCGGAAAGAAGTTTCTGCATCAGTGCGATATTCGGAGTTACATGACCCGCCGTGCCGCCGCCGGTAAAGACGATGCGTTTTGCGCGCGGGCCTGTCTGCAAAGTTTGCTTCATTGGGATTCTCCTTAAAAAACGCACGACCGGCGTGACCCGATCGTGCGCTAAGTCCGTTTCATCAAACAGTTTATGTCTTTCGCCGCGTTTTGTCCACCCGTATCGCGGAGGCTTACCCTTCCGTGTCGTTGAGCGTGTCCTCTTTGAGCATTGCGCGTGCGATATCCATCTTCATCTGGGACCATTCGTCTCCGAGCGGGAGGCTGACTTCCAGCATGATGCAGACCAGGCGCGCATCTTCTTCGGTGACCGGTTCGCCGTCCAGATTGTCCCGCCAGCAAATGAACCAGGCGAGTTCCTTGGTTTTATCGTTATCCAACTCGGCGGTGCCGGTCTTGCCGGCCATTGTGTATCCGAGCGTAAGCGGACCGCGTGTGATGAAGCTGCGCGCAAGCCAGCGCGCGGTTCCTGTCCGTTCGCAGACCTTGAGCAGCGCAGGGTACAGCAGGTCCACTGTGGACTGCTGGAACGCCTGACGGTAAACCTGCGGGGTGCGCTGTTCGATGAGCGTGTAGTTGGTACCGTCCGCATGCCAAATGGAATCCACAAGATACGGCTGCATGATCACGCCGTCGTTGGCGTATGCCGAAGCGTAACAGGCCATCTGCAGCGGGGACATGAGGATTTCGCCCTGCCCGTAACCGGTGACGGCCAGGTCGTAATCCGTCAGAGGCAGTGCTTCGCTGCGCTCGTTATGCAGCTGCGGCTGGCTGATGTCCAGTCCGTAAAGCATCTTGTCAAGAACCAGATGTACGCCGTCAACCTCGGACCAGTTGCCTTCGGCGTCCTGCTTCCAGATGGTTTCGCCGCCTTCGGCGAGATTCAACCAGGAGATCTGCTCCTCATCGGCTTCATTGACCTGCCAGTAAATACGCGGGTTCGTGCCTTGCGCCTCAAGCTGGATTGCGGTATTCCAGCCGATGCTGTCCATAAACGTCGAGAATTTTGTCCAGCCCATACGCATTGCGGCATAAGAGAAGAAGAGGTTGTCCGATGAAAGGACGGAATTGGTCATGTTCATCGGCGAAGGCCTGCTGTCGCTGTGCGTACGCACCAGGAAGTGGTCCTGGCTCTGATCGTACCAGGTATCCGCGCTGGCACGCTCCTGCAGATTGTTTAAGAATGTTTCCGAGGGAAACCATTTGTCCTGCTGAACGATTTCCTCGGAAGCGGGGAAAACGTCGTTGATGGTCATCGTATTCGTTTCCAGCAGCGCCGCGCTGGTGAGAAGCTTGAACACGGAACCCGGCGTATACAAGCCCTGCGTGGCACGGTTGAAGAGCGGAATGTTGACCGAGTCGTTCTGCATGGCTTCCCACTCTTCAAGCGGAAGGCCGCGGGAGAGGTCGTTGAGATCGAACCCCGGCCAGGACGTCATTGCCTGGATCTCGCCTGTTTTCGGATTTATAACGATTACGCAGCCGTGGATGGAATCGTCGTATACCGTGGTGTCCACCACGTCCTCAAGCCGCTCCTGCAGCTCCGGGATAATGGTCAGGTGCAGGTCGTAACCGTCGACGGCGTTTGTGCTGTAAAGCATGCCGCGGCTGCCGCCCTCCGCGGTCTGAATGTAGGTGAAGCGGCCGTTCGTACCGAGCAGTTCGTCCTCGTAGAGCTGCTCAAGACCGTATTTTCCGATATAACTGTCGCCGTTGTAGCGCGTGTCCGTCGTATAGAAGCGGTCGTTTTCCTCGTCGTAACGGACGTCCCCGTATGTTTCGTAGTTGATCTTTTCCTTCTTGGAGATGATGCCTGCGTATCCGATGATGTGGCAAAGCGAATCCCCGTAAGGATAGTACCGCAACGTCCCGTAGTTCGCTGTATCGATGGCGATGCCCTCGATGGCGAGCAGGCGTGTTTTCAAGTCCATCGTCGCTTCGTCGGGATAAAATGTTTTTAGTTTACAAAAGTCGTTGCGCTGGTTGGTCAGCGCTTTGCGTACGTCGTCTTCGGTCATCTCCATTTCGGGGACGTTTGCGACCGCGCGGATGAAGTCCTCTTCGTCCGGAATGGTGGAGGGTACGCAGAAGACCGTGATTGTATTTACATTTTGGGCGTATGCTTCGCCGTTGCAGAGAATTTCACCGCGATTGGCCTGCAAAACGCCGACGCGGAGGCTGTCGCCCCATTCCATCTCCGGGAAAATGAGGCTGGGCGACCAGTCGATGGTCCAGCGGTGCTCGATGCGGTTTGCCTCGATGGTGAAGCTGTAGGTTAAGTCCTCGCCCGCGCGTTCGCTGTGGTAGGTCAGGTCGTAGGTGACGCGCGCAAAAATCTCGCCGTCCAGCACTTCGGTAACGTTATAGTCGATACTGGTCAGTTCGAGTTCATCGTAAATATTTTGATACTTTTCGATAAAGCCAACCTTCGTAACGGTGGTTTCAATTTCTTCTTCGGCGTCCTCTTCGGACGGCGCGGGCGTCGCGGTCGCGTCTGGATCAGGCGTAGGCGTCGGGGTGGCGTCGGGGTCGAGCGTCGCCTCCGCCTCGTCGGACGTGTCGTCTGTTGGTTCGGCGGAATCTTCCGGCACGGGGGTTGCTGTGTCGTCCGCCGGTTCGGTGGAATCTTCCGGCGCGGGGGTTTCCGCGTCGTCGCGTTGGTCAGCGGGGAGCTCGTCTTCGTTCGGAAGGTCGGTCTCCGGCGTGCTTTCGGCGGATTCGGTCGGTTCCGGCGTGGCTTCAATCACCGGGTATTCGCCCGTTTCAGGATCGGGCGTCATGCCGTTGATCATGGCGCCTTCCGGGGCCGGGGTTGTCTCCGCTTCCGGGGTTGGCGTTCCGTCTTCAGGGGTCGGTGTTACGTCTTCCGCCGGGGCTGTTTCTTCCGCTTTGTCCAGCCCGAACACCTCACGCCATATCTTGCGGTTTTCTTCCTTTTCCGCGGCTTCCTCGGCCAGACGGTCCTGACGTTCGTCCTCGGTTTCCGGCGCCTTTATATTGTCGGCAAGCATTTCGTAAGCTTTGTCGAACGTACCCTCGCAGATATAATCTAAAAATCGATAGCAATACTCGCTGCCGCGCGTGACGATCGAGCAGCCCCCGCTCAGAATCGTTACGCCCAGCGATGCGATAACCAGTATGATTGCGATAAAGCGTTTCATTCTATCTCTGTCCTTGTGTATTTTACCCCCCGGTAAAGCAATGATATTATACCAAATGCGTCGCCTTGGGGGAGCAAATCCGAAAAAAGTTAATATTCATGCCACGATTCAGAGCGGAACACAACCAAAAAAGAAAAAAAGCCGTGATTCTTCACGCAAGAAAAAATACAAAAGACCGCCGTCAGGCGGCGGCAACGAATCCGCGGATCAACAAAGGGAATCTTCCTTCAGTCCGGCAAAACCAAGACTGAGCGTATAGAGCCTGTTTGCCGCGGCAAGGTCGCGGGAAGCTTCGCTCCCCGGTTCGATCCGCAGACGGCTGAAGTATTCGCCGCTGTACGCCGAGGCGGCGGGATCGCACGCGAGATATACGCTCGGTTCTGCGCCCTGCCCGCAGGAAAGGAAAAAAAGGTGCATGAGCGCCGCGACCCAGCGAAACGCGCCGGTTTTCCGGTTGACCACGATATCGCTGGCTACAATACCCGGATGTACGGCGTTGATGGTGACGCGGCTGCCTTTTTGCCGGAGTTTTTCCGCCAAAGCGCGTGCAAAGAGCAGGTTGCAAAGCTTGCTGTGCCCATAGGCGAGAAAGCGGTTGTAGCCGTGGGTAAAATTCAGGTCGTCGAAGCGTACGCCCGTCCATGCGTGCGCAACGCTGCTCATCATGATCACGCGGCCCTGGCCGGCGCGTTCCAGCAGGGGCAGCAGCAGAAGCGTCAAAAGGAAATGTCCCAGATAATTTACGCCGAAACTCAGCTCGAAACCCTGCCGGGTCGTGTTTCGCATGCGAGCAAGGATTCCGGCATTGTTAACCAGCGCGTCCAGGCGGCCGTACCGCGCGCAAAACGCACCGGCGAAAACGCGGACGCTCTCCAAATCCGCCAGGTCGATATGCATTAGTTCGACGTCCCGGGATTTCACGCAACGCAAATCAGAGAGTGCGGCTTCCCCGCGCTCTTTGCTGCGGCATGCCAGAATTACCTTTGCGCCTTTGTCCGCAATCGCCGCGGCGGTCGCCTTGCCGATGCCGGCGTTCGCGCCCGTGACGATTACGATTTTCCCTCCCATCGAACCATCCATAAAAAAAGTATATAAAAAACGGAATGATATAGCAATAGCAGGCCCGTCGCGCGGCCGCGGCCGGAAAACGCGCTTGTCAGGAGGCGGGGTGCCTCGCTATACTGATTACAAGGCAGAGCGCGTTGTTTTGGATCCGCAATGCTGGCCAAACGGAGGGAAGAACATGTTTTTAGCCGATGGATGGAAGGATTTTTGCGTGCTGGACGCGGGAGACGGCATGAAGCTGGAGCGGTGGAAGGACGTGACGCTCCTGCGGCCGGACCCACAGGCGGTCTGGCCGATGGCAGAACGGACGGCGGACGCGGTCTATGTCCGCTCGGACACGGGCGGCGGGCACTGGGAATACCGGAAACAACTTCCGCAGCAGTGGACCGTCGATTACAATACGCTGACGTTCGTCGTAAGGCCGACGGGGTTCAAGCACACGGGGCTTTTCCCGGAGCAGGCGGTCAACTGGGACTGGATGCGCGAACGGCTTGCGCGCTGGAAAAAGACGCACGAGCGCGCGCCGAAGGTGCTGAATCTTTTTGCATACACCGGCGGCGCGAGCGTGGCCTGCGCCGCCGAAGGCGCCGAAGTCGTGCATGTGGACGCGGCAAAGGGCATGGTCGCATGGGCGAAGCAAAACGCCGGCGCCAGCGGGCTGCAGGATGCGTTCGTGCGCTACATCGTGGACGACTGCGTCAAGTTTGTGAAACGCGAGCAGCGCCGCGGCAACCGCTACGACGGGATTGTGATGGATCCGCCGAGTTACGGGCGCGGGCCGACCGGAGAGCTTTGGAAAATTGAAAACAGCCTTTATCCGCTGGTGGCGGACTGCGCGGGGCTTTTGAGCGATACGCCCGCATTTTTCCTGATCAATTCGTATACTACGGGGCTTGCTGCGAGCGTACTGAAAAACGTGCTCTGTGTTGCGCTACCGGAAGGTGCGGCGGTTGCGGACGAAGTGGGACTGCCGATCGGACGGGGCGGGCTCGTTTTACCCTGCGGCGCAAGCGGGCGCTGGACGCCGAAAGGGATGTGAGCGGATGGAAGGGCAGATAAGCGCCGACAAACGCCGACGGGACGAATCAACGCCGGACGGCATTCGGATACTCTATGAGGACAACCATCTTTTGGTGGTCGAAAAGCCGGCCAATCTGCCTGTTCAGGCGGACGCTTCCGGAGACGCGGACCTGCTGACCATGCTAAAAAAGTATATCCGTGAGCGTTACAGCAAACCCGGGGAGGCGTATCTTGGACTCGTCCATCGGCTTGACAGGCCGGTCGGCGGGGCGATGGTGTTTGCAAAGACCAGCAAGGCCGCCGCGCGGCTGAGCGCGCAGTTTCGCTCGCATGAAGCGAAAAAACGCTACTGTGCGATCGTTTCCGGCAATCCGAAACCCCGCGAAGCGCTGACGGACTGGCTGATCAAGGACGCGGCAACCTTTTCCTCCCGCGCCGTACCGCCGGAAACGCCGGGGGCAAAGCAGGCGCGTCTGCGCTACAGCCTGCTCGGCAGAACGGAAGGAAAGGCGCTGCTCGACATCGAACTTCTCACAGGCAGGCCGCACCAGATTCGCGTGCAGCTGCAAAACGCCGGTCTGCCGATTGAAGGCGATCAGCGGTATAATGCAAACGCGCAGGAAGGGATACAGATTCGTCTCTGGGCGTATGCGCTGACGATTGCACATCCGACGCTGAAGGAGCCGATGACGTTTTTTTCCGCGCCGCCCTGGGACGGCGGAGGCGCGTTTGCCGCACAGATACGATTGCTGCCCGCGTTTTCCGTATGCCGGGGGGTATACCTGGATGAAAGCTGCGTGGTTGTCGATAAAAACGCAGGTGTGGAGACGGAAGGCAACTTGTTCGGTGAGATGGAATCGCTGTTTGACACCGTGTACCCAGTGCACCGGCTGGACGCGAATACGGAAGGGATCGTGCTGTTCGCTCGGACGGAGGAAACGGCAGCGCAGTACGAAGCGCTGTTTTACCGGCACGAACTGAAAAAGATATATCATGCGGTCGTGCGCGGAACGCCGCAGCCGGAAGGACGACTTGTGCATTGGCTCAAAAAAGACGCCGACGAATCGTTTGTGACCGTGTGCCGGGAAGGCGAGCCGGATGCCCGGCGCGCTGAACTGGCATACCGCGTGTGCAGAAGCGACGGCGAAAAGAGCCTTGTGGAAATCGAGCTGCTGACCGGCCGTACGCACCAGATCCGCGTGCAGATGGCACAGATCGGCCATCCTGTCCTGGGTGACGATAAATATGGCGACCGCGCGTTTAACAAGGCGAACAGGAGCCGGACACAGGCGCTCCTTGCCAAGCGGCTGGAAATCGGCGGGCGTGTGTTCGAGAGCCTGCGGGAGCTGGAACTGTAGCGACGGCGGAGAGGTTGACTAAGAGAAGATGGAACAGCACGAACGAACGATACGGCTTCTCGGGCCGGAAGCGTTTGGAAAACTGCAGAACAGTCTTGTCGTTGTGGCGGGGCTTGGCGGCGTGGGCGGGCATTGCGCGGACGCGCTGGCGCGCGCGGGCGTCGGAAGCCTGCACCTGATCGACAGCGATACCGTCAACATCACGAATCTGAACCGCCAACTCGCAGCGGGTAAACATACGCTTGGCTGGAAAAAGACGGATGCGATGAAAGAGCGTATTTTTGACGTAAGCGACTGTGCGGTAACATGCAGCGATGCGTTTATCACGTCGGAAACGGTTGCTTTCGCCCTGCCGGAAAACGTGGATTTCATTGTGGACGCGATCGATACCCTTTCCGGCAAGCTGGCGCTGGTATCCCTCGCCCTGGAGCGCGGAGTTCCGATCGTCTGCTCGATGGGTGCGGGAAACCGGCTCGATCCGTCCCGTTTTTCCGTTAAGGATATTTACGAAACCAGCGGCGATCCGCTGGCGCGCAGGATGCGTCAGGAGTTGCGCAAGAGAGGCGTAAAAGCGCTGCCGGTCGTGGTTTCGGACGAACCGCCGCATGTCGAAAAGGGACAGACGTGCATCGGCTCCCTCGCGCCGGTGACCGCGAGCGCCGGACTCTGCCTCGCGGGGTATGTGATTCGTCAATTGATGAAGTAAAAAAACGCATCGGCAGCAATCAGCCGGCGCGTCTTTTTGTGCATTCGAAAAAGAGAGGGTTAGGGGGTGTTTCTAAAATCACAAAAGCGCCTTTCCGCCGCCACGACTGGCATATTTTCGTTGAAAAGCCTCGCTGCAGCACCACTGCGCCTGTGCTTTTCGTCTCAATCTGCAAGCCGATCCAGCAAAACTGCATCTTTCAGACTTTAGTAACACACCCTAGTCTTCGTACAAATTGAATCCGCAGTAGGGGCAGATGTCCCGCGCGGCGGAGTAACGCCGGCCGCATTCCGGACAAACGATGCTGTTTTTTTCCGTCAGGCGCTTCGGGTCCGGTACGCGCGGCAGTTTCGGCGCGGCAGGACGGGGATGGCGCGTTGTTTCGTCCGGGAACGGATAGCCGCAGTGCGGACATATCTGCGTTCCGTGGGCGACCATATTGCCGCAGCGCGGGCATGACACGTCCGGCCTGTCGGGGACGTGTTCGCTTGCCTGCTCCCGTTTTGGCGTCGGCTCGTCGTCCGCGGGATGATAACCGCAGTAAGGGCAGGTGGCAAGCCCGCCGGGGATGCGCCTGCCGCACTTTGAACAGTTGCGTTCTTCGCTTGCGGGCGCGGCGACTTCCTTTGGCGGCGGCGTTTCCCAGGGCGTTTGCGGTTCGGGTTCGGGCGGCATTTCCAGCGGGTCGCCGGGGAAATAGCCACAATGCGGACAGGTGGATAAAAACGACGGTATTTTCTTGCCGCAACGCGGACATATATCGTTTTTAACGGGCGGTTCCGGCTCCGGCTGCGGTTCCGGCGGGGCAGGTTCTTCTGTGGGGTTTTCCTCCGTCACGGCGGGTTCGTCCTGCGCTTCTTCCGAAAGGAGTTCGTCATTTCGTTCGTCGTCATCGTCGAAGAGACTCGGCGTGTTCATGTCGAATCCGCAGCGCGGGCAGACTTGCGTACCAGGCTTGAGCTTTTTGCCGCAGTCCGGGCATTCGATGCGGCCCGACGGGTCGGGCTTCGGTTCCGGCTTCTCCGGCTTGACGGGTTTCGGCTTTTCCGCGGCCGGCTTCGCCGCGTAAACGTTCAACGGTTCCACCCGGAGTCTAAGCGCCTTTTGCAACCCTGCGACGCCAAACAGGATGATGCCGCCGCGGAACATGAGTTCGCGGACAAGCTGGAACGAGGAATAGCTTTTCCGAAGCACGAGCGTGACAATCAGCGCCGAAGCGACGGAAAGCATGGTTGCGCCGATGGAAGAATAAAGCAGCGCGGCTTCATGCGGGGGTTCCTGCAGGCGGTCGGATAGCTGAAGCAAAACGGATGGAACGACCAATGCGGCGGCAAGGGAGAGGACGTCCAGCATATAAACAAACTCAAAGAAAAGGAGCATGTTGATAAAATAGCGGATCGCCGGAATCAATCCCCAGACGACAAACAGCGCGTTGAGCAGTAAATATAAGTTTCCGCGGCGGATGCGGAGTTTTTTTCGCCGGTATTGTATCAGCAGAAGAAAAGCCGCGGTTATGACGAGAAGCATAAAAAACGAGCCGAGGACGCCGAGGACCGTAAAATTCTCAGGCGGCGCCTGCCCGAGCTTATGACGGTTGTAAGCGTCCACAAAGAGCTGAAAAAAACTGAAAACGCGTGCAATAAAAAAGAGAAGCGTACCGTAGAAGACCGCGTGACTCGTTACATAGCCGGCGGACTGGTACACTTTTTTAGATTTTGCGCGCCGTTCCATGCGGGTATAATAGCATATGCCCGCCTTGCCATGCAACACGCCGGACGGTATAATCAACGTACTAGGGTGGTGCGCCGCGCGGGGTAGATTCCGCGAAAGCGCCCCCGATTAGCAGAAAGGAACACGGATGCCAATGAATGCGCAGTCGACCTACGACGCGTGGTGCGCCGAACCAACGCTGGACGCCGCTGCAAAGGCGGAACTGCTTTCGATCCGGGACGATAAGGATGAAATCGAGGATCGTTTTTACCGCGAGCTTGCGTTTGGGACGGCGGGTCTTCGCGGGGTACTTGGCGCGGGCACGAACCGTATGAACAATTATGTCGTCCGGCGCGCGACGCAAGGCCTTGCGGATTATTTGGCGACCATCCCGGGGGCGCGGGAACGCGGCGTTTGCATTGCTTATGATTCGCGGCTGCGGTCGGACGAATTTGCCAGGCAGGCCGCCTGCGTATTGGCGGGCAACGGCGTTAAGGCCTATCTCTTCGCCACGCTGCACTCCGTGCCGCAGCTTTCCTTCGCGGTCAGGCACCTCGGCTGCATGGCGGGCGTTGTAATCACCGCCTCTCACAATCCGAAACAATACAACGGCTATAAGGTATACTGGTCGTACGGCGGGCAGGTTGCGCCGGAACAGGCCGCCGCGATCTACGAAAAAATTCAAGCTGTCGGCATGTTCCAGGCCGCCGCGTGCGCGTTCGACCAGGCCGTTCAAAACGGACGGATCGTCCTGGTGGGAAGGGATGAGGACGAAGCATATTACGCGGCCACGGCCGCGCTGCTGCTCGATAAAGAACTGGTGCGCGAAAACGGCGGCAGCCTGCCGATCATATTTACGCCGCTGCACGGCTCCGGCGCCGTGCCGGTGAAAGAACTGCTCACCCGCGTTGGGCTGACGAACGTGACCACTGTCCCCGAACAGGCCGCGCCGGACGGGACATTCCCGACTGTAGCCGCCCCGAACCCGGAGGACCCCGACGCGTTCAGGATGGCGATCGCGCTTGCCGAGAAAACGCGCGCGCGCGTCTGTCTTGCCACCGACCCGGATGCGGACCGTCTGGGCGTTGCGGTCAAGACTGCAAAAAACGAGTGGATTACGCTTACCGGCAATCAGATCGGCTGTATTCTGCTGGAACGGATTCTTTCGTCGCTCGATGCGCAGGACAAACTTCCGAAAAATGGCGTTGTGATCAAATCGATCGTATCCACGCGGCTTGCGGACGCAATCTGCAGAGCATACGGCGTGGCGCTGGAAAATGTCCTTACGGGATTTCGTTTCATCGGAGAAAAGGTTGACGAATATCAGTCCAGCGGAGAAAAGACGTTCCTGTTTGGGTTTGAGGAAAGCTTCGGTTTTCTTGCCGGCGGACTTGCGCGGGACAAGGATGCGATCTGCGCGGCAATGCTTGTTGCGGAAGCGTGCATCGTCTATGCCAAGCGCGGCATGACGCTTTCCGACGCGCTGGATGAAATTTATGATAGGTACGGATATTATTCCGAGCGCGTCAAGAGCTATACGCTCGAAGGCAAAGAAGGCAAAGAGAAAATATCCGCCTGTATGCGTGCGCTGCGCGCCGGCCGGCAGACTGCGTTTGCAGGTACGCCGGTAAACGTCCGTGAGGATTATCTTTCAGGGGAACGAACGTTTACCGACGGCACGGCGGAGAGCATTCCGCTGCCGGAATCCGATGTGCTCAAGTGGATTTTGAGCGACGACTCATGGATTGTCGTACGGCCCAGCGGCACCGAACCCAAACTGAAGCTCTATATCGGGGCGTGCGCGAAAGCACAACCGGAGGTTGAGGAGGCGCTTTCGGCGCTTCTTTCGGACGTGGACGCGCAGTTGACGCAAAGGCTGTTCTCGTAACAGCATCAAAGAATTTAAAAGTGAAGCGCGGCGGTTCCGGAAAACGGCGCAACCGGACAACCGCACGGCGGCGTGTTGATCGAGAGAAGCGGTATTGTATGCCGCTTTTTTCGGTTGAGGCGAATTCAACGAATGATTGAGTTGTTTTTTCGGAACTCAAGCAATGCTCGCTGTTCCTTGAAGGCTAAAGCTGATACGATTGCGGCAGAGAAAAGGAAAGGCGGGTGAAACGTTCGTGAAAATTCGTTTGTTTCGCAGACCGGATAGAAAAGATAAGCTGGACCGGGTGGAACGCGCTTACCGTGCGATGATTGCCGAACGGGAAATGGATCAGAAAAGGCAACTATGGTTTTGCATGCGGATGCATACAAAAGATTTTTGAGAGGAGCGCCGAGCGATGTTTGATACGATGGAAATCGGCAGGCGGATTTCGCGTCTGCGCAAGGAAAAGGACATGACGCAGCCTGCGCTGGCGGACAGGATGGGCGTAAGCTATCAGGCGGTTTCCAATTGGGAACGCGGCGCATCCATGCCGGATATCGGCAAGCTGCCGGAGTTGGCGGAAATCCTCGGTATAAGCGTGGACGAATTACTGGGCGGCGGTCGCGGGGGCGAATTGGTAAAGCGCGTTCTGGATGGTTCGGAGGAAGCGTTTGTCGAGGATGCGGATGTAACAATGGAAGAAGCAGGCGAAGCGGCCCCCGTATTGAAACCAAAACAAGTGAAGCGAATCGTCCGTGCGATTGAGCGAAAAAAGGAAAGACGGGAAAGGGAGCGCGGTTCCTGTGGGAAGCCGGAAGGCTTCAGGTTGAAAAGCATCGCCGCCATCGCCCCGTTTCTTGACGAAGAATACCTCGGCGAGCTTGCCCTGCGCCTTGAACCGGAAACGGGGATTGCGGAACTTGCGTCCATCGCGCCGTTTCTTTCCGAAAAAACGGTGGATCAGCTTGCCGAACGGACAATGGTTCGCACTGCAAGTGTCGGTGACCTTGCGGCCATTGCACCGTTCCTTTCCAGAGATACGATCGACCGGATTGCGCTTAAAGCGCTCGATCAGAGAGCAGGCGTCGGGGAAATCGCGTCTATTGCGCCGTTTCTCTCCGAAAAAGCGCTCGGCGAGATAGCGGCCAGGGCGCTGCAGAATGAAGGCAGCATTTCTGAGCTTGCCGCGCTCGCGCCATTCTTTGAAAGCGAGCAGTTGGACGTTCTCGTCACCGAGGCGATTCGCAACGGTAAACCGGTTGGAGAAATTGCCGCGCTGTTTCCGTTCCTTTCTCGGGATACGTTGCGAAAGCTTGTAGAAACGGCGGTCTCCGGCGACGACACGTCTGTTCTGATGAAGATCAGCAAATATTTCTAGGGTGAGTTTCCAAAATCCGCAAAGCGTATTTTCGCCGCTTCGACTTGCATATTCTTGTTGAAAAGCCTCGCCGCAGCACCACTGCGCCTGCGTTTTTCGTCTCAATCTGCAAGCCGATCCAGTAAAACTGCATCTTTCAGGCTTTAGAAACGCACCCTAGCACAATAAGATTAACAAAACAATTAAAAGAAACGGACTCTGCAGAACGCGCTTTCAGGCGCGGCTTGCTGAAGAAGCCGGATTCGAACGTTTTTTTCGTGACGAAAACGGTAAACGAACGGTAAATGCAAAGATATTCGGACAGGCGGACGCAATTTCATATATTGCGTTCGCTTTGGTTGACTTTGCCTGGCACGGGTACTATGATGGGCTTGGCATCAGCCGGATTCAATCATGCCGGCAACATTTCAAAGCCAGTTCAGGAGGGCAAGTGATGAACGCCTACATAGCAAGGGTACTAAACGATGTTCGAAGCAAGAACGCAGGG
>CAYTHS010000082.1:0-12971 GCA_964437665.1 uncultured Oscillospiraceae bacterium
ATCGAACGTTTCGCAGGGCGCGCCCGCACCGTTCGGCACGCCGGCAACAACCCCGTTTTCGAAATATACGTCCCGCACTTCCCCGTCGATCCCGTTTTTCGGGTCGTATACTTTCCCGTTTGCAATCCTGATCATACTTCTGTCTCCGCGCAGAGCGCCTCCAGAACGTATCGCAGTTTCGGCAGGCAGTCCATCCTCTTTGCACGAAACGTGATCGGCACACCGTCTTCCCGCAGCACCGTTCCGCCGTCGGATACCCCCAGCCGTGCCGCCGGGATGCAGCGCTTTGCTCCCGGAACCTCGCCGCCGAGCACGTAGAGCGGCACGCCCGCGTCCAAAACGCTTTGCACGCCGTCCGCGCTTTTTCCTATTAATAGCGCCGCGCCAAGCGCATCCTGCTTTAGCAGTTCGTCAAACCGGAACGCGTCGTCCGCTTTTCCTTCACCGCCGGAGAACGAAGCGTGCGCGCCGCCCGCCTCTTCGAGCGCCGTTTCGTACGCGCCCTGTAAATTTACCTCACCGCAGATCTGCAGAATGTCCAAACCCAGCGGTAATTCGCACTCGCTCCGGAACGTATAAAGCTCCCTCCGCAGCGCGTCGCAAACCGTATCGCTTCCCGGCAAAAACACCGCGCCGCCCGCCGAAACAACCGCTTCGTAAACTTCCCGGTATGTTTCCGCGCCGCTCGTCGTCCGTCCGCGCTGCAGGATACGGAGCGCCCGCCAGGCGCTTGCAGAGAGCAGCCGTTCGTCGCGCAGGACGCGTCCGCCTTTCGGCGGCGCAAAGTCCGCTTCTCCGCCCGCAAGCAGAATCAGCGCGTGCCGTTTAAGCGAACCGCGCGTCAGTGTCGGTAGCAGCGGCCGCTCAACAGAAACATATGCTCCGAGCCTGCGCGCAAGCCGGAACGCGCGGTGCTGGTCCTCCAGCGAAACGCCGCAGAGTCCGAAGATTGCGACCGTGTGCGCCTCGTTAAGCTCGCATGCCAGCGCCTTGGCTTCATTTTTCCAGTTTCCGTTCATATTTCCGCAGCCTCCCGCAGGATTTCATACAGCGGATAACGCACTTTACCGAGCGCGCCGCCATAGTTGCCCGCCGAAACAAGCAAAATCCCCGGCAGCGCGGCGGCGCGCATGCCCACAGCCATCGCACGGCGGATATCCGCCTGTTTCGCGCCGCAGAGCACGAGTTCGTACACACAATTTGCGTCCTCCGGAACCCGCGTATCGTCCAGGTATTTGAGCGTCGGGCAACAGTTATGGTAAGTGGAAGCATGCAGAAGTTTATACTTGGAACCGACTTTGCTGCCACTGCGTACGATCCCACCCGGAAACGGCAGAATTACCCCTCCGCTTCGGCGCATCGCCTCCACCGCGGCTTTTGCCGCCCGAATCGTCGCCCTCCGGTCCATCCCGAACAAAATCAAGTTGCTGTCCGACCCCTCCTCGAACGAACCGAATCGCTCCTCGCACAGAAACTCGCCGTCCATAACGGGGATACGCCAGAACCGTTTGCCGAAGAGCAGTTTGCTTGTTTGAAAACCGTCGCCAAAGTAACGGAGGCTCTTGCCCACGTCGATAGGCTCGCCGCCGTCCCATCCATTGAAGCAGGCGGTGGTCGGGCAGGTCATCACGCACTGCCCCACGCGCGAAAGCGTCTGCTCGGCGACTAAGCTATGGTTCATGCTCATCAGCACGACCGAAACCCCCGGCCGGCCGTCAGGTCCGGCTTCGAAAACACTCTCGATATCCGCTTCGCAGCCGCAGGCGATGATACTTGTTGCAAAGCCCGTGGCTTTGCGCGCCGCCTCCATCGCCCATTCCGGCGTATCCGCCGTAATCAGAAAGCGCGTGCCGGACATATGGAACCCTTCCGCATAGGTATCCTCGATTGCAACGCCGTTAAGATACATAAGCCGCCTCCGTCTATTCTGGTTTTGATGATATTCGCCGCGCTCCGGCTTGTCAATCGGATCGGGCCGATGCATCGTTTTGCAACAAATACATGCACATAATTGCATTTGTGCGCCGTCGCGTTGACACTCCTTGCCGCGTGCAAATATAATAATGATGTGGCTTTTCCTGAATCTATGCACTGTTTCTAATCTTTTTCCTATTGTTTTCGAGAGGCGGTTCTTTATCTGATGAACGGACTAATTCGTAATACGGCCAGACTGTTTCAAAACGGTGGAAAGTTGTTTATTCTGGCGATGGACCATGCGCAGTCGGGACTCATGGAGGGTCTAACGGACGTAAAGGCAACGATGCGTATGCATGCGGATTCGGCGCTGGACGGATTCCTTGTCAACGTGGAACCTGCGCACGCCATGGCGGAGGACGCGTTGATTCACAAAAAGCTCCTCCTCCGCTCCTCGTTTGGCGGAAGCCGTCTTTCCGGCGCATTTTCCACAATCCACAGGAACCATGTTTCCCCGCAGACGGCGCTGTCGCTCGGCGCGGACGCGGTCGTAATGATGGTCACCTTCGGTGAAAACGACGCGGAGGGTATCCAGCATGCGGCGGCGGACATCGACGCTTACCACCAGCTCGGTATCCCGGTGATAACCGAAATCCTGGCGGTCGATTTTCCCAAAACGCAGACGTACGAAGTCCAGGCCAACGGCGCGCGCGCGTGCGCCGAACTCGGTGCGGACGTGGTTAAGGCGTTTTACACGGACAGATTCGACAATATCATCGCAAACTGCCCCGTTCCGGTGATTCTCGCCGGCGGTCCGAAGGAAAAGGATATCTGTGAAGTCGCTCAGGCCGCCGTCGGCGACGGCGCGCGTGGATTCGCATTCGGCAGGAACCTTTTCCAATCGGAGGACGCCGCTGCACGCATCCGTCGTCTCGACGCGATCCTGCGCGCATAAATGAACGAAAACACAACCGACAGGGAGCCGCTATGACCAAGAAACCGGAGCTGACGCTGCTTTACAGCATTGCGCGCAGTTACTACATCGACAAGCTTTCACAAAGTCAGATCGCGGAAATGGAAAATATCTCGCGTTCTCAGATTTCACGCCTGCTCGACCGCGCGGAAAAGCTCGGTATCGTCAATATCAGCGTGTCGCTTCCGGAAGATCCGGACTTGAGCGAAATCGCCGAGTCGGTGACAAAGCTGCTGGGCCTTCGCGAGGTGGTCGTCGCGCCGGTCGAAAACAGCGGAGGCAATCCGGACGCGGTCACGGAAGCTATCGCCGTGGCGGCCTCGCAGTACCTTCCGCGGGCGCTTAAAAACACAAAAACCGTAGGGCTCGGCTGGGGCAGAAGTTTGTATAACATGTCGCTCCGCCTTTCCTACCGCAATCTCGGCGAGGAACGCATGTATGTGCCGCTCGTCGGCATGTCCGGAACCTCTACCCCCTACCTGCAGATCAACACGATCGTAGACCGCGTCGCAGAGCGCCACCGCGCGCGCAGTTACTTCGTCAGCGTCCCGGCGCTGCGGGAACTTTCCAGCCCGTTCAACGAGATTGAAGAACAACGAATGGCGACGCTCGAACAGTACTGGTCGCATTTGGACGCGGCGGTGATTGGCCTTGGCGTGCCGCCGCAGAGCGGCGGTCTGTTCGTGGACGAAATCAGCCAGCGCTGCGCCGCGGAAGTCGCGGCTTCCGGGGCTGCCGGCGATATCCTGTCCTACTTTTTCCGCCCGGACGGCAGTATTTACCATTTTGGCCACGCATACAGGCAGGTTGCGTTCGATCTGCGCCGTCTGCAGCGCATCCGCAAGGTCATCTGCCTTGCGGGCGGGCCCAAAAAGGTGGACGGTATCCTGGCCGCGGCGCGTCTCGGTTATTTCAACACCCTGATAACCGACAGTGTCACGGCAAAGGCATTTTATGATAAATTTCGTAACGGGAGCGTAAATCGTATATGAGAGCACTAATGTATCTGGGCGAGCGCAAACTTGAGGTCCGGGATGTTCCGGTTCCCGACGGCGATTTCCTTGTGCGCGTACATGGCTGCACGATCTGCGGCACAGACCTTAAAACCTGGCTGCATGGCCACCCGAATTTCACGCCGCCGTGCGTTCTGGGACACGAATTCATCGGCACCGTCGAGCGCGCGCCGGAACAAACCGGCTATCGCAAGGGCGACTTCGTCGTCGTCGCGCCATACGGCGAATGCGGCGAGTGCGCGCTCTGCCGGCGCGGGGCGGGCGAGCTTTGCCGACACAAGCACAACGTCTCCTCGGGTGCGTTCTGCGAACTCATCTCCGTTCCGCCGGACTTCGTTAAGCAAGGCGTGATCCGCCTGGATTCCCTCGACGAAGCGTTCACGCTGGTTGAACCGCTGGCCTGTGTGCTCACCGCCATGGAGAAGATGCATATCACGCCGAAGAGCAACGTTTTGGTGTCCGGCGGCGGCCCGATGGGTATGCTCTTCGCGCTCATGCTCAAAGCGCGCGGCATTCCAGTCACCATCAGCGAACCCGTGGAAAAGCGTCGGGACCAGGTTTCCGCATACGGTGTCGCCACCTTGAAACCGGAAGATGTCGTCTTCGGCGAATACGACGGGATTGTCGTCGCAGTCAACCTGCCTTCTCTCGTGGAAGACGCGGTCTGCGGCGCCGGAGACAACGGTACGGTGCACGTGTTCGCAGGCATGCCCAGCGGTACACGGCTTTCGCTGGACGCTTACGCCATCCATTACCGCGGCGTCACGGTGACCGGAAGCTCCGGCTTCAACCTTCCCGCGTTTCACCGCGCTTATGAAACCATCAAAGCCGACCCCGCGCATTTCCGAAGGCTGATCACGCAGCGTTTCGGCCTTGACGACGCCGCCGAAGCGTTTGAAACGCTTGCGGCGGGAGACGCGTTCAAGGTGCTCCTGCTGCTATGAAGGCGGCGGTGCTCGTCAATCCGTCCGCCGGCGGGGCGGGCTGCATACAAAGCGTCTGTGCGGAAATCGACGCGTTCCTCTCCGGCTGCGAGATCGTTTCCGCGGAAGGTTTCTGCGGCTGCGGCATCCGCGCGCGCGCTTTGCGCTGTGCGCAGGCCGGCGGATATATTCGCCGCCTGAACCAAATCGTGGACACGCTTTCCGCGGAGAACCCGGACTTCTATCTGGTAGCGGGGGGCGACGGTCTGGCAGCGTACGTTGCAGGTCGCCTGCTGCAAACCGGTATCGCGCGCCCGAAGCTGCTTGGTGTTGCGATGGGTACAGCGAACGTCGGCCCCATCATTTCATTTTCCGCTCGCGGCCTGCGGGACGTTTCACCGGAAACGGTGACGTATGCAGCGCACGGCGCGATCGAAGCGTTCGACGGGGACGTTTCCGTTGCATTCGGGTTCAACGACGTCGTTTTCGGCAACACGATTCTCGGTACCGTAGACGGCGCCGCGCAACCGATATCCGCGCTCGCTATGGCGCTTGACGGCTCAAAAATGCCGCAGGCCCCGCTCAAAGACATCGGCGAGCATCTTACAATCGTGAAAAACGGCGTATCCGCGCCCTCCCCGCTGGAGCATACCGCACAGATCGTCGCTTCCGCGGTCGAGCGTGAAAATCTGTACGGGCGCGCCGTGTCCGGTATGCTTTGCTTTACCTTTCAAGACCCGATGCGCGCTGCACTGCTTCTGAGCGAACGCCCGCTCGTCGTAACGGATTACGATCCGCGCGGCATTACCGCGCCCGCCCTTTTTGCGCAGCTTCTCTTCGGCGCGGACGACGAGGTCTACATCGAAGGCCTGTCGCCGCAGGCGCTGATTATTGCAGACGGCAACCCATACCGCCGTTCGTTTGCGTCGGTTTCGCTTCGATACCGACCCGATGTGATCGAAACCGCCGGATAAGCAACCGCAGGGACGACCGGTTCGCCCGGTTCCGCTCTGCACCGTCCGGCTGTGATGCCCCACAAGGTGAAAAGGAGGCCCGGCCATCATGGAATCCAACGCAGCCGGTCACGGACACAAAGCGCCGAAAATTCATAAGGTACGGAAGGTGCGGCTGTTCGGTTCGGTGTATCATCTCTCTGAAGTCGGCGTCGGAACGCTGCTGCTGATCCCCAGCGCGGCTTTTCTGATCTTCATCTTCGTTATTCCCGTTATTCAAGTCGTCCAGCTCAGCTTCACGAACTACAACACCATCACGGGTGCGATGCGCGGCGTAGGATTTGCCAACTATGTGTATCTGTTAACCGGCGACACGAGCGAATACTTCTATCAGGCGCTCGGCCACACGGCGATTTACGCCGTCGTGCGGCTGGCGTTCGACGTGACCATCGCACTGTTGATCGCAGTCATGCTGGATTCCAACGTGCCGTTCAAAAAATTCCTGCGCGCGTCATATTTCGCACCCGTCGTCGTGCCGATCGTCGCATCCAGCCTGATCTGGATCTGGTTTTACGACGTGAACATCGGCCCGTTCAATCAAATCCTGAACTGGCTCGGACTGCCTTCAAGTAAGTGGCTCCTCAACGAAAAAACGTCGCTGATGTCCATTCTGATTTTTTCCATCTGGAAAGGGCTCGGCTATAATGTCATTCTGTTTTTAGCGGGTCTGCAGAACATCTCTGATTCTTATCTGGAGGCCGGACGCATCGACGGTGCCTCGAATTGGCAATTATTCTGGAAGATCAAGCTGCCGCTGCTCCGCCCCATTCTGTCGTTCGTTTTCATGATGGATTTCATCATGGCGTTCAAGGTCTTTACCGAAGTCAATGTCATGACCCCGGACGGCGGACCGTTGCGCTCGACCATGCTGTTGGTAAACTATATTTACGAACTGGCGTTCACAAACGGACGAATGGGCCGGGCTTCCGCCTGTGCGCTGATCCTTTTCCTGATTATCTTCCTGTTCACCATAATTCAACGCAAAATCGGCGCGCGCAAAACCATCGATTACGAATAAGGGAGGGACGAATCCATGCAAAACAGACATCGCAGACTGGTCCGCCGGAACTGGATTTTATTCGCCATCCTTTTTATCGGCGCGCTGAGCATGCTATTCCCGTTCGTCTGGATGACGCTTTCGGCGTTTAAAACCAAGGCGGACGTTTACAGTTTCCCGCCGCAGTGGATCCCCTCGACCTGGTCCTGGGAGAACTTCAAGAACGTATTCAACCTGATCCCGTTCCTTCGGTATTACGGAAACAGCATCTATACGTCCCTGCTGCAGACCACGCTGGTGATCGGCGTTTCCATCCTCGCGGCTTACGCACTGACCAAACTGCGTTTCCCCGGCCAGCGGCTGTACTCGATGTTCCTTTTAAGCAGCATGTTCGTTCCCGCGGTCGTGACCATGATCCCCCTGTATCTCGTCGTTTCCTCATTTGGCATGAACGACACCTACGCGGGCATTGTGCTTCCACAGATTTCCACGGCGTTTACGACGCTGCTGCTTTCCAGCTTCTTTATGGCGATTCCAAACGATCTGATCGACGCGGCACGTCTCGATGGCTGCGGACACTTCCGCGTGCTGACCAAGGTAGTCATGCCAAACTCGCGGGGGGCGATCTCCACGGCTACGCTCTTTACCTTTCTCGGCGCCTGGAAAAGCTACACCTGGCCGCTTATCATCACGACCAAAACCGAATACCGCACGCTCCCGATCGGGCTGAAATATCTCGTCACCGAGTCCAGCAGCGAATATCAGATGATGATGGCCGCTTCTCTGATGGCGATTCTGCCGGTGCTAATCGTGTTCATTTTCGCCGAGAAGCAACTGGTGCGCTCCATCACGCTCACCGGTATGAAATCCTGACGCATACACGCCGGGCGTCGGGGTGATCCGCTGAGAAACCCGTCCTGAACGATCGATACGATTCATTAATATAAGGAGGATTCAACCATGAAACGCGGAATGAAACTTTTAGCACTCCTGCTCGGCACGCTGCTGCTGACAACGGCGTTCACCGGGTGCATTCCCCAGCCCGCCGCCACAAACGGATCGCAGTCGCGTGAGGACGAAACGGCGGCGGCCGAATCCGGCGCGGAGGGCGAACCGGCGGAAGAAGCCGCAGCCGGGCCCGACCTCACCGTAACGATGGACGCTTCCGAGCGCGAGCCGGTCACGCTGGAAGTCTGGTATGCCGTATCCGGCACCAGCGGCGAGAAATTTACAGAACAGGCGCAGGCGTTCGACGAGAGCAGTGACCTTGTTTCGCTGAACCTCTCCTATTCCGGCGGCTCCAACGACACGGCGACCAAGGTCAGCGCCGCTCTGCTCACCGGCACCGAGCCGGATGTGGCGCTTATGTACGCCGGTGCGTCGTTCACCGGCAGCCTCGGGAATTTCGACATGGCGCAGCTCATCCAGCGCGAGGCGTTCGATGCGGACGATATCTACCCCGGCATCTGGGATTACTGCCGGTATTTCAACGGGAAAATCTGTGCGGTACCCTACGGTATTTCCACACCGGTCATGTATTATAACAAGGACATTCTTGAAGCCGCCGGCGTAGACATGACCAATCCCCCGACGACCTGGTCCGAGTTCTACGACATATGCCTGCGCTGTCTCGAAGGCGGCAACATCCACGGCATGGATGGCTTTACCGCGTTCGACATGACCGACTCCGGATGGCTGTTTAAATCCATGTTAATGCAAAACGGCTGTTCCGTCGTCGAGGTGGAGGACGGCGTGATCACCCCCGTGTTCAGCAGCCCCGAAGCGTTGGAGGTAGCCGAATACTGGAAAAGCCTTGTCGATTCCGGCATCATGGCTGCAGGCGAGCACTCCGCCGCCGAAAACAAGTTCCTTTCCGGTAACCTCGCTTTCCTCGTGATGTCGAGCAACCGTATCTCCCGCTGGACCGACGTGGACATCAACATCGGCGCGATTGAAATGCCTTATTTCAAAACGCAGTCGGTCGCTCTCGGCGGCAACGTACTCGTCATCTTTACACAGGACGAGCAGAAAATCGAAGCCGCCTGGGATCTGATTAGTTACCTCCTTTCACCCGAACAGAACCTGGATTTCGCGCTGAGCACCGGCTATCTGCCTGTGCGCGCATCCGAGCTGGAGACCGCGGAAGCGGCCGCGGCCATTGAGCAGAACGAGATGTACGCCGTCGCGTTCAAACAGCTTTCCTACGCCTGGGCATACGTCCATTTCGAGCAGATGGGCACGATGGACTTGCAGCTTGCAGACGCGCTCAGCCGTATTGAAAAAGGCACGCGCGAACCGCAGGAAGCGCTGGACAAGGCGCTCAGCAAACTCGTCGCCGAAATGGAGTTCGACGCGCAGTAACGCATCGGACGGCAAAATATAACGGAAGGCGCGACGGGACGATTTCCGCTCCGCCGCGCCTTTTTCCTTTAGAATGCGATGCGGAAAACAATACCGTTCACAGGTGGATTTTCGTTGTTTTTATATCGTTGAAACATCGAAACGAAGCTGCCGTTTCCGCGATGTTGCCCCGCAGACCGAAAGAACCGTTTTTCCGCCCTCCCGCCGCTTTTTGTAAACGCACCCTGAAAACCAACACACCGAGGTGAACCTTTTTATGAAATCCGAACGATATTCTTTTTCCACCGCCGCACTCTATCCCCGCGAGTCCGCCGAATCGCTCCGGCTGATCGGCAATGCGGGTTTTCCCAACGCCGAACTGATGCCGCAGTGCCTTTCCGACGTGATGTCAGAAAGCGCCGCCGCCTTTGCGCATACCGGCGTGCGCGTTGCGTCGATACATTATCCGCTCGCGTTTTTTCCGATGCTTTACACGCCGCACCGCTCGATGCGCGACGACGGCAGAAGATTTTCGCGCGACCTCCTCACGCTCGCCGGCCGTCTCGGAACGAAAGTGCTAGTCGTTCATCCGCATATCCCCTCGAACCGCGGACACGACGAACTGCTTGACCGACCTGTGCTCGATAATCTGCTCTGGCTGGCGGAGGAATGTAAAAAACACGGCTTGCTGCTGGCGATGGAGAACTCGCCGAAAACCTGCGCGAGTGCGAAACAACTTAAAGACTATACCGCAATGCTCGGCCATAACAACATCCGCCCCATGGTCGATACCACCGAGGTGCGCGAAGCGGGCGGGAATCCCGCGGCGTTCATCGCGGAAACATCCCCCTGTCACTTGCACCTTTCCGATTACACGGGCGAAACCAAACACCTTCCGGCGGGCGAAGGGGACACGGACTTTACCGCAGTCGCCGGCGCGCTGGACGGCTACGAAGGGTTTTATACACTCGAACCGGCGTACCGTTACTACATCGAAAACGCGGAAGAGAAACTCCGCAAAGGTCACGAGTTTCTGGAAAGGACGTTCCCAGATTGATAAAAGACGCAACAGTCCGGGCGGTATTGACCGCGTTTGCCGTCGGCGACGCTGCCGGCATGCCGACGGAATTCATGACGCGCAGCGCAATTAAAAGCAGCTTTACCCCGTTCATTCGCGGCATAATCGCTCCAAGCCGGTCGCAAAACCACGCGAATCTGCCGTATGCTTCCGTTACGGACGACACCGAGCAAAACCTTTACCTCTTCCGTCTCTACCGGCGTGAAGGGCGCGTGGACGCGGAAGCGACCGCGGAATGTCTGCTTGCTTGGGTCAAAGAAACCGGCGCGATTGAAAAGCAATATATCGGGCCCAGCTCGCTCGCCGCGCTCACCGCCATACAGAGCGGCACGCCCGTATCCGAAGCCGGTCTGCACGGCACGACCTGCGGTGGTGTGATGCGCACGCCCGCCGCCGTACTGTACCGCGAGCACGCGGACGAAGACGACTTGGCAGAAGATATCCAGCGCTGCCTTCTCTGTACACACAACACATCCCAGGCGCTCGAAGCGGCGGGCGCATACGGCTTTGCACTGCGTGCGGCGCTGCGCGGCACGACACGCCGGGAAATTCTCGCGGCAGCTGTGCGCGGCGGCAGAAAGCTTCTCGCGCTTGCACCGCAGATCGACTGTGCGCCCTCCTCCACCGCGCGAATTCGCGAATTTTACGCTCGCGCGGCGAGGCATACGCCCACCCGCTTGCTCGACGACCTGTACGCCGTCTACGGCACGGGGCTTGCATCCGCAGACGTATGTGCAGCGGCATTCGGCATTTTCTTTTCCGCGAAAAACGACGTCTGGAAAGCGATCCGCATGGGCGCTTCCGTCGGCGGAGACACGGACACGATCGCCGCGCTCGCCGGCGCGCTCTGCTGCGCTTACGCCGGCGGCCACAACATCCCCGCGGATGTCATCACGCACGTATTCCGTAATAATGCGGTCTTGCACGGTCCGCCCTGGGAGGAGTGTCCTTGAGCAAAGTAAAACCATTCGACGTCGCCATCGTCGGCGGCGGCGCTGTCAGCAGCGCAATCGCATACCTGCTGAGCCGCTTCGATCTGTCCGTCGCCGTGCTTGAAAAGGAAGCGGACGTAGCGATGGGCGCGAGCGGACGCAACAGTGCGGTCGTACACGCCGGCTTTAATAACCGCGCCGGCTCGCTGATGGCTAAGCTCTGCGTGGAGGGCTGCCGCGGCTTCGAGGCTGCGGCAGAAATGCTGGACGTGCCCTTTAGGCGGACGGGTAAACTCGTCGTTGGCTATTCGGACGAAGACCGTGCCATACTCGAACGCCTCATCGAAACAGGCGAACAAAACGGATGCGAAGATCTGCGCCTGATCGGCGCTGACGAAATACACGCGCTCGAACCCAACGTGCCCGCAAGATGGGCCATGTTCTCGCCCCATACGGCGATTTTCAACCCGTTTCTCTACAACATCCACCTCGCGCAGGCCGCTGCGCAGAACGGAGTGCGCTACCTGCTTGAACGCGAAGTTACATCCGTCGAAAAGAAAGACGGTTCGTTTTTCGTTTCCGCAAGCGGCGAAACCATTGCATGCGGGCTGCTGATCAACGCCGCCGGGATGTTCGCGGATAAAATCTCCGCCATGGCGGGCGACTCGCGCTATACGATCCATCCCTGCCGCGGCGAATACTACCTGCTCGACAAGATCCCCGACGATTTGCTGCATATGCCGGTCTACCCCGTGCCGCGTCCCGGCGTGGGGGGATTGGGCGTTCACCTGACACCCACTATAGACGGCAACCTGCTCATCGGCCCGTCCTCGGAATACGTCTCCCGGCAGGAGGAGATCGCAACCACGGCGGACATGCTTTCCGCACTTGCAAAAGAAGCGAAACATCTTCTCCCCGCGCTCGACATGCGGCTCGTCATCGGCGCGTATGCGGGCGTGCGCGCGAAGCTCGTGTCAAAAGGTGCGGCGAACTACGGCGATTTCGTGATTGGGGAAAGCCCTCTCGTGGAAAACCTCGTCCATCTGATTGGCATCGAGTCCCCCGGTCTGACGGCTTCGCTGCCGATTGCACGCATGGTAACAGAGATCGTGGAAAAGCGTCTTCACCCGTCCGTAAAGCCGGACTGGAAGAAAACGTACTGCGGCGTCGAGCGATTCAGCGAACTTTCCGACGCGGAAAAGGCGGCGCACATCGAAAACGACCCCGAATACGGGGATATCGTGTGTCGCTGTGAAACCGTCACCAAAGCAGAAATCCGCAGGGCGATTGAAAACCCGCTCGGCGCACGCGGAATCATCGCGGTCAAGAACCGCGTCCGTGCAACCATGGGGCGCTGCAACGGCGGCTATTGTTTTACCCGGATCGTTAACATCCTGCATTTTGAATACGGCATTCCATACGAAGAAATACTACTCAAACACACAGGGGACCATCCGTTTACGGGGGTGGTCAAATGAGCGGCGTTGTCCGTTCCGTTTTGGAACGCTACGACCTTGTCGTGATCGGCGCGGGCCCCGCCGGGTTGGCGGCCGCCGGCGAAGCAGCGCGGCAGCGCGCGGGGCGCGTTCTCCTGCTCGAACGCAACCCCGAACCGGGCGGCATCCTCAACCAGTGCATCCACGACGGGTTCGGTGTAGAACGTTTTTCCGCCTCGCTGACCGGGCCGGAATATGTTGAACGCTTTCTGCAGGTTCTCAGCAATCCGGATGTAACGCTCAGGACCTCCGCAATGGCGCTTAAAATCACACCGGAGCGCGTCGTGCAGTA
>CAYTHS010000083.1:0-12770 GCA_964437665.1 uncultured Oscillospiraceae bacterium
CCAGAAACCGATTGGCTTGTAGGCTAAATAAAAAACGCGGACAGAACCCGCGCCTCTTAAGCAGTATATGAATGCTTTTGTCAACCGTTCATTATTCACTCACAATGCTGTCCTTGATCTTCACCCACAGATCGGGCACGAAGCTCGGCCCGCGGCCAGGCACGATGCCGGTGCGCACATACATCGCGTACAGCAGCACCGGCTGCGTGATCTCGACCGCTGATTTACTCAGATTACTCCGATTCGCCCGATGCGTTCTCGGAATCGTCCGTTTCCGTTTCCTTTGCCGCCTCGACGGCCAGAATAACCTGCTGGACGAAGTCGCTTGCTTGTTGTCCATAACTTGCACACTCCTTTCTTGTATTGCTATTGGCGTTCTCAACTCTCGAGGTCGAACCAACGTCTTACCGCTTCAGCGTCAAGCATTATCTCGTTTGACGTCGAGCTTATCTTGGCGTCGAAGGCCATTTGCATTGCGTGCCTGAGTTTGAGCCATTCCGAATAGCTCAGCTTGCAGATCAGTGCAATGAGCTGGTCCCGTTCTGCTCCGTTCATTTGCTTGCCTCCTTTCCATAATTACGCGTTCTTGTCGTTTTCTGTGGTATAATTCGCCTCAAAAAGAAGTGCTGTCACAATGAAGGAGGAATGCATATTCTTAGCAAGCGAACATCTCAAGGGAATAAAGCGTGAGATAGAACGCAAATAATGCAATTCCGGATGACAATGAAAGCTTCTGATAATTTCGGCGGTTTTTTCTGCCGCGGGTAAGCACCGATGCTATAGCGGCTGCCAATCCCGTGATGGCGGCAATTACGAAAAGCGCGAAGGCAATGTAATATACGCTAGGCACCCCGGCTCACCTCCTAAATATATCTGTTTAATATCAGAACTTACGCAATGCGTAAGTTGCCGTTAAAAAAAATACGCCCCGCTTGTTCTGGATAAATATGTAATGCGTAAATTAATTTGTACATTACGTCAGCAGATGGTTGAATAGATCCATCAAGAATTTTTCCAAGAGTAGTTCTATTTATTCCAGAAGCAACAGATAAGGAACAGATTGTATCGTATTGGTTTTCGACCATCAATTTTTTGATCGCGACGACATCCATTTTCAGCGTCACATCCATAGTCAAACCTCCTTTCAAATGTTGCGACTTACGTATCGGGTAAGCTCATAATAGCCCATAGAAAGTCTTCTGTCAATACGTGATGCGAAAGGTTTTTGCAATTTTGCTATTCCTGTATTGCATGATGCGAAAGAATTTGATATATTTGCAAAAAGGAGTTGTTTGTATGGGTAAGTTGAATGAACGTATAAAAAAACAGCGATTAGCTCATTCGTTAACGCTTTTACAAGTCGCAGAACACATCGGGGTAAAAGAAGCAACGGTTCAGCGATACGAAAGCGGTGAAATTAAAAATATTAAACATGAAACTATTCTTGGATTGGCTAAATTGTTTGGATGTTCGCCGCAATATTTAATGGGATGGTCAGACGATCCGTATGATTACGACTCTGACCCTGAAGGGCGAATGAATTCAATCGATCAGCATAAATATGAACAGCTATATGAAAAGCATCACGGATTCAAGCCCAAAATTTGGGAGGAAGCATGGGATGATGCGGCTGCCGCATTTGCTGAAAGAGTTTCTAGTGATCCATCGGACGGTATTGATGATTATTTAGCATCTAAAGGAATTATACCAGTCCCCCACGTGGTGAAAAAACCGCTTATCGGAACAATTTCATGCGGGCAACCAATCCTCGCTGTTGAAAACTTTGATGGCTATGTGGATATCCCAGATGATATTCATTGTGATTTTGCACTCAAGTGTAAAGGCGACAGCATGATTGGCGCCTTTATCAGAAATGGGGATATTGTATATATTCGGCAACAGCCAGATGTTGAAAATCATGAAATTGCAGCTGTTATAATTGACGAAGAAAACGTAACCCTGAAAAGAGTCCACAAAAAAGGCCACTTCTTGATTCTCTTGGCAGAAAATCCAGCTTTCGAGCCAATTATCGTTAACGGCGAGCACACCGCTCGTATAATTGGAAAAGTAGTTGGCTTCACAAGCGTGGTAAAATAATCGACAGAGAATATATGAGTTGCAATCCACCGTATACTGAAGAAAAAAAACAAGCGTTAATAGAGCAATAAGAAGGGAAAATATAAATGCGTAACAAAGTCGTTTCTGGAGATTTCATGGGTTATGAGGTAAATTCTTTTTGGGGAGTTGTTATGCTTTCATCCGGGACAAAAGGACACGAAATATCAAAAGCAAATGTTACTTCGTGGCAAATCGTGGATGGTAATTCCAGAACGAGCGCTACTAGCGCAATTACGCGGGGCGCAATAGGGGCTTTTCTTCTCGGTCCGATTGGAGTTGCGGCGGCCTTATCGGCAAAAAAGAAGGGTGCATATTTGATTGCAATAGAATTTAATGATGGGAAACAGTGTCTAGTTGAAGTTGATGAAAAAATGAAGGGAAAGCTCATAAAAGCGATGTATTGATAGCATGAACATCGTAATCTACGCTCGGTATTCGAGCCATAACCAGCGGGAAGAATCGATTGAAGGTCAGATCAGAAAATGCCGTGACTTCGCAGAGAAGAACGGCTTTTTGGTCGTGGGTGAATACATAGATCGGGCGATATCGGGAAAAACTGATAACAGAGCCGGGTTCCAGCGGATGATTCGGGACAGCGAAAAAGGGCAGTTTGACGGTGTATTGATGTACACGCTTGACCGGTTTGCGCGAAACAGGTATGACAGCGCACTTTACAAGGCCAAGCTGAAACGGAACGGCGTGAAAATATTTTACGCTGAACAGAGCATTCCGGACGGCCCGGAAGGCATTATCCTGGAATCGGTGTTGGAAGGTTTTGCGGAATATTACTCGGAAAATCTATCTCGCAATATAAAGCGTGGGATGGAAGAGAATGCACGGCAGTGCAAATGCACTGGCGGAAATCTTGCGCTTGGGTACCGGATCGGCCCGGATAAAAAATTTGAACTGGACCCTGCCGGGGCACAGATCGTGCGAGAAATATTCCAGCTTTATGCAGATGGATGGTCCGCCACTCGTATAACCGAATACTGCAATTCAAAGGGATATCATACTTCCCGCGGTACTGCTTTTAACAAAAACAGTCTGCGGTCGATCCTGTGTAACAGAAAATATATTGGCGTCTACAGCTTCGGTGATTTTGAAGTTGAAGGTGGTGTGCCACAGATCGTTGACACAGCCTTGTTTGAAAAGGTTCAGGCAACATTTAAGCGCAATTACAAGGCCCGGGCAAGGAGTAAAGCAAAAGTGGATTATCTTTTATCAACGAAACTGTTCTGCGGACACTGCGGGGCTCCCATGATAGGGGAGAGCGGAACCGCGAAAAACGGCAGCACCTATAATTACTATAAGTGCGCTAATCGGAAACGAAATCATACGTGCACAAAGCAGACTGAACGTAAAGAATGGATAGAAGCACTCGTAGTAAAGGAAACTGTTCAGCGAGTGCTCACTCGTGAAAACATAGAACTGATAGCGCAAAAGGCGGTTGAGCTGCTTGAAAAAGAAGCTGCGGATACGTCGGAACGTGACCGCCTCGAAAAAGAGCTCAGAGATACTGACAGAAGCCTCAGCAACCTCGTCAGGCTTATGGAGCAAGGAATATACTCCGAGACCACAAAGACGCGTCTGCACGAGCTTGAGGCTTATAAGAAGGATATCTCAGAACTGCTCGTGCAGGAACGGATGAAAAAACCCGTCCTGCCAAAAGAACGTATCATTCATTGGCTGCTGAGCTTTCGGAATGGCGACATCAATGATGTCGAGTACCAGCAACGCGTGATAGATACGCTCGTAAATTCTGTTTTCATATACGACGTAGACGGGGGAGGCCGGAAAATTGTTTTCACCTTCAACCTGTCGGGCGCAAATACCGCAACGGCTGACATTTCGGATATTGAGGGCGTAACTCCACCATTGGTACGCTGAAAACGCGGAAGGTAAGATGCTTTTCCCCGTTGTCGTGTATCACAATTTCATCAACTAGGTCGGCGATGATGCGCTTCTGCTCATCCCGGCCTAGTTTTTTTATATTCTGCGCTTTTGAGAGGAAAGCGGCAACTTCTTCGCGGCTCGGCGCCGGTAATTCTTTGACGGATGCGAACTGATTCGCGTGACACGCCGGGCGGAGCGCACGAGCGGGCAGCGCATTTCCGGCAACTCGAAGTTCGAACGGCAAGGAAGGAGTGAAAGCATGCGCCAAGCGGCTACACGGGTAAAAAGACCTGGTCGGGCAACGGCGCGACGCCGGACACCGGTGACCTCAACCGCATCGAGCAGGCGTGCGCGGCGATCTACGCGTACCTTGGCGATATTGCGGACAACGCGTTCTTTACGAGCGGCGGCGAATCGGTTGTGGACAGCGAAGGCAATACCCTTCGCGTACGATAAGGAGATATTTGGATGGCTGATTATACGAGCGCCTATAACGGGGCGCAGATCGATACGGCGGTCGGCAAGGCACTGAGCCCCGGCGTGGACACCGTAACGCAAAGCGGAGATTACACGCCGGGCCTGTCGGACGCGGGGCGGCGCGTCAAGTTCACCAACACGGATGCGGCGACGCTGACCATCCCAACAAGCGCGGCAGTCGCTTTCCCGGCCGGGACGGAAATCCTGATTACCCGCTACGGTGCGGGCACTGTGACCATCGCGGGCGCGTCCGGGGTGACGCTGCACTCAATGGACGAAGCGCACGATATCGCCGAGCAGTACGTGACGGTGCTGCTGAAAAAAGAAGATACGGACGAATGGTCGCTCTGGGGGTATTTAGCATGATTCGAAACTGGACGCCCTGTCTGATGTTCCCGACCGGGTTCAAATCCGACGATTTCACCAATACCGGCAGTTACCTCTGGGTGGACGACGGAAACGGCAATTACCGTATCAAGTTCCTCTCCAGCGGGGTCTTCACGCCAAGAAAGCGGATTGTGATCGACGCCTTCCTTGTGGGCGGCGGCGCGGGAAGCGGGTATACGGCCACGCAACGCGCGCCAACGGTGGCCATCGTATCGGATTCAGTCAACTTTTTCTTCCCGCCGCTTACGTCGTTATGGAACGTCTTTGCGCTTCGTCAACACCCCCTCGCGCGCAATGTGGTTTTTTGCTGCTTCGAGCGTTTCCTTGTTCGTAACGTGCGAATATGTCCCCATATCGCCAGAGGCGATCAAGTCCTGAATCTCCGGCAGAACCGCATCTGATACGTGCGCGCTCTCCATGACAGAACGCATAAATTGAGGCACATACGTTTCGTCGCCGGTCTGCTTTGGCACGGACACTTCGCGGGCGCGCGGGTCCATCCCTTTATCGAAAGCTCCGTAACGCCTTATCAGTTCGTCAAAAGACTGCCCGTCAGAGGAAATAGCGTATTCTCTCCCTGTATCATGGACAGTTGAATCGTCTTGTGCTATATTTCTAGTAGTGGATTCGGTGTGCCTGCCGACCGAGCCAGCAGCAGGTGAAGACACGGTAATATCCGAATCCACGCTGCTTTGGCGAAGCGTATGCTTCGCCTTTTTTATGTTCACAATGTCATATAACAGCGAAATCCCGCTGTCTTTCTTCCCAATAACTACCTCTGCCGTATAATCGTTTGACCCAATACGAAGGAGCGCCTGGCCGCGCGAGAAGCTTACTATGCTATCTTTGCGTGGATGATTAGTCCTTTCGCTCGTTTGCCCGGTCGCCGCATGGAGCACGTCTTCTGCATTCACAGCCGCGTTCATTTTGTCAACGTATGTAGCGCTATCGTTGCAAAATAGATACTGGCTGTATTTTGAGCGAGTAAGCTCTCTTGCCGACTGCTTGGTAATCAGAATCTGATCCGTCCCTGCCGTAACACCATTCGGGAACTTTCTTTTCAGTTCATCCCTTACCGTTGCCGTCCACTCGGACTTCGGGATGCCATCCAACACGTCAGCATCAACAACGGCAACAGGCTTTCCGTTCCTTATTACGCCCAATTCTTGACAGCACCTTCGCGCTTGGCCGCGAGCCGAGCTTCGTGCACGATCTTTGCGTGAAGATCAAAGACAGCGTTGCGGCAGCATGACATATGGTAACAGAGCATTCCCGCCGTCGGCGGGAATGCTCTGCCTGTCTTATATGCGGAAACAGCAACGAATACCGAACGGATTATACGGTTGCCGTTTAGCCGATCTGTTTCAAAAAAGTTTTTACTGCAGATGCTATCTCCTGACTTTTGTAGTAATGAATATAATGTCCGCAATCATATATGATAAGTTCCGCATCGTTTTCCACAGCATATTTTTCCTGTGAAGGAATCCAAAAATCACCAATTTCGGTCCCGTTCGAAGAAAACATCATGAGCGGGCAGGATATATCCTTTCCCGATTTTACTGTTTGTGCGTTCGCATATACCGATTTTCCTTCGAGAATATAATCTATATTAACGGCATTTCTATACATCAGCAGCTTTTGCTGACGTATTTCACGATCGGCAAGAGAAGATACATGCAAAGGATATATACCCGGGATTCTCAGCAAGCCAAGCTTTGCCACGGTCCCCCCAAAGTAAATCATCCGGTCCACTTTGCAGAAATCAAAACTGTCGTAACTGCCTGGAACGGCCATATCCAAGCCAACAATTCCCGCGACTTCATCCGCATAGTTCTGAGCCCAATAAATAGCCTCCAATCCTGACATCGAGTGTGGGAGCAAAAGATATGGGCCCGTGATTCCGGCCGCTGTAAGAGCGTTCTTAACCTCTGTCACCATTGTTCGCACATCTCGATCAACTTCTGCAATGTCCGAATAGCCATAGCCCGCTTTCTCGACAACGGCTATCTTATATTCATCTGAAAGCAGTTTGTATAACTGTTTAAAATCATACACCGGCGCAACCGTTGCCGACCCGGAAAGGAATACCAGCGTAGGCGCATCCCTATTTTCACCTTCCGTATAAACATGAACGCTGTAGTCTCCTAAATCGACCATTTGGCCATTTGGAGTTATTTCATTCACCTCAAATTTCAAAGCAGCTTGATGATATCCGGCCATGCAAAGCAACAGAAAAAACAGCGTGGCAATGATTGCTCCTGCCGCCTTAAAAAACCTGTTTACGCTTTTCATAAAACACTCCAGCATGTGCAAGTTGCAGAAAACCGGCACTCTTTTTTACTGTGTTAGCAGCTAAACGAAAAGCACACAAACCTTGCACTGAAGTCTGTGTGCTTCTTGGTGGGGATGGAGGGACTCGAACCCCCGACCTCTTCGATGTGAACGAAGCGCTCTAACCAGCTGTGCTACATCCCCAAGCAAAGGTTATTTTATCGCATTGGCGTGCGAAAGGCAAGTCCTTATTTTTATCCTCGGCAGTTTTCGAGCCGTACAGGGACAAAGAGAGCAGCCCCGTTTCCCGCGGCATTGCACACAGCAGTGGAAAAGGCGTATAATAAACTGATTTTAGAAGAGCTGGAGAAAGTAAAACTCATGGCACATATCGACAAAGCGAAGCACATTCATCTCATTGGCGTCGGCGGATGCAGTATGAACGGGCTTGCGCTGATTTTGAAATCCCAGGGACATATTGTAACCGGGTCGGACCGCGAAAAAACGCAGTTTACCGATGCGCTGGATCACGAAGGGATTCGTTATTCCATCGGGCACACGGGGGAATACCTCGATAACGCGGAACTTGTGATCTATTCGGCTGCGATCAAGCCGGACAATCCGGAGCGTGTGCTTGCGCGGGAAAAGGGGATTCCGGAACTGGAACGCAGCGTTGCGCTCGGGCAGATCAGCGAGCGTTTCGCCGAGGTTATTGCGATTGCAGGCTGTCATGGCAAGACGACGATTACATCCATGCTTGCTGTGATCAACGCATTGGCCGATCTAGAAGCGACCGTTCACGTCGGTGGTTATGTGGACTTCCTCGGCGGGGGCGTGAGCGTAGGAGCGCAGGATCTGTTTGTGACGGAAGCCTGCGAATATGTCGAGAGTTTCTTAACCCTCCGGCCAACGATCGCGCTGATCAATAATATTGACGACGATCATCTGGATTATTATAAAAACATCGGGGCGATCGTTGCGGCGTTTGAAAAATTCTTAATGCTGCTGCCGAAAAACGGCGTTTTTATTGCGTGTACGGACGATGCGCGTGTCAGCGCGCTGGCGGACCGTTCGGTCCATACGGTCGTTACTTACGGGATTTCCGGCGGGGATTACACGGCAAGGGACGTCGGTTTCGACCAGAAGGGCAACGCGGGGTTTGCCGTTGTGCGCAGAGGAGAAACGCTCGGGCGTGTGCAAATGGGCGTTCCAGGCAAACACAACGTCGTCAATGCGCTTGGCGCAATCGCCGTGGCCGACAGGCTTGGCGTTCCGTTTCCCGTCATAACGGAAGCGCTTTCGCGGTTCCGCAACACCAAGCGCAGATTTGAGTACTATGGCGAACGCGGCGGCGTTCGGGTGTTCCACGATTATGGGCATCATCCAAGCGAAATCCGCGCAACGCTGGACGCGGCAAAACGTGTTCCGCACAAAAAACTCTTTTGCGTGTTCCAATGCAACAGCTATACGCGCGCGCGTACGCTGTTCTGCAGCAAGGTGACCTGCTTTTCGGATGCCGACAAGGTGCTCGTGCCGGATATCTACCCAGGGCGTGAAAAGGACACCGGCGTCGTTCATGCAAGGGACATGGTCGCCGCAATCAACGAGCAGAGCGGCAATGCCGTGTACCTGCCTACGTTTGAGGAGATTCGTTCATATCTCGACGGACATGCAGGCGAGGGCGACCTTGTCGTGACCGTCGGTTCAGGGGACGTATACCGGCAGACATGGAAATTGCTCTGACCGCCGTTTCAGTACGGAAGGAGGATGCGAGTGTCTTCGTTCATTCATGCATTGAAGAAATACCTGCCGGATTCGAGTGTGCTCGACGAGCGCCCGCCGTTTGACGGCGATCTTTCGGCGCCTTTATTTGTGAAAGGAAACGAGATTGGCTGTCTTGTGCTGCACGGCATCGGCGGAACGCCGGCGAATGTGCGCGTTGTGGCGGATGCGCTTGCCGAGAAAGGGTATACCGTGCTTTCACCGGTCCTGCCCGGCCATCGGGAGACGGTACGCGCGCAGAATGCTTCCACGGGTGAAGAATGGTTTGACAGCGTTAAAAGAGCGTATGCACAGCTTAAGAGCGGCGGATGCACGCAGATCTATGCGTTGGGGCTCTCGCTTGGCGGTGTGCTCTGCGGGCTGCTCGCCGAAGAAGAGCAGCTCGACGGTTTGGCGCTGATCTGCACGCCGATTCGTATGTCGCGCTACCTGCGCACGGCGCGGCTGGTCAGCCCGGTGATGCCGGTGGTCCGTTATCCGGAAACAGACGCGGAGGGGAAGAGCTGGGGCGATAACCCATATCAGCAAATGTACGGCGGCTTTTCCACAAGGAAGCTGGCCGATCTTGCCAGGCTTGGCCGGCGTCTGCAGAAAAACCTCCGGAAGATTTCATGTCCGGCGCTGATTGTCTCCGCAAAATATGACGACAAGGTCGATCCCGTGAGCGTTGCAATTTTCCGAAAGGGCGCGGTGAATGCCGAAAGCGCGGAATACGTTCGGTTTGAGAATTCGCCGCACGGCTGCACCTATGGCCCGGAAAAGGAAGCGGTGGCGCAGAAGTGTGCTGAATTTGTAAATGCGCTGGTTGACAAGAAAGCGCTCGCTTCGGTATAATTCTGCACGTGTGCCGCATACGACCTGACTGCGGATAAAAAACGGCGGTCATGCCGGAAGCATCTCCAAACAGGTGTTCAAAGATTGCGGCCGGTGTCCGGTTTTTGTTCGTGCAGGCTGCCCCGGCACAGCAGATTGCCCGTTTCAGGTGATTTTCCTTGGTTTCCCTGCGTTTTGCCATCGGGGCATCGGGGATACAAAGAATGGTTTATCTGCTGATAGGAATGGTTTAAAACGAGCCGATTTGTCTCCGCAGCTCAACCGGATAGAGCGTTCGCCCCCTAAGCGAATGTCGGGGATTTCGCCTTTGCAGCTAGGTAAGTTGCCATCAAAACTTCTTATGCGCCCATAGCTCAGGTGGATAGAGCGGCCGCCTCCTAAGCGGCAGGCCAGGGGTTCGAGTCCCTTTGGGCGCGCCATCTTCGCCGGAGCAAAGTCTGCTTTGCTTCGGCGATTTTTTGCGAAAAACCACCTCGCTATGCTCCCTTGCTCCTCCTCTTCGTTCGCAAGCACGGCTTCGCCTACCACTTGCGAACGAGTACGCGTGCGTTCGTTTTTGCTTGAAATGTCGATGGGATTTTCGAGTGTCTCGCACATGCCCTATCAATCGAACACACAAAGGTTGCCGTTTTTCCCATTGGTTCTTTCGCCGTGTTGCCACCCGTTACGATAAGCGCGCGTGCAGGTACTTGGGATTTGTGCATCAGGCCTGCATCCGGGTACTTCTTGCATGATACTACGAATTATGGTTTTAGAAACACACCCTATATGAGGTTGGCTTTTTGCCAACTTTTTTGCTTGTGCAAGAGGAAATTGTCGGAAAGGTCCCGGCAAGGAAACTTGACCGTGCTGACATATTGCCTCTGTTCTCTGTAAAATCGTGTTCCGGCTGAGCATTGCTGCCGGCAGGGCAAGAGCCCGCATGACCTGATTGCACCGCAAGCGGAAGCGAAAGGTCACCCGTTACGCATAAAAACGGGAAAGGTTCGCCCACATACGGTCGTATTCTTTGAACTTTCTTTCAAGCTCTTCTGCGAGCGCGGCATCCGGCTCGAGCGGCGTTGCGGGGGAGGCCATTTGACGGATCGCGGCTTCATAGGACGGGTATGCGCCGCAGCCAACGGCTGCAATTGCCGCGGCTCCGATGGCGCAGGCGTCCGGTTCGTTCGTTATGGACAATTCCATATTGGCCGCGGCGGCCAGCACTGAGCACCAGAACGGGCTTTTCGACGCGCCGCCCATGATGCGCAAACGCCTGGCGGGAAAGCCGTTTTTACGAAAATCCGCAAGGGTGCGGCGGACATTGAAGGAAACGCCCTCCATAACCGCACGGGCAAAATCAAAGCGGTCGTGCTCCAGCGCGATGCCCGTGAACGCGGCGCGCGCCTTGAGGTTCCAAATCGGATACGTCGCGCCGGCCGGATACGGAAAAAAGAACAGATTGCGTGTTTTTTCCATGCGCGCGGCGGCCTGAAGGTCGATCTCACCGAAGCTTTCGGAGGTAAAATTGTTTTTAAACCACTGCATCGAGGATCCGCTGCCGATCAGGGAAGCAATATTGCCGTATAATCCTTCAACCGGATGGACGCCGGGGGCGATGAACGAATCGGAGAATACCGGCCGGTCGCTGACGCCCATAACGACCCAGGTCGTACCGGCCGAGACGAGCATATCCCCGGGGCGTATCGCGCCCGCGCCGATGGTGGCGCAGTATTGATCGTGCGCCCCGTTATAGACGGGGGTCCCTTCGGCGAGTCCCGTTTTCTGCGCAGCCTGCCGCGTGACGCCGCCGACGAACGTGCCGGTGGCGGATACGTCCGCGAGTTCACCGTTTTGAATGCCGACGGCGGAAAGGACGTCGCGGTCATAAGCGTTCTCCGCAATGTTATAGAGCTGCCGCGCGCAGGCGTTGGAAGGATCGCAGATGGCTCTGCCGGTCAGGAACAGATTGACATATTCAAGCGTGGAAAGAAACTGTATGGGACCATCGGCGGCGAGCGTGCGTTTCATATGCATGATTTTTGCGGCGTCCAGCGTCGGAGTAACACGCCAGCCCGTGTGATGATAGATAAAATCTTCGCCGAGTGCGCGCGCGAGCTCTTCGGCTTCCGCCTGTGAACGTCCGTCCATCCAGGTATACGCGTTGCACAGCGGTTTTCCGTCTCTGGCGACGGCGACGGTGCTTGCGCCCTGTGTGGAAAGGGAAATCGCGGCGATCTGTTTGGACGGACAATCTCCGAGTGCTTCTCGGATAGCCGTGCTCCCGCTCGTTATCCAGTCATCGGCGTTCTGCTCGATTTTTACGCCGTCCGAAATGAGGGGATAGCCACGATACCCTTTTCGCACAACGGTTCCGTTTTCATCGATGAGGAGCGCTTTTGCTCCGGTTGTCCCGATATCCAGGCCTAAAAAGTACATTTGGTATTCTCCTTAAGGATCATGTCGTTTGGATGACGCATCCGTTTCTTGCAGAAGCTGTACGGCGGGTTCCGGTCCTGCGGACGACCGGAAGCTCCAATATGGTTAACGAGAATATAACACAGGTGAGAGCGATATACAGCATAAAAAATAATATATTATTTACAGAAGGCAAAAAAACGGGTCGAATCCGGGAAACAGCAGAGGACGAATGATCGCAAAATCTTTTCGGGGTAATCGATGGAATGCATGCGGCATACCCGGAATATACCGGTACCGTATGCTTGTTGCGCGAGATTCGGGGCGGCGGACAGGGACAATCGGAACTCGAGCGGTTTCTGCAGTCGTCTGCGGATAAAATATAGAACAATGCGCTGATCAAACATAAAATGACGTTTAAATTAAATCTAGACAAAGAAATATTATTTATCTATTGACATATAAATAAATGATTTATATAATAGCGTTATCTGATTTCTTAACACGTTAAACGCATACAGCATTTTTATATCTGCGTCCGTAAGCAGAAGCAGAAGGATAGCGTACAATAAAGTTCGCAAAAAGGAAGAAGGCATAGGAAAGCCATCGGG
>CAYTHS010000084.1:0-7474 GCA_964437665.1 uncultured Oscillospiraceae bacterium
TCACCTTGCAGAGCGAATCCATGCCTTCCGGCGTGAGCAGGGTTTCATCGCCGCCCAACTCGTGAATCATGGCACTCAGTTTTTGCAGGCCTGCGCCGCTGTCGATAGCAGACTTGAGTTTTCCGCGTGCTTCCCCATCCGAATCTGCAAGTCTGGAAAGCCGGAGCATCTGCGTGCCGAGCAGCATACACACCTCGTAGAGCGCGTCACCCTCCGGCACCATGCCGGAGAGCAATTGCACCGCTTCGCGCGCTTCAAGCGCGTTGCCTACGGCAAGACCAAGCGGCTGATTCATATCCGTTACGACGGCGACGACTTCACGTTTTAAAACTTTGCCCATTTTGACCATAAGCGAAGCGAGCCGTTTTGCCTCGTCCACGGTTTTCATAAACGCACCGCTCCCGACTTTCACGTCGAGCACAATCGCATCCGATCCGGCGGCCAGTTTTTTGCTCATGATACTGGCTGCGATCAGAGGGACGCTCTGTACCGTTCCCGTCACGTCGCGAAGGGCATACATTTTCTTATCGGCGGGAACAAGATTTCCCGTCTGGCCGATAACACAAACGCCAATTTTACGGACAATCTGTTTGAACCGGTCGATTGGCTGAGCGATATTCACGCCGGGAATCGATTCAAGCTTGTCGATCGTTCCGCCGGAAAACGCAAGTCCGCGGCCGGACATCTTGGCCACCGTTCCGCCGCAGGCCGCTACCAGCGGGGCAATAACAAGGGTCGTCGTATCGCCGACGCCGCCGGAGGAATGCTTGTCAACCTTCACGCCCGGCAGATCGCTCAGATCAACCGTATCGCCCGAGCGCAGCATGGCAAGCGTCAAATCGGCGGATTCCCGCTCGTCCATATCCCGCAGTACAATTGCCATCAGCAGCGAGGACATCTGATAATCCGGGATCCGCTCGTTCACATAACCTTCCACTACAAAATGGATTTCTTCGGTCGTGAGCACTTCGCCTGCAGCTTTCTTTTCGATGATATCGACCATTCTCATGAGTTTTCCCTCCGCATATACATATACTGTGATCGTTTTTCAAACGTTACATTTCATTGTGTATCGTATCCGGCATCACTGGTCCGGTAAATGCGGGCATGCCGGACGATTGCCTGATTTTCTGAAACAGTTCGTCTGCAGCTTGATCGAAATCCACACTCGCAAGCGGCACAGGCGGAGACGCATTCAATTTGGCGTAAAACCTGCCCTTACCGTCGAAAGCGAGAACGGCGGCCCGCTTGTTCAGCGAGCGACAGTGAAACAGCAGTGTGTCGGTCGTCGCATCCTGCAAGGACGCGCTCTTATCGCGCATGCGCGTCAATACGATCAACCAGTCCACACGGCCCAGCCTGAAATCGAATTCAGATAATTCAAGAACCGTTTCCACTCCCGAGCGGTATTCGATCCGCGAGCTGTTTCTCTGGTTTGCCGGAATTCGTTTTCCAAGCACCGTTGCGCGGATTCCTTCCGGCACCGTTTCCGGAAGGAATCCGCTGCCGGCGGCAACGATATAGTTTCGGTAACCACGGTTCTGCGGAAGGGACAATGCAAGTGCAAATTGCTTCTTTGTTAAGGATTCAGACTCAAACACAACCGTCTCATCCGGGAGAATGCCGTAGCGAAGGTTAACTGCTTTACCGTCCCCCGTATCGAGTGCTGCACTGAGATACCGCCCTTTTACCGAGCAAACCAACGCATCCAGCGTCCCGTGGCCTCCGTCCGCTATCAACTGGGATTTTATGGAAGCGTGCGGGAACTGCGCTGCAGCAGAGCGCATCATGTGCCGTACGGCGTCCGCCGAAGTAAATTTACCCTCCCATGCATCCGGTGCAATCAGAATCCGGGGGCAAGTCACCGTTTTTTCACAGGATTGTGGCTCGGCACCGGTGAAACGCATGCATCCGTAAACCACCTCACCGTCGGAAACCGTACCACTGTAATTTACTTTGCCGAGATATTCCGTTTTCCCGCATTTTTCCACGAGATTATTTTGAATAAACGGTCTGTAAATCGTAAGGTGAGAGAGGAGTTTCGGTTTTCTGAGCAACTGCGCGTAAAGCGCCTTGCCGGTATTGAGCGGCAGGTTGGAAAACATACACACATATGCGCGTTCGGACTCCGCCGCGGACAAATCGGACCATGCACCAAAAAGACGGGTCTCAACGATATACGTCAGCGGCGTTTCGGAAAACAGGATATTCCAGCAGTCTTCCGGCGCAAGCGCGGAGTCGCTGGTCACGGCAAACCGCAGTCCCAATGTAAACTTAGAAAACTCCATATTTATTCAGCTTCCTCCGTAAGCAGCGCACGATAGTCCGCTTCCGTTTTCTCCCACGCGGCGTAACATTCCTCCAGGTCTTGCCGTAATGCTTCGAGTTCCCCATACAGCGGTGCGGCAGCTTCATAGTTTCCTGCGACCTCAGGCGAGGCAAGGCGTGTTTGCAGCGCTTCCAGCTGCGCCTCACGTTCCTGGACACGCTCTTCCGCACGCTTGAGCGCGCCCCTTGCACGACTGATTGCGCCTTTTCTTTCTTTGGCCAGAACATATGCGTTCTTCGCGGCCGGCTCTTCTTTTTCAGCCGGGGCGGCATTCTCGGTCAAGAACTGTTTGTAAGCGTCCCAGTCGCCTGCAAATTCGCGTATTCCCTCACCGTCCATCAGAACAATGCGGTCGGCGATGCGATTGGCAAGATAGCGGTCATGCGTTACAATCAGCATTGTGCCCCCGTAGCCGCTGAGCGCGTCTTCCAGCGCTTCGCAGGACGGAATGTCAAGGTGATTTGTCGGTTCGTCGAGAAGCAGGACGTTGCTTCCAGCAAGCATGAGCTTAAGTAGTTGGATCCTTGCATATTCCCCGCCCGAAAGCTCGCATACGCGTTTATATACGTCGTCGCCGCGGAACAGAAACGAACCAAGAAGGTTCCGGAATGTCTGAAGATCATATCTTGGAAACAGGGCGTTTAAATACTCGAGCACGGTTCTCGGGTCGTTCGGCCTGACGGACCCCTGCTCGTAATAGCCGACATGAACGTTAGATCCGAGTTTCCATCTGCCTCCGTCCGGTTCTGTTTTCCCGGTAAGGATCTTAAGCAGCGTTGTTTTGCCGCAGCCGTTCGCCCCAATTAAGCATACCCGCTCATCCCGACGAATGAGCAGATCGACGTTCTGAAACAGCGTCTTTCCGTCAAAGCGTTTTTCCAGTTCTTTGCAGACTATTACTTCATTTGCGGTCAGCGCGTCGGCTCGGAGATGGAAATGAATCGCCTGCGGCGTTTCCTCCGGCTTGACAAGCGTGCTTTTAATGCGCTCGATCTGCTTTTGCTTCGACGCGATGGTCACATAATTGCGCGCCTGATTCCACCTGCGCTGCTGTTCGATGATACCTTCGATGCGTTTGATTTCACGGAGCGTGTTTTTATACTTTCGCATGGCGAACTCGCGTTCGTCCATTTTCTTTTCCATGGAAGCGGTATAGTTGCCGCTATAGATGCGCAGCGCCCCGCTTTCCAATTCAAAAACCCTGCCGCATACGCGATCAAGAAAATACCGGTCGTGGGATATCACAAGATATGCGCCGCGAAACGAAGACAGATACGCTTCCAGCCATTCAAGCGACGCGATATCCAGATGGTTCGTCGGCTCGTCAAGCAACAGTAGTTTTGCATCCGACATTAAGATTTTTGCAAGAGCCGCCTTGCGCATCTGGCCGCCGCTCATCACGCCGACTGGGCGGCAAAGCTCTTCCTCTGTAAACCCGAGGCCCAGCAGTGTCGAGCGCGTACGTGCACGGTAGGTCAGCCCACCGCCGCTTTGGTAGCGTTCCTGCAGGTCCGCCTGGCGCCTGATAATCGACGGGGTCGCCTGTTCGCCGCTTTCGATACGCTCGGAAATCTCATGAAGCTCACGTTCCATTTTCATCCAGCGACCGGAAGCCTGCAGCACCGCTTCGTAGAGGGAAAGCCCCTCCTCCCATACGGGTGACTGGTCCAGCAAAGCAACGCCCGCGGCTTTGTTCACCACGAGCTGACCTTCCCCGTCTCGCGGCTCGACGCCCGCGATTATTCGTAACAGCGTACTTTTTCCGCAGCCATTTACGCCTACCAGACCGATATGGTCTCTCTCAAAAACGTCGAATGTCACATCGGAAAAAAGGGTATGTTCCCCGAAGCTTTTACTCAGCTTCTGTGCATGGATCAGTGCCATCGTTACTCTCCATTAATCTGACAAATTATCATACCATAGCGCAGGTGTAATTGCAAAAGAGGCAGTTTGGAACTGCTCTACATTGTCAAATGAACTGTTACACATTGGCAGATAGTTCTCTCCAGTACCAGAGAGGCGATTTTCTGCCGAGTACAAGAAGCGGAAAGTTGTTGTCCCATCTCTGATAACGTTGCAGTTGCACGTTGGCGTCTTCTGCCGAGTAGAACGTTCTGCATGGGTAGAAACGTTCATCGTCCATGCGATGTACGCGTTCAACTTTTCCGTTGTGTCTTGGTGTCGCCGGACGGATGCGCTTGTGTTGAATTTGCTCTTTTGCAAGGTGCTGCTCAAACTCTGTTTGTTTTCCTGGGCAAAGCAGCGCAAGAGTGAATTCTGTGTCGTTGTCCGTCTGTACGCACTGTATCGGAAACGGAAATCTTTTACGCACTTGCTCGAGAAACACCACGGAGCTTGCACTGCTGTGTTTGTCGAATATCATCCGATACCGTAATCGTGTAGCCTCATCCACGGCTGTGTACTGATAGAGCTTTGGTGTACCTGCCACCAAGCAATGGCTTGGCACATACTTCACATCGATTTGCACCCGTTCTCCGGCTGTTTTGGGGTTTCATAGGGCTTGGGTTTGTACGTTTTCTTTCGTTGTTTCTTGCGCCCTATACCCATACTTTTCATCGCGCGGTTGAGTGTGCAAAGGCTTCTCGAATAGCTGTGTCGATCGGTCAGCACCATGTGCAGACACACCAACCCAAATCCTTTGTTGTGGCTCCAACACCTTCTTGATTTGCGCCAGTTCCTCTTCCGTCTGCTGGTTTGGATGCCAATGTGGTCTATGACTGCCATCATACAGCGATTCCACCGTTCCATCATACTTTGCCTGCCACCGGTAGTTGCTTGTCCGACTGATTCTGTGTCGCAACGCTGCTTCGGTAATCGTGATTCCTTTCATCACTTCCTTCAAAACTCGTTGACGAAAGTATGCTTTTTGTCGTATCGTTGACATTGAGGATTTCCGCCTTTCTGATTTCGTTGTTTTCTTTCAGTGTCAGCTCTATCATGATGCGAAAATTCTTGCTTTTTTTCTCCTTATATGTTTCAAATCGCCGTATAACCCGCGTGCCATTCTGACACACCATTTGACGTATACGGGTTGTTAGTTTATAATTTTATTATATTTTGTAAAAAATCTTATGGATGGCAGAAGGACACTGGATCATGAACAGTCTTGAACTATCCCCGCAGTACCTGCGTATTGCGCTTGATATTGCCGAGCGAATTGTAAACGGTGATCTGAAAGCAGGCAGGCGCTTATCGGGACGGTCGCTTCTTTCTTCCGAATACGGTGTTTCCCCGGAGACAATCCGGCGGGCGCTCAAGCTCCTTGCGGACATGAAAGTTGTCGACATAAAAGACAAAAGCGGCGTATACATCCTTTCGGTGGACAGCGCCAGGCATTATCTGAAGAATTTTTCGGGCTGGAACGAGCAGATTGCCCTGCGCGCGAAACTCAAACAACTTCTTCAGAAGCAAAACGAGCTGAACCGTCAGATCATCGAGTTGTATTCGGAAATCATTAAGTCACAGGACTGCACATCCGCAGCGGTAAAAACGCTGCCTAATTATGAGGTGCGTGTTCCTCAGGATTCTCCGCGTATCGGCAAAAGCATCGGTGCTCTTCGCTTCTGGCAATCAACAGGGGCGACGATTATTGCAATCAAGCGCTCGCACGGCATCATCGCTTCGCCGGGTCCTTACGCGGAACTTTACGGTGACGACGTGATCGTTTTCGTCGGCGACGCTTCCACCGTATCCTCGGTAGAACGGTTCCTTACCGGCATGCCCACAGATGATTTGCAACAAACCAACAAGCAGGAGGAATCGAATGATTCAATTTGAAAACGTGACCAAGCGCTACGGCGAGTCCACGGTGCTTGATCAGATCAGCTTCACAATAGACCCCGGTCAGTTCGCGGTTCTGATCGGTCCTTCGGGATGCGGTAAAACCACCACGCTGAAGACCATCAACCGCCTGATCGAGCCTGACGGCGGCCGCGTGCTGATCGACGGCGACGATACGGCGGTAATCAACCGTGTGCACCTGCGCCGGCGGATTGGGTACGTGATTCAGCAGATCGGTCTTTTCCCAAACATGACGGTCGCGCAGAACATCACCGTCGTACCAAAGCTGCTCAAGTACGACAAAGAGCGCTGCGACAAGATCGTTCACGAAATGCTCGAAATGGTCGATATGCCGTACGAGCAGTACGCCCATAAATACCCGACCGAAATGTCCGGCGGCCAGCAGCAGCGCATCGGTGTGCTGCGTGCACTTGCAGCTTCTCCTCCGATCGTACTCATGGACGAACCGTTTGGCGCGTTGGATCCCATGACACGCAGTTCCCTTCAGGATGAAATCGTACGACTTCAGAAAAAGCTGAAGAAGACGATCGTTTTCGTGACGCACGATATGGAGGAAGCGCTGAACCTCGCAGACGTCATCATCTTCATGGAGGACGGCCGTATTACGCAGATGGCACCGCCGGAAGAAATGCTCAAAAGCCCGGCCAACGAAACGGTGAAAAACTTCCTCGGTAAGCATATCGCCGCCGCGGATCCTTCCACGCTGACCGCGGCCGATTTCATGAAAACGAACGTTGTTACCGTCGGCATTCACAAAGGTATCCGCGCCTGCACCGCGCAGATGATGCGCTCAAACGTAGACTCGCTGATCGTAACCGACGAAAACGACCGCTATCTCGGCACGCTTTCCGTCGAGGACATCCAGCCGCACGGAAAGGAAGATTCCACAATCAGCGACCTGCTTCGCACGGACCGCGAAACTTTCCGCACAACGGACGATGCAAAGCGCTGCTTCGATATGCTGCTTTCCACGAAAGCGAACTACGTTATCGTGCTCAACGACAACGGTACCGTCGCCGGGATCATCACAAAAACCAGCATCGCTAAGGCAATCGCCGAAAGGATCTGGGGGTGACGCATTTGTTTGCAAGTGCAACTTTTTTTGATATGTACGGAGGCGAACTGCTCCGCAATATCGGTATTCACTTGATGTATGTGTTTGCATCGGTTTTTTTCGGATTCATTTTGGGGATCGTACTGGGAGTTATGCTGTCGCGTGCTCCGAAATACTCCAAAATCGTCCTGCCGATCCTCTCGGTTTTCAATACAATTCCGGGCATCGTTTTCATCGGCATCCTGTTTTTGTATCTCGGCATGGTCCCC
>CAYTHS010000084.1:7484-12492 GCA_964437665.1 uncultured Oscillospiraceae bacterium
CGCGCTTTCCATCTATGCGATGTTCCCGATCCTGAAAAATACATACGTCGGTATTACAAACGTCGAGCAGCAATACGTGGAGGCCGCGCGCGGATGCGGTATGAATCGCAGACAAATCCTCTTTCGCGTGGAACTGCCACTTTCTATGCCGACAATTATCGGCGGTCTGCGAATGGCGACCATCTACACCGTAAGCTGGACCGTATTGGCGGCGATGATCGGCCTTGGCGGGCTTGGTGAATTCATCTATCAGGGAATCAACCTCAATAAAAACGAGTTGATCCTCCTAGGTGCAATCCCGGCGGCGCTGCTGGCGATCGCGCTTGGCTTTATAATCGATATCCTGCAACGGAGAGTTACTCCGCGCGGAATCCAGAAAGAGGTGAAGGCCAAATGAGTTTCAAAATTGTGTGGGAACACCTCTTTATGGTCGTGGCTGCGGTTCTCTGCTCGGTCGCGGTCGGACTGCCGCTTGGTATCGCGGCCTATTATTTCCGCAGGGGCAGGAAGGTCATTCTCTTCATTTCGGACGTTCTGCAGACGATACCTTCCCTCGCGCTGCTCGGCATTATTATGATCCTCGTCGGCGCCGGCAAACTTACGGTTGTTATCGGTCTCACGCTCTATTCTCTGCTCCCAATCGTCCGCAACACCTACCTTGGGCTTTCGGAAGTCAATCCGGGGGTGAAAGAGGCTGCGCGCGGCATGGGTATGAGCCGGCTTTATCGCTTGTTCCGCGTAGAGCTTCCGCTCGCCTTCCCCGTGCTCTTTACCGGCGTGCGTATCGCAACGGTCAACGCCATCGGCACGACCGTTTTTGCTGCGTCTGTCGGCGGCGGCGGACTCGGCTCAGTCATCTACAAGGGGATTCGCGTTATGAACATGAAATGGATTTTATTCGGGACGCTCTCGCTGATGCTGATGGCCATCGTGTTCGACATTGTGATGGGTCTGATCGAAAAACGCCTGAATACAAAGTTTTCCGGACCGGATATCCGGAAAGTTGCGGAATAATTCCCGTATTGAAACAAATTATGAAAAAGGAAGTACAAAAGAAAAAGAAAGAAGGTAAAAAATGCTGAAAAAAATCATTACGTTCACGCTTGCCGCGCTGATGCTGTTGAGTGCAGCAACCGCGTTTGGCTGTGCAAAAAAGGCCGACAACACGGAATTAACCCTTTACGAAGGCGAGTATTCCGAGGTGACGCTGGTTCACTATATGGTGAAATATATCGTTGAGGAATATACGGACCTAACGGTTAACATCAAAGACCAAATGTCCCTGACCAACATGTTCAAAGAAGTTTCCGCCGAAGAACCTGCCTGCGACATTTTGCTCAACTATGACGGAACGCTGCTTGGCGCGTGGCTTCAGAAGGATGTTGCAGACGTCCCCGCCGACTTTACGCTTTATGATTATGTTAAGGATAATCTCAAGGAGCAATACGGCGTTGACACTCTCGGGCTTCTTGGCATCAACAACACTTATGCTATCGCCGTTCTTCCGGACACCGCCGAAGAATACGGCCTTTCCAAGATCAGCGATTTGACCTCCGTTGCTTCCGAGCTGACGTTCGGCGCCGAGAGCAGCTTCTTTGCGCAGGAATTCACCGATCGCTACTGGCAGTTTGTTGAGTTCTATCAGCTCAACTTCGCATCCTACTCTTCGATCGATATCAACCTCAAATACACCGCGATTGCAAACGACAATTTCGATGTAACCGAAGTGTATACGACCGACGGACTCAACCGGAAATACGACCTCGTCATTCTGGAGGACGATCTCGGTTTCTTCCCGGAATACAACGGCGTACTCGTTATCCGCAACGGCCTTTTTGAGGACTATGCGGAAACAGCCCCGAATCTTGCCGAAGTCCTCGACATGCTGACCGGCTCGCTGACCAACGACGCAATGACCAACATGACTTATGCAGTCGATGTTGAAGAGCGTGAAGCTTCCGACGTTGCGCGTGAATATCTCGTATCGCAGGGTCTGCTCACAGAATAAGTCGTCCGTCCTTGATTGTATCGTAAATACCCAAAGCCCGACGGCTAAGTCAGCCGCCGGGCTTTGATTATGGACTTGAGTTTGTGTCTGGAACGAAACGAGAGACGTAAAACTATCCGCTCTTTGGGCGGATGCAAAGAGTTATACAAAAAGAATCACCTTTCCGGTTTGATAGAAGGGCTCAAGCTGCTATGCGGAAAGAAAAGATGTTTCCGAAGCGAAATAGGAAAACAGTTTTGCACACACTAAATGGCTGTGTAAGTACCATATTATGTTCACTCCGAAGGATTCGCATATACGGATAAGATTCGCGTCTTCTTCTTTCCTCTTCCTCTGTTGGACAAATTATTTCATTTGATATATTATATTAGATACCATAATGGTAGGCTAATTTGCAGGATGTTTACCATTCCACAAGAAAGTAAGAGGCGATAATCATGCGAAACGGACCGAGTACCTGCAGAACAGATGAGTGCGAAACATGTCGGTTGTATCAAAAAATCAGATGCCGATACGGTATATGGGACTCCGTAATATTTTTAGCGGCGATTGCTCCCGTGCTTGTTGTCGCGATTGCAGGAGCGATTCTGGCAGGCTTCGGCGTCTGGTTGTGGGCTTGGCTGCTTTATAGCGTCGTTTTCTTTTTTATCGTAGAACCGATCATTCTGTGCCGGTACTGTCCCTATTGGGATATGCCGGGAATAGTTCTTCGTTGTAATGCCAACTATGGCATTTTGAAACTCATTAAGAGTAAACCGGGGAATTCGACCGTTTTTGAGAAGATTCTCTTTCTTATATTAGGGTTAACCTTCTTCCTCTTTCCGCTGATTTTGACTCTTGTCGGCGGAGAATATCTGTTGTTTTCCATCGGCATTGTTTGTATGGCGCAGTCGATATTCATTTTAAGAGTTTTTATCTGCACAAAATGCGTAAATTTTGCATGCGTTCTGAATGCAACGCCTGCAGACGAAAAACAGAAGTATTTTGAGAAAAACGATACGGTGCGAGAAGCTTTTAAGAATGGAAACTAAAGCTTTTAATAGGCATAGCGTTGTAGCGAACCGCTCTTCAACGGCGGTTCGCATTTCACGCGTGTCTAAAAAGCTGGAAGACGCCGTCTTGCCAAATCAGCCTGCGCAAAATACCCGCATAATCAGCAAACGCTTTTGGAGCGCAAGTTTCGGTGAAAACCGAACGACAGCACGCCGGACAACAGCAGTATCAAGGCAAAGATACCGATTGTCGACGGCAGCGAGACAGTGTCAATCATCACTCCAAACAACAACTGCCCCAACGGGACGGCCGCAATCGACAGCGATTCCTTCACCGAAAGAACCCGGCCGAGCTTTTCAATCGGGGATGATTTCTGTATTGCGGTTTTGGACGCAATACCGGATATCATCACCAGCAGCATGCTAAACATGGCGAGGGTTACGATGCAAGTGTAGCGGACGGCCAATAGAACCCCATCAAATATCGGAAGCGCAATCAAAGCTATCCCGATTGCGATTGTGCTACACGCAATAAGCACCACGGATATGATCAGTAAGAAATGATACTTTCTGTTGAGGCGCGGGGCTGCAAGCGCGCCCAGCAGCGAACCAATAACAATCAACGATTGTGCAGCGCCATAAAACACTTCCGAAACACGCAGTTCCTGCCGCAGCAAATAATTTACGCCAATACTGGCAATTGGGCTGAACGCGAAATTTGCAATAAATGCGACGCCAATGAGCATAAGCAAACTGCTTGAACTGCGGATGTATGTCCACCCTTCTTTCATAGCTTCCTTATATGGTTGTTTTGAAGCGCCCTGCATCGATGAATCCATACGATAGTCGATGAAACACTCGCTCAATGCAGAAAGCAAAAAACTCACGCCATTGATGCACAGCAACGGAAAAAGACTAAGCTGCGCATAAACCGCGCCTGCTATTACCGGGGCTAAAATGGACACGATCGAGTTCGCCGTGCTGAAAGCGGAATTGGCAATTGTCAAATCCTCTTTGCCGACCAACTCAGGCAACATCGCGCCGATAGGCGGATTGAAAAAAACTGATATCGTAGAATTGACAAATGCGATACAGTATATCAAAATAATCGATGCTTGTCCTGCGGCAACTACGGACGTAGCGAAGGCAAGCGTGATACAGCCGCTGAGGATATCGAGCAGCACAACCATTCTCTTGCGGTTGAATCGATCCGCCAGCACGCCCGCAAACGGGCTGAGCAAGAAACGAGGCACCACCGAGATAGCAAGAACCGAAGCGAACATGCTGCCCGAACCTGTTGTATCCAGCACGTACAAGGAAAGCACAAACGATTGCATCATCGTTCCCAATAACGAAACGACCTGTCCGCAAAACAGCAGAATGAAATTTTTTCGCAATAGTGATCGCATTCTGTTTTCTCTCCTTATGTGTGTTTCCTCTGTTCGGCAATATCGCCGCACTGCTATAACGCATGTTTTGCCGTCTCATATAGAATGAATGTCGTTTGTTTGCATCACGCAGTTTTCGCCCATTCATAATGCGCAATCCCCGATTGGCTCTATTTTTTCAGCTCAGATGTTAGAAGCTTCTAACTGCTATGCGCAGCAGTTTATTACTTCCTGTTCGCATTGTCAAGCCCGAAAACCGATTACAAAAGATTTTTGTTTTTTCCGGCTGTATAACACACCAAACCGCCAGCGCGTTTGTAGAACGCGCCGCTGTTTGGTCTATTCTTCTTAACAGAAAGGCGCATGAGCATTACAATAAATCATGCCTTGCGTTCTTGCTTCAGCCTGTCGAAAAAGCTCCTGGGATTGTTAAGATTCTCAACCCTTAACTTGTATATTCCGGCTGCGCCGGTTCATCCGGCGCAGTACGATCGCCCGTTGCGAGCGGTTTCTTTGTGCTCTTTGCCGCCCGTGAACCCGAAGGGCGAAAGGCAAAACGTGGTTCCCTGTCAAAGAACCCGATTCCATTAAACAGGAATCGGGTTCTTTGCGTAGAAAAA
>CAYTHS010000085.1:0-12277 GCA_964437665.1 uncultured Oscillospiraceae bacterium
CTTTTCAAGGCACACATTATATCTTCAAGAAAAGCCGCTCAACACGCATTGCTTGAAAGCAGATTGGCAGCGGTTGCTTTTTGATGCAAAATGCAACTCCTTGCTCTTTGAGGCCACGCGGATGCTTGTTGAGTATCTATAGCTGTGAAAAAAAACTGCAAAAAAGAAAACGTTATCTGTTCTATTGACTTCTCAGATCGATTAATATCCCTGAAAAAACAGATATATTCTTAAAAAAAATGCCATATTCATTTAAAATGAGCATAATTTTCAATTTTGCTTGACAATTTAAACAAGACGGATATAATAGCAATAGAAAACGTATTCTATTCACAAAATCTGTGATATTGGAAAGAAACGAAAATGGAATTTATTACGATAAAAGATGTTGCAAAGGAATCGGGATATTCGATAACAACGGTATCCCGTGTGCTGAGTGGCAGCGATTATCCGGTAAGCGCCGATGCGCGCAACGCCATTGAACAGTGCGCAAGATCGCTTGGCTATGTTCCGAACCAACTGGCTAGAAGCCTGAAGACCAGTTCCAGCACGGAAATCGCGGTGATAACGCCTTCGCTTCGGAATCCTTACTACACAACGCTGATTACCAGTATTGAAAATACGCTCAGCCTGCAGGGATACAATATGCTGGTATATCTGCGCAAACGGTATTCCGTCAACGTTCAGGAGTTAATTGCAAATTTGACCAGCAAAATGGTTGCGGGTGTGATTATCGCGACCGACTGCATCAATACGAAAATGGCGAAAGGTCTCCGCGAGCTGAAAGCAAGGAAAATACCCGTTATTGTTTTTGATGACGCAGTCGATGGATTCAGCGACTTACGAGGAGTTTTTTTCGATTATCACCGCGGCGGAAGATGCGCTGCTCAGACATTGTATCAACATGGGCACAAAGACGTTGCGTTGATAACGCTTGATTATACGGACGAAGCTACGCGCCGCAGTTATGTCGGCGGTTTCTGTGAGTTTTTCCGCGAGGTGGGGTGCCCCCTGCGTGAAGACCGCGACATATTTAAGAGTTCTGAAGCGGATGATTTTACCGCAGGTATGGCGCTTGCCGACTCGGTGTTGAACGCAAGAAAAAAATACACGGCGATTGCTGCCAACAATGATTCGGTGGCCGCGGGCGCTTTGTCCGCAATGATGCTGCGCGGCGTCAATGTTCCGGAAAGCATATCTATTATTGGAATGGACGATAATATCTATGCACGCATGACAACGCCGCGTTTGACCACCGTGCATGTACCCGCAGCCGAGATGGGAAAACTCGCCGCAAAGTATTTGCTGGAAGAAATTAATGGGTTCCCGCTGGAGTTTAGCATTTATATGCAGTCCGATGTGATTATACGTCAGACAATTATAAATAATTACACGCAAGAAGAAACAGGAGAAAACGGCATGCATCTTTATGTGAACGAAACGAAACAGGATCTCGGTTGTGCTGCAGCGAAACTGATTGCAGAAAAGATTAACGAAGCGATTAAGGAAAAAGGTTACGCGCGCATCATGCTTTCGACCGGCGCTTCCCAGTTTGAAACGCTGGAAGCATTGGTCAAAGAAGATGTCGACTGGTCTAAGGTCACCATGTTCCACTTGGACGAGTATGTGAATCTGCCTGTCACGCATAAAGCTTCTTTTCGTAAATATCTGACCGAACGTTTTGTAGATCTCGTTCATCCCAAAGAAGCCTGCTTTGTCAACGGGGTAGGCGACGTAGAAGCAAACATCGCTGCTTTGACGGAGCGTTTGACGGAACTCCCGATCGACGTCGGCGTCATCGGTATTGGAGAGAATTCCCACATTGCGTTCAACGATCCGCCGGCGGATTTTGAAACCAAAGAGAGCTATATTGTTGTAAACCTGAACGAACGCTGTAAAAAGCAGCAAGTCGGCGAAGGATGGTTCGCTACGGTTGACGACGTCCCGGAACAAGCTGTGACGATTACCTGCTATCGCATTATGCAGTGCAAATGTATTGTTGCGCCTGTTCCGAAGGCGGTCAAAGCCGAAGCTGTCGCTGCGGTACTTCGCTCCGAAACGACCAATCCTATGATTCCAGGGACATTGCTCAAAACCCACGGCGATTTTCACTTGTTTGTAGATAAAGATTCCGCATCTCTTTGCGACGAGGAATTGCTTGCAAAATACCGTTAAGCGTAAGATGGCACACTGAAGGCAGAAACGGTTTGCTGCGGGAACACGGAAAAGATTGAGGAAAGAATGAGTTTTTTAGATTCTCCCTGCTATTCGGCGGTTGTTGCAGATCTGGAACAAAAATATGCCCGCCGGGATGAACAAACAGCCGTTCTTTTGGATTCCCGCAGCAAACACGCCATTGCAAAACGTGCTTCCGCAATAAAAGAACATTTATGCGCCTGCCTTCAGGACGACGAGCTTTCTATACTGGGCAATATGCAAGTCGAGCACACAGGAACCGTATGCTGCCCTGAATATCATATTGAGAACATTGTCCTGAATTTTGCTTTCGGGTATAGAATTCCCGTCAATGTTTATGTCCCGGAAAACGGCGTTCAGCAGCATCCTGCCATAATTTTATCCATCGGGCATTGGCTGGGAGGCAAGGCGATACCTGCGAATCAGATCATGTGTGCGAACTTTGCCCGCAACGGACTGCTGGTTGCAGCCTATGATCCAATTTGCCAGGGAGAACGACGTCTATACAGCGATCAAGTATTGCGCAGCCTTTTCGGGGAACTTCCGGAAGACCTGATGTCTGTCAGCATGCACACGCAAGTAGGGAATTTAGCTTATCAGTTGGGCAAAAACGTTGCAGCCTTATTTGTTAAAGACAGCGTTTCCGTTCTCGATTATCTGTGTACGCGCTCTGACGTCGACAGAGAAAACATCGGCTGCACAGGACAGTCCGGCGGCGGCACGCAATCGTTATATCTCTCCGCAATTGATGATCGGATCCGTTTTGTTTCTCCGATTCAGTGCCTGTCAAAGATGCGGCTTGTCAATCCGAACGGAATAGGCGACTGCGAACAAAGCCTTATTAACATTTCGAAAGAGAATGGATTCGACTATCCCGATTTAGTATGGGCGTCTTTTCCGAAACCGGTTTTGCTTAACGGTGCGCTTTACGATTCGTTTCCGATAGAAGGAGCACGGGAAACGGAGAGGGAACTTCGGCTGCTTTACAGTGCTATGGGGCTTTCAGATCATTTTACTGCGGCATTTGCGCCATGCAAACATGAAATATCGGATCAAACGAGGCGCTTCGCTTACGAATGGTTCGTGGGAAAAATGCTGCACAGGTCAGCTTTGCGTGAAGCCAACACACCCGTTTTCGATTCGAAAATAAAATGTATCCGTGATACACGCGGGGCCGGAAAGCCACAGACGGTTTATTACCAGCAACTCCAGCTCGCGAAAGGCAGCCGGACACAGGATGCAGAAGCGGTTTATCAGGCGCTGCGGAACTATGTTTTTTGCAGCTGCGCGGAAGAGCCAGCGGCGGTGTTCTGCGAAGACGGGACAAAGAAACGGTTTGTAATACAAGCGAACAGTAAAAAAGAAACCGCCTGTGTTCTGCAGGATCTGGGCGGAGAATCACTTAACATTGTTATTGCTTCCAGTGCAAATGATTCCTTCGGAGACATTGAAGGTTCAGTATTACTGATCCAACCGGTCGGTATGGACGCTGTAAACAAGAAAAAAATGGCGGCTTACGATTCGGAAACGGCTGCTTTTAACGCAGCGGTCGTATCGGGAACCAATATCATGGCCGAACGTGTTCGTCATTGCCTGAAGGCGATTGATGTGGCAATAGAGATGACCGGCTGCTCCGAACTCATCATTAACGGCAACGGTGCAGGGGCCTATCTGGCGCTCCTGCTGGCCGGCCTCAACAAGAAGATTTCTTGCGCAAGGCTTTATGGACTGCCTGCATCGTTCGAGACATATTATGAAAAGGATCATTATTGCTTACCGGAAACGCTTATGATACCGGGATTGCTGAGAATTGCGGATATTCCAACGCTGCTAACACTGCCGGCACATGTAGAATTATTGTAATTTTCAGATCGCGAGAAAGATTTAATTATGCAAAGACTCATCAAAAATGTCACTGTTGTTTTGCCGGATATACTGCTCAAAGAGGCTTGGCTTCTAATCAGTGGGGACCGCATTGCCGGCTTTGGGAAGGGAACTGCGCCGGTTCTGGCCGAGGCTGAAGTCGTAGAAGGAAACGGCGGCTTTCTTTCTCCGGGTTTTGTCGATACGCATGTGCATGGCGGCTGCGGCGCTGATTTTCGTGATGGAACGAAAGAAGCTTTTTTAGCGGCGCTGAGGGCACACTTATTTGGGGGGACGACCACGATTGTCCCAACTTTATCAAGCGCTGCAAAAGAGACGCTGCTCAACAGCATCAAAATTTATAACGGGCTGAAGGAACATGAAAGCGCGCTGACGCAGATACCGCATCTTGCAGGCATTCATTTGGAAGGGCCATATTTTTCGCAAGAGCAGAAAGGCGCACAAAACAGCGAGTTGATCCGCAATCCGGTTCCAAAGGAATATTTCGAAATTTTGGGAGCGACCGAGCATATACGGCGCTGGTCTGTTGCATGTGAACTCCCCGGAGCGCTTGCTTTGGGCCGGGAATTGGAGAAAAGGGGAATATGCGCTTCAATTGGGCATTCAAATGCGACAATGAAACAAGCGATCGCTGCTTACAATGCAGGTTATCGCTGCGTAACGCATCTGTACTCCGGTTGTTCGTCTTTGCATAGAAACGGGCCGTTCCGCGAGGGCGGGGTAGTCGAAGCCGCTTTTTTGCTGGATGATTTGGATGTTGAAGTAATTGCCGACGGCGTCCATCTTCCGCCGCCATTCCTGCGGCTGATTTTTAAGATTAAGGGACCGGAGAAGGTTGCGCTGATAACCGATTGTATACGGCCCGGGGGAACACATTATCACGAGGGAGACGTCGCTTACGACGACATTGAAAAAGCGCACCCGGTGCTGCTGGAAAACCAGGTTGCGATTATGCCGGACCGCAAGAATTTTGCGGGTAGCATCGCAACGTCGTCCAGACTGTTGCGTACGATAGTGCAAAAATGCGGCATTTCTTTACCCGAAGCCGTACGGATGGCTGCATTAACGCCGGCCAGGATGCTTGGATTAGAGCAGGAAATTGGCAGTATTGCGGTTGGAAAGCGAGCAGATCTACTATTGATGGACAAATCTCTGAATATAGAAGAATGTTTTCTTTCTGGAGCACCGGTTCAAAAATAACGACAGAAAACACATGATACATTTCATATGCATTTTTTGAGCGCGATATAGCGTTCATAATTAAAAAGGAGGAAAAACAAGATGAGGAAAACATTGGTAGTCGTGCTGGCATTGTTCATGACGTTTTCATGCTTTGCCTGTGGTGGGAACACGACGCAAATCGCCGGCGAAGAAGCGGCGGATGGTGGGGCAACGGATAAACTTGTCGTCTGGTCCTATATGAACGAAGGCGAACCGATAGCTATCTGGCAGCAGTCCGTTGTTGAGGAGTATCAGCAAGCTTATCCGGATGTGGAAGTCGAGCTCGTTTTCTGCGGCCGCGATATTCTGTCCCAATTCCAGAGCAAACTCAACGACAAGGATGCGGCTGATTTCCCGGACCTGATTTCCCAGAAAGACGGAACGCTGGCGCCTTTGGCTTCGGACGGACTGCTCGCTCCGCTTGACGAGTACCTCTCTGCTGAAACGGCATATGATCAGGACGTCACATGGGGTGATACTTTTGTTCCCAAGCTGATGGAATGCATGTCGGTTGACGGCAAGAACTATTTTATTCCCGAAGGGCTTTACATGCATGGCTTTTTCTATGATGCGAATCTGTTTAGCGAACTCGGCATCAAAGTTCCCGAAACCTGGGATGAGTTCGTCATTGCTTGCGATACGTTGAAAGCAAACGGAATCGCACCGATCGCGCTCGACGGAACGGTTGACGATTATAACGATTGGTGGTATTGCCGCTTTGCGGAGCGGCTTGCCGGTACCGAAGCGCTGTGCCAGGCGGCTGCGGGGGAGATTACTTTTTCGAGCAATCCCGCATTATTGAAAGCGGCAGAATATATCCAATCCGTAGTTGACGCAGGCTATTTCCAGGATGGTGCGGCAGGTTCTGTCTTCCCGTCCGCACAGGCACTCTTCGTACAGGGCGAGGCCGGCATGCTGTTCTGCGGGGCTTGGATCCCGACGGAGATGGAATCCCAAACGCCCGACACGATGGATATGAAGATGTTTGCGCTGCCTATTCTCCCGGATTCCGCTTCCGAGACGCATGAAGAAATGTGGGCGAACTGTTTTGCGCTCACCGCGGATGCGAAGAACGAAACGAATGCGATCAATTTCCTGAAGGTATTCTCTTCCATGGGCGTGCAGCAGTCAAAGTCCGACCTGAAGAATCCGTCGCCCCTGATTGGCGGGCCTACGGTTGCTGAACTCGATACCATTGAAACGACTGTGAGCAATGCCACTTCGACTTCTACTATCTATGGCGGAACTGCGACATACAGCGAGTGGTATACGAAAGTGTTTGGGCCTACCTGTACAAAGCTGATTACGGGCGTCCTCTCTGCCGAGGAATTCATTGCCGAACTTGACAGCTTGACCACGGCCTTTTATGCAGATTAATTAACGGCCATACATTGCGTTGTCCGTTTGTGCCAAATGGCGCAGGCGGACAATTGATGGCTCTGTGATGAATTCGCAGTCATCTTGTAACGACTTGTCAGGAGTAACGGTATGAACCGAAAAGTAAAACCTTATATTGTACTGTCTTTTCTTTTTCCTGGACTTGTAATGTTTTTATACTTTGTATTTATTCCAATGATCCGTTCATTTTATATCAGTTTGACGGACTGGAACGGGTTTACAAGTACGAAAACGTTCATTGGTCTGAAAAACTTCATAGATTTATTTAGCGATGCTACAATGCGCATTGCTCTTGGCAATACGCTTTTCTACTTGCTGTTTGGCGGTGTTGTAGTGTTTGCGCTTGCCATTTGGTTCGCTTATCTTATGACCAAGAAGGGTTTTCGCGGTCAAAAAGCGTTTTCGAATTTCTTTTATTTCCCGAACATGGTGTCTCCGGCGGCGTTGGCTGTGTTATGGGTGTTCTTTTTCAATACGAATTTCGGTTTACTCAATGTTATTCTTGAAAAGTTAGGCTTGGGTTCGCTGATTGTCCCTTGGTTTGGATCCCGAAAGAGTGCGATGGCGTGTATTACACTTGCATCCTGTATAGCGCATGTTGGTTTCTATCTGATCCTGATTCTTTCGGGAATCAACCGCATTCCGCCGACGTTCCTGGAAGCGGCCTCTATCGACGGAGCCGGCCGACTGCGCTGCTTCTTCAAAATCACCTTACCGCTGCTGCGTGATGTGCTGGTGATTTCCGTTTCCTTATGGATTATTAATGCAATTAAATATTTTGAACTGATATGGGCAATGTTTAAAGGGATGACACAGTATACGCAAACTCTGGCAACATATATGTATACGGTGTCCTTTGGAGTGCAAGTGCCGATTTTCAAACTTGGTTACGGCTCGGCGATATCGGTAATTATGTTTTTAATTGTCGTTGTCGGCATAAGCGTTATTCGGAAACTATTTGATCGCGAAGATTTACAATACTGACAAGGAGCGTATTTATGAAAAAAGGAAAAGGACATGAATTAAATATTGTTTCTTATCTTGTATTGGGAATCTGGTCGCTCATCATTACCGGTATATTCTTCTGGGTTATTATGAGTTCTTTCAAGACTAATCTTGAAATATATACGCAACCGTGGGCGCTTCCGATAAAAGCGACGTTCGACAATTTTGTCAGCGCCTGGAGCACGATGAAGATGAAGGATTACTTCGTCAATAGTATCGTGGTCGTATTCAGTTCCATTATCCTGTGCTTAGTGATTTCAACGATGACGTCTCACGCACTCACCAGATACGAATTCTTTGGACGCAAACCCCTGACCAACCTCTTGATTGCTACGATGAGTATTCCGCTGCAAATGCTGATTATCCCATTATACGATCATTTGCTAGCTCTTAAACTAATAAACACGCGTATAGGATTGATTTTAGTTTATGCAGCATTATGGTTCCCATTCAGTCTTTTTGTCTTGACGGGTTTTTTCAGAACCGTCCCGAAGGAACTGGAAGAGGCTGCGCTGATAGATGGATGCGGCGAGTACCGGATTTTCTTTCACATTATGATACCAATGGTTCAGCCGGGCATTATTTGCATTTCCGTTTTTAACTTTGTTGCTATGTGGAACGAGTACTTGCTGGCGCTGGTGTTCGCTTCGAAACAGAACTTAAGAACCATCGCGCTTGGAATGTATGCGCTGAAGGATTCTATGATGTATACATCTAATTGGGGCGGGCTTTTTGCAGCAATTGTTATTATGATGATTCCTTCCATCGTGATCTTCCTGACGCTGCAGAAATATATCATTCAGGGTCTTACTTTGGGCGCGGTCAAAGGCTGAAGAGGCAATTCCTTATGATTGATTTATGGCAAATGTGCTTTTGAAAGCAAATATTACGGCATCAGTTGCGTTGACGGGCATTACAGGTTGTCCGGTGCAATTGATATAGGAAAGAGTATGATGGATTGATTTTTTCCGTAATCGATGGAATAGAAAATGCCGCGCATATGCGCTGTTCGCTCTGTACAGATACCTATATCGTATCTGTACAGAGCGCTTTGTTCAATATATAGGATATGCAAGACAGAATGAATTGTTGCGGCGGAAGCATTATGAAGGGCGGTCTGTTTTGGATCGTTCGGAGCTCCAGAATGCATGCATAGTATATCCATTGAACATTCGGGAGACACATAACGCGCTTGAAAACGGGAGCACAACGAATTATGCAACCGAAGAGGATTTCTGCCTGTTAGGTCGCCGCTCTAATGACCCTGCGTTTTGACACCACATCGAAAATAACGGCCGCCAGAAGGACAAGGCCCTTGACCACCTTCTGAAAGTTTGAGTCAATTCCGATGATGTTCATTCCGAGATTCAGTACGCCCATTAGGATTGCGCCGATCACCGCGCCGCTGACTTTACCGATTCCGCCGTAGGCGCTGGCGCCGCCAATGAAACATGCACCGATGGCGTCAAGCTCATAGTTCGTTCCGGCTTGTGGGTTTGCGGATGTAAACCGCGCTGCAACTACAAGCGCGGCAAGCGCGCTTAGAAACGAAACGTTAACATAAGCGGCGAAATAAATACGGTTTGTATTGATCCCGGAAAGCTTCGTTGCTTTTTCATTCCCGCCGAGTGCATAGAAGTGCCGTCCGAACGTCGTTCTGGCAGTGATATAGGTGTAAATTGCGACAATGCCGAGGAGCCAAAGTAAAATGTAGGGAAGCCCTTTGTATTGCGACAGCTTGTACATCAACAGCATGATAATGCCAGACACCAGCACCAAGCGGAAGACCATGGATGCAATGTTTTCGGTTGTATAGCCTTTCCGTTTTTTATGGATGTTTCCAAGCACTGTTGAAATAATATACGCGAGGCAGCATATTACGCCGAACACAAGAACGGAATATTTGATATTGCCGCTGTCAAGCGCAGGGATATAAACATAGCTGTTGAAGATGTTCAGATAGGCGGCCGGGAATCCGGATATCGTAAGACCTTTGAGAATCGCCTGCGCAAGACCGCGGAACAACAACATTCCGGCCAGTGTGACGATGAACGGGGGAATACGCACATATGCGATCCAAAACCCTTGCCAAACCCCGATGGCTACGCCCGAGAGCAGGCAGATGACCATAGTCAGATACATGTTTACGCCGTTATTGACCATCAGAACGCCGCAGATCGCGCCGACCAGACAAACGGTTGATCCGACGGAAAGATCGATGTTGCCGCCCGTAAGAATACATAGGAGCATGCCGACTGCAAGTATCACCACATAGGAATTCTGCAAAATAAGGTTGTTGACATTTTGCGGCAGAAACATTCGACCTTCAGACCGTACGGCAAAGAAAACGTACACCAAAACCAGCGCGATGATCATCGTATTTTTTAATAAAAACGCTTTTGCCTTAGCCCGGAGATTAGAGTTGTTGTTCATCGTTAGGCTCCTTTATTTACTGACAGTATGCTTGACATGATCGCTTCCTGCGTGGCGCTTTTCGCGTCCATCTCGCCAACAATTCTTGCTTCGCTCATAACATAGATTCGATCGCACATGCCGAGTACTTCCGGCAGTTCCGAAGAGATCATGACGACGGATTTCCCCTCCTTAACAAGATCGTTGATAATGCAGTAGATTTCATATTTTGCACCGACGTCGATGCCGCGCGTAGGTTCATCCATGAGAAGGATATCCGGTTCGGCAAACATCCATTTTGAAAGCAGCACTTTCTGCTGATTTCCGCCGGAGAGATTACCGACGATTTGCTCGACGGACGTGCACTTGATGCCGAGCAGCGTTCTCATGTAATCGGCCAGATTGTTTTCCAAATCCAGGTCGATTACCCTGTTCCGGCTGACTTTCTCAAGCCGCGCGAGCGTGGTGTTGACGCGTATTGGATTGCTGAGTATCAAACCGTTGCCTTTGCGGTCCTCGGTGACATAGGCAAGGCCATGACGGATAGCGTCGCGCTCGCTGTTGAGCTTTACAACTTTTCCATGCAGTTTGAGCGTTCCGCGGATGTTGCTTCCATAGCTCCTTCCGAATATGCTCATGGCGAGTTCAGTACGTCCAGCGCCCATGAGTCCGGCAATTCCCACAACCTCCCCCTTTTTTACATACATGGAAGCGTTATCGACGACTGTACGGTCGGTATACTGCGTATGCTGAACCGACCAGTTGGAAATCTCAAGAACGACTTCGTCCTGTACATAAGATTCCCGGATAGGGAATCGATTGGAAAGTTCCCGACCGACCATACCGCGGATGATGCGTTCTTCATCCACTTCTTCGCTGTCCATATCCAGCGTTTCGATGGTGGTGCCGTCGCGCAGTATGGTAATGCGGTCGGCAACATAAGCAATTTCATTGAGTTTGTGGGATATAATAATGGAAGTTACGCCTTCCTTTTTCAACTCCTTCAGCAAGTCCAGGAGTTTCATGGAGTCGGACTCGTTGAGCGACGCCGTCGGTTCGTCAAGGATGAGAAGCTGCACATTTTTTGAAAGCGCTTTTGCAATTTCAACGAGTTGCTGTTTACCAACGCCGATATCTTTTATCAGCGTATGGGATGATTCGCGCAGGCCAACAATCCCAAGAAGTTCATCCGCTTTTGCGAATGTTTCGTTCCAGTCGATGAGCAGCATGTGACCGCGTTCATTACCTAAAAACAGATTTTCAGCGATGGAAAGAAACGGGACCAACGCCAACTCCTGATGGATAATAACAATTCCTCGGTGTTCACTGTCGCGAATCTTTGAAAAACGGCAAAGCTTGCCATTATAGTAGATTTCACCTTCGTAGCTGCCGTGTGGATAGATGCCGGAGAGCACGTTCATCAGAGTAGATTTTCCGGCGCCGTTTTCGCCGACGACTCCATGTATCTCACCGCGGCGCACACGCAGATTCACACGATCCAACGCCTTTACCCCGGGGAATTCTTTTGTTATGTTGATCATTTCCAAGATGTTGTCCGACATAGGCGTCCTCCAAAGAAATACTCGAAAAAGGATGTTGCAAAGCGGTAACAGGAAGATTTTACTATATTAAAAATGTGCTGCGGGCACACCGGTGTATTCATGAGGAATGCAGGCGAGCGTATTACCGCTCACCTGCTGATTGCGTCTGGATGCGTTATCGATTAGCTGAGCTGGTCAGCGGTGTAGTAACCCGAATCAATCAGAAGTTCTTCATAGTTGTTGATGTCCGCGAAGACCGGCGCACAAAGGTAAGTCGGGACTACTTTAACATTGTTGTTGTAGGTGGTTGTATCGTTGACTTCGGGCGCTTCGCCCGCCAGGATGGAATCCACCATTGCAACGGTCTGCGCTGCAAGGGTTCGCGTGTCTTTGAAGATCGACATGGACTGCACGCCTGCGATGATATCCTTCGTGTTGGCAATATCGCAGTCCTGACCGGTTACGATCGGATATGCGCCCGTGTAGTTGCTCGCCAGAGCGTTTGTCACGCCTTTGGCTGTGGAATCGTTGGAGCAGAGCGCGGCGTCGAGCTGCGTGCCGTCGGCATAGAAGGACGAAAGGATGGCTTCCATGCGGGACTGCGCGGTCTCGGTGCTCCA
>CAYTHS010000086.1:0-12178 GCA_964437665.1 uncultured Oscillospiraceae bacterium
CGAACGCACCGGCATATGGGATCGTTGCCAAAATCGGCGCGGCGAACAGGATCGCGTTTCCCGACAGTGCGCTAATCGTGATGCGCCGGTGGGCAAACAGTGCAGCCACCGGCTTTTCGAGCATGTAAATCGAGAGAACGTCCGAAAACGTGCCGAACAGTACGCAAAGCATCGTGCCAAGTACGCTCAGCACGAATGCTTTGGATAACGCTCGGTTGAGATCAGAGTGTAGTTCGGGCAATGCAGGTCTCCTTTTTTGTATTTATATTTGTCAACCTGTGGCAGGGTTGCTCTCTGGTATTAGTGATCCTTTCGTCACAGAATTTCACTGTCCCCCCATCTCATCGGTTTTATAGTATTTCTTTGCTACCGCTCGTTTTTGTAGGTGCTTTCTTTATATTTGGTTTAGCAACAGCAATTAATACTATTGCTATTACAAGGACAAAAATCATTTCAATGATCTTCTTCTGGAAAGGTATATCCGTAGCAAAAACGCTAAAAGTGTCTAGTGGCATTACTTCATACAGAACAGTTCGTATGGGTACTGGAACAAATTCAACAATGTAATTAAAGCAAAAATAATATGTGAGCGGTATAACCAAAGTAAGCAGTTTGCTTTTGTTGAAATTTATACTTATCCCCATTCCAAATAGAGAGTATATCCCAGCAAATACGCAGTAGTATATTATTGCAAGAGGAATTATCGAAAAAGGTCTGTCATAATAGATGTCACTAAAAGGGCCGCCAATATTGCTAATATCCCCTGTAGAGGCAGGATAAAATATAAGCCCAATTGCCGCAAGGATAAGGTAGCTTATAAAAAATACACTTGCACTAATCGTGATGGATGATAGAGCTCTAGATGTTTTGCTTTTCTTTTTTGCATTAGCTAAATCATAATCGTATATCTTTGAAGCATGCATACTCGCAAAAACTGGTAAGATTGGAACGCTTACTTGAAGCAATGTATTTCGAATAATACAAGCATAGAAAAATTCAGCGGCACCAATTTCTGTGTGAGAAAGTACTCCATATTTATCAAGATTGTAAATTGCTGTCCATCCAGATGAAATAAAAATCAATGCGACCGCAAACCAATATTCAGGCGACTTGACTGCTCGTCTAATTTCTTGTATGTAATCCGACTTCATATCGTTCGCCTCTTTCCTTAACAAGAAATTTCATGATTTCATAAATGATTAATACTAAAATCATCCAATATAGTATCGATATCAAGTATGAACCACGTGTAGCTGATTCCATTGGATTATTAAAAGCTCTTGTATATAATATTCTTGTGTGTTCAACTGGTAGAATATTAAATGGGTACGGTATATGTGTGTGATCGTAAAAGCTATAATCAACAAAACAGACAAATAAGACCGACCAGAACCCCCAATATGGCTTCCGCGTCAGCATGTTGATTAAATCTATCAAATAAAAGAGAAATACGCATCTTAAGCTAAACAAGATTACAGATATCACTACGCAAGCAATGGGATTGAATCCTATAGCTGAAAAACTATTGTTATATGACCAATTGTTTACAAAGCCCTGAAAACCTCTTGATACAAAGCAATAAACTATGTTAGCCGATAGAATTACGGCAACAAAATCTATTGCTGAGAATACTGCACGTTTTAGAAAAACAAGCGCTGCATTTGAAGGCAATTGCGCTATCTCTTCCTCGTTGGATGCGGAAAAAAATATTAGCAAAAAAGATAATGCAAACAAAAGAGAAAAATCTGAATTCAATTGCAGCAAAACTAATTCGTAAAATGAAATAAACTCAACTTGATTTATATAAATATCATTTGATATTCCGACAGCAATAAAAAATATAATGATACTTATGATCCATTTGCTTGTCCTTTGCGAGCGATACACTTTTTTCAATGCTCTTCACTCCATTAACATTTTAGAATAGATTTCCCACTCGAATTTTAATTCGAGTGGGAAATACAATCATTAGTCTTTGCTTACTCCGATTGTCTTTTCGAGGTCCCCTCTTACATTCATATAATAACTTGTATCAATAATGCTGCCGTCAAGGGCGTTCAGGACAAGGAACGTTTTCCCACTTTCAGAATAATCATAGTTATACAGTTCTGAAGATTCTTTTACTTCGGCAGGCAAATCATCAGGGAGCGATACTCGTACTTCTTCTTTTGAACCTACAAACTGCCACGCGGGTATCATATAGTATGCATCCGGGTTGTCTTTGACAGGGACGCGAATCATACCAAATACGATTTTATCAATATTAATATTTACTTCTTCCAACCCGTTGTAAGACCATATAGAACTATAAAAAATATTCTTTTTAAATCTTTCAAAAATATCGTCAAACGATTCAACCGCAACATTTTCATTTATAGTGGCTGTGATTTTAGTAGGAGAAAAACCCCAAAACTCCACAATCCCACTGTCATCAACCAGCACCTGAACATACTGAGCAGGCCATTTCATGCTATACTCATAATCCCATTTCTGCTCGTACACAGCTACGCCTTCTGAAGTCAAATCATCCTCATTCTTCGCTTCCGGCGCATACAATTGTGGAAGTCCTCCATAAATTGGAGTAAACGTAAACATATAGCACTGTGGGCAACTATTGTCCAACAATCCCTTTCTGGCGTTTATATAAGTGCTATCGATCGCATAAACATTATACAAATCAGTCTGAACAAGACTCATATTCTCGCCATAAAGATTATATATTGCATCATTTGCGATCTTTATGGCATCAGCATAGGATGTTTCCATCTGCCGTGCTGGGGTGCCTGAATATGCGTAATTTGTGTCACTATATTCTTTTGTTCCATCCTGTATGACATAGTAGAAATTGGTGTATCCCATTCCACCATTTCCCACGTACAATTCAGAAACAGCACCATCACGAGGATATCCTTTTAGTCCGATATATTCAAATCGTGCTGTCTCAAAAGCAATTTCTCCAGCTGCATTGTCTTCTGGTGCGAGATTGTATTGCCTTTGATAAAACTCTAGAAGATTTTCAACATCTTTTTTTGTTTCTGCGACATCTTCCATCTGCGGAATGGCTTCCTGCAAAGGAACTATCAGCCTTAGATAATCTTCTTTCGTATAAACGTCATCATAATATTCATCACCCAAGAAATAATCAACCGCCTTCTGGGCAAAGGCTAAATCATATTCGCCCGGCTCTACCATGTAAACACAAGCTTTTTCTGATTGAATATCTAGAGACGCATTCACACTAACCGTAACTTTCGTGCTGCTGCCATCAGAGTAATCGTTAGTAATAGTATCTTCCCAGGTAATAATTCCTGCATCCTCGGATTCCTCCAGAGACGTTGGCTGCGCAGTATTCTCTATTAGCTCTTCGAAATTATCTTTTTGAATGATGACAACGTCTTCAGGCGTTGGTTGGCATGCTGTTGTAAAACATACGAAAAGCATTACTATAGCGAGAATAAGTGCAATTGCAACAGCGAATTTTGATTTTTTTCGCGGGCTAATCATTTTAACGATACGTTTCTTCAAATTTGATTTCTCCTCATATAGTGATGATGCGATTTGTGGCACTTTTCTATTTGATAAGAGGCGCGTTGCTTGAACCAACGATTCGCAATATAGTATCTTCTGCTCTCCATTTAATAGTCTAAAGACACGCTGATCACAAGAAAACTCCATATCTTCCTTCATCTTTGCAATCCCAATCCAAACTAGCGGATTAAACCAATGTAAAGCTTTGACCGCAACACAAACATAATTTTTTAGAATATCATTTCGTTTAATATGGCACATTTCATGAAGTAAAATGGTATAAAGATACTTTGGTTCCAGATCAAACGCATTTGAAGGCAGTAGTATATGGGGCCTAACAACACCGATCACCAGCGGCATATGAATGGATGGACAGCTTGAGACTCTAATCGTCCTTTTTATTCTATTTGTATTTTTTTGGCTATTTACAATACCGAGTATCGTCCGCACTTTTATCGGTCTACTGTTCTTTTTGATATAAAAGCCAAAGGCAAGGCTCTCCCGGATAGCCATCAACAGAACGACCAACGCACCAATAATCCATAAAAATGAAGCTGTTGCCCACAGATCAAACGATTGGAAAAAGTTTATAATTTTTCCCCATGCAGATATATGAGTCGGCGTTACGGCAGCTAATTCATTGGCAGTATTCTCTCGCTCTGATGGCATCGTCTCGCTTGCAGGCAATGTATAATTCGACGCACTACTTGTAATCGCATCCTGAGTATATTCGGGTGTCAACGAATCGTCAGATGATGCTACTTGCTCAACATTCTCGATCGCCGCAGGAAACAGAGAATCGATATGGATTGGGCTTTCTAACATCCCAGGGATACATAGCCTAAGAATGATAAGGAACCAGAGGAAAGAAATTACTTTTAAACTAATCCTATCTTTGGCTATTGTTCTTATCATAAGCACGGCAATTATCATCATAGAAGCTAATATCGATATTTCGAGAAAACTCTTGAAAATCTGTATGATCGTGTTCATAATTTTTCCTCTTGTCGGTTGGCATGCTGCTTGAGAATTCCCTCTATTTCATTTAGTTCTTGTTCGCTAATGCTTTCGTCCTTCAGAAGGCCTGCAACTAATTGAGGCAAGCGCCCGCTGTAATACCGTTCCAAATGGCCCTTCGTCTGCAGTGCAATATAGTCCTCTTTTGATACAGTCGCATAATACCAGTATATCCGTTTATCCTTCTTGTCCTGAGAGGCAGCCACAACGCCTTTTTTTATCAAACGTTTCAAGAAAGTACGAACAGTTTCATTTGCCCAACCCTTACTCACTTTAAGCTCATCTGCAACAGTAGAGCTTTTTGTTCTTCCACTACACCAGAGTATCTCCATGACCAACCATTCATTATCGGATATTGTATCGTATTGCTGCATTTGACAAACTCCTTTTAAATAGCTACACCTTGTAATTGATTATACGTTACATTTTGTAACTTGTTTTGTCAAGCATATTGGCTCGATTCTAGCGTGTACAAAAGGCAGTTTTGTGCAAAGTAGTAGAGCTATACGTTAGTTTTATCTTGAACCTATAGCTAGCCAAAAAGTTATAGCTATGGCTGTAGCTAGCTACAGCCATAGCAAATCATATTGGCTTAGAAGAATTCACCTTCATTGCGCAGCTGATAGTTTGTCCATGGGCTTATATCATTTGCAAATCGAAGTCTGCCTCTTCCGCGGTCTCCAGTCCACCAAAAATAATAATCGGTATCTACAGTAGTGCTGGTTGACTCATAAGGGCTGCCATCATGCAGAGCTGTGGTGGTAAAATATGAACCTGAATACCACGTCCCTCCACTGTTATAGTCCGCCCGAGTGTTGTCATTCAGATGAATATAACCATTGGTCCCGATATACACATCAGCGCCAGTGGTGTATCCGGTCCAAAAACTGCCCGAATACTGTGCCGCGAAAGCTGTCGAAGCACTTAACAGTATTACTGCAGCAACTACTATCAAAAGTATCTTTCTTGACTTTCTCATCGTATCCTCCTTTTAGGTATTGAATTGCTACACTGTGCATTCCTTTACACTTTCGACCGTGCGCGCCATCGTTTCATCGTCGCGGACGTGAAAGGGATGATTCCGAAACAGGTGTAGTTCCTCCAGCGGCAATTCAACCACCCGTTCTTTTTGATCATCCGCACGCATTGTATCGTCCTTAAAAATGTCATCGTAGGAGGTCAGACTGAGTTTTCTGTCTTTGCTTGCCAATGCCGATCACCTCCTTTGTAAACCTTCGGTACGCATCCGCCGCTTTTCCGTTGGGGTCGTATGCATAGATGCTCTTTCCTTCGGCGCTAATTTCGGCGGCGCGAACGGATAAGGGTATGTCGGTCGAAAACACTTTGATTTTTCCATCGTAAGTGTCACGAACAAGTGCGCTGATCTCCTTTGCATAGTTCGTCCGTTTATCGACCATGGTAAGCAAAATGCCGTCGATTTTCAGCTTCGGGTTGATTTGACGCTTGACGCGTTGAATGGTTCTGAGCAGCTGCTCCAGGCCCTTTGCCGAAAGGTATTGCGCCTGCACGGGGATGATGATACTATCGGCGGCAACCAGCGCGTTGATGGTCAACATGCCGAGCGACGGCATACAGTCGATCAAAACATAGTCATACTGACGCTTGGCCGAATCGACATACTGTTTGAGAATCTTCTCCCTGCTCATGGCGTTGACGAGCGTGACCTCCGTGCCAGACAGTGTGATGTTTGCAGGCATGAGGTCTATGCCCTCCGTATGGTGCAAAATGCCTTCGCCCGCAGCAAGCGGTTTTTCTTCCAAAACCTTTTCCATAACGCCGGATAACGTAACCGGCAATTCATCCGGTTGCGTGTAGCCAAGACTGATGGATAGTGATCCTTGCGGGTCTGCATCCACCAGCAAAACGCGCTTGCCTTGTTTTGCAAGGCCTACGCCGAGATTTGTACAAGTCGTTGTCTTCCCAACGCCGCCTTTTTGGTTGGCGAGAGCTATTACATTAGTCATTTGCTTGTCCTCCTGATTTGATTCCTCTATACAAAAAAAGGGCCAACCTCTGTCAGCTCTTTTCTCAATCGCATTTCATTATCCTTGTACTGTCAATTCCTTTTTGTATTTGGAATAGTGTTTACTCAAGATATAATCTATCACCCATGTTTTAGGAATCAGATATGTGCTTTTTATATAATAGTGCTGCACTCTGTTTTCTTGCATGAGTTTTCGTGCGGTACTGTCTGCGATCCCGCCCATCATTTCACGGAATTGAAGAAGGGTTACAACATCAGGATATGCCTGATATTGCTGCTCGTAACTTTCACGTTTCGTTGCCATAATGCCAGTCTCCTTAGTTTATTGTTATCAACAACGGATGAAGATGGCATTGATTATTCGTGAGTAGGCGTAAAAATAATGCGTTTCGTACGTTTTTGCCATAGTCGGGAAGACTGAATCCCTCCAAAATCCCTCGAACGCACGAAAAGGTCTAGTAAGGTGCGACGCGGAGATTTATGTTGAAAATGTCCGATAATATCTTGGGTTTTCGGAAAAAGCGCCATAAAGTCTGGATGTTTTACACTTTGACAATGGCTTCAGATTCCACTCGATACTACTGCAAACCAAGGGATTCTGAGCGGTGACAAAAACTCAAAATCCGTTGTTGGCGACAACGTGTGGGTTCGAGTCCCACCTTCGGCACCACCCAAAAGAGCCGATAGCGTTAATGCTATCGGCTCTTTTGCTGTGTTCAACAACACACTCTAAACACAATTCAGCGTTTCTTTTATCATTCTTTGCCGGATATCATTGCAATACGGTCCGGTCGTTTGGCCGCCTCCCCGCACAGGCGGGACATACTGCAGGGAACGCAGAATACGCGGCCGCATACGCAGCTATGTTTTCATGAAATACGGCCTCGCCTGTGCAGATACGAAAACCGTCTTATTGCAGTATGATTCCTGTTGACTTCTGCATATCGGCATACGCATTTTTTTAAAAAGCGCATTCATTGCAAAATCTGTGATGCTGTAATACTTGCAATTCAAAAAACACGTTTTTTGCTGATCTGTTCTTTCGTTCCGTTTCCCATTCAGCGGCAAACGCCGGTCGTATCCATCGTACAAAAAATACGTTTCAGCACTTTGCTTCCGTTTTTTCGGTTCGCTTCGTCGTTTTTCGCTGCCGCCGAGGTATGGGCGTGTTTCAGGACGGAACGTGGTCGGCGGAAACAGATTCCGAACGGTCTCTGTCGCCCTGCCGAAACGCAAGCGGCACTGTTTCAGGTCCCGGCGTCAGAGCAATGCGAGCGTAAGTCCGCTCTTCTTACCCGTCTTTGCAGAAAGCATCCCGCTGATACGCTCCGCTGCGTTTTATGCCAATTGGTTATCCGGTCATCCCGTACTTGAGCAACCGCATTTCACGGAAGACTTCCGTACCATACCGCGTTATACCTCAGCAGTGTTAATTAATACCCTGTGACGCAACCACCAGTGTTTTTTCACTGATTTCGCGGCCTGAATCCCGCGTGATCTCCCCGACGATTTTTCCCTGCCGAATCACGAGGATCCGATCGGCAATCCGCGCCATCTCATCAAGCTCACCCGAAATCAGAAGCACTGCGTTGCCCTCGTCCGCAAGAGAACGGATCGATTTTGCGATACTGGACTTGAATTCGATATCCACACCCATCGTGGGATCGTCGAGCAGGAACACCTGCGGCTCGCTGGATATGCTTTTTGCGAATACGACTTTTTGCTGGTTTCCGCCGGACAGGTTCAAAACCTTCTGTTCCATGCCAGTAGTTTTGATATGCAGATGTTCAATCATATTCTGCACAATAATTTTCCCTTTTTTATCGCGTATCCAACCAAAACTCGACAGCCGTTGCCATATCGGCAGCAGCACGTTCATCCGGATCGTATCGCCCAATATCAGGCCGTTGGTATGCCTTTCTTCCGGTACGAGCGCAATGCCCGCCTGGATAGCGTCCGCGGGATGCCGGATGTTGGCTTTATGGTCCTTGAAGATGATGTTCCCCGACGTGGGTTTGGAAATGCCGTACAGCATGTTTACGATTTCCGTTCGGCCGCTTCCCATCATACCGGCGAGTCCCAGTATCTCGCCGCCATACAGTGAAAAACTAACGCCGTTTACGACATTTTTCCACTTCAGGTTCTCCACCGTCATCAGCGGGACCTCGGAACGCGGATGTGCCGGCGGCAGGTATTCGTTTTTGGCAGCTTTTTTGCCGATAATCGCCGCAACGATTTCTTCCATGGTGGTGTCTGCAATACTGCTGCTCAATACGGTTTTTCCGTCCCGCAGCACCGTCGCGCTGTCGCACATCTGCATGATTTCCTGCAGGTGATGGGAAACGAGGATGATCGAGATACCGCTCTTCTTCAGCTCGTTCATGATTTTGAACAAGGTATCGATTTCATGCTTGGAAAGGGATGCCGTCGGCTCGTCCAAAATGATTATGGAAGGCTCCTGATGCATCAGCGCCTTTGCAATTTCAACGAGCTGCTTGTTTCCTACGTTCAGGCTCCCTACGCTCGCCCGGGGATCGATCTCGACGTTCAGCCTCTTGAAGACTTCTCTGGCCCGCTTGATAATGCGCTTGTCGTCGATCAGGGCGCCCTTTATCGGCTCGTTCGCCAGGTAGAGGTTCTGCGCGACCGTCATCGTAGACACCAGGCTGAATTCCTGATAAACCATCGAGATTCCGGCGGCCTGCGCCTCACGGGGGGTATGGCTTTTCATAGGAACGCCGTTGATCAGAATCTCCCCGCTGTCCGGTTTGTATACCCCGTTAATGATCTTCATCAGCGTGGATTTTCCGGCGCCGTTACCCCCGACAAGACCGTGAATCTCGCCTTTTTTCACACAAAAATCCACCCCGTGGAGGACTTCAACCTTGTTAAACGACTTAACAACGCCTCTCGCTTCAAGCGCTAATGCCGTGTCATTCATACCGCACACCTCGCATGACCAAACACATCGTAGATTCCTTCCACTTCCGGCTTGCCTCTCGAAACGCCGGACACCGCCGTCACATACGCCCGTGTAACAAAGGCCTGCGCACGGAATCCCATCACTACGGTATCGCCTTCGGACACCTTCCGGCCGGACGGATGCAGCTGCGCATAATAATCGATCGCCTCCGGGGACGGAATGCTGCACGGAATCCTGTTTTGAAGCGCTTCTTCCGCATCCCTTCCGGCCAGCGCCGTCACGTCATATTTCGGGAACACCGGGTCTATATACAGACCGCCGCCAAAGCAATACGCGCGTCCGCCGTAGCAATGCGAAACTTCGCTGACATAAAGCATTGCCGGGCGCTCCGGCAAATCCTTCACCGCGTGCAGCGGCGTCGTTCCCGTCATGCCGTGTCCCGGCTCCACCTGCGTTGAACCCGCTTTTGCAAGCGTTTCCATCAGGGCGCTGCTTGTCGTTCCCGGCGTATTGACCGCAATATCCGAAAAGCCCGCTTCCTTGAGCGCTTTTGCCGCTTTCGAAATCGTCCCGAGGTTATGTGTCGGGCAAACCTCTTTTTTATCGTTGTCATAGAGCAACGCGGGAAATGTTGTGACGCCCGCAAACCGCAGGCCCTCGATATCATCCAGCCTCCTCGCCGTTTCCACGATCTTTTCCGCAGGAAAACCGCCTTCGTGTCCGGAATAGAACGTATCTTCTCGGTCATAGATCCGCGCCATTACCGGCTGCGTATAACCTTCCGCCAGCGCTGCCGCAGCGGCTTCACGCGCTTTTTCCTCGCTGAAAACCGTCCAGTATTCCGGATGCATCTTCGCCGCATTTTTCGCTTCGTCTTTCGGGACCTGAACAAGATGTCCGATATGGCCGACCGTGCTGCCGGCGCGGTGCACCGCATACGCATCCGCCATGTCCACCGTAACGCATGCGCCCAGTCCTTTGCTTTGCAGCAGCCGCAATACGGATGGATTCCTCCCGATCTGCTTGGTCATGGGGAATACCCGGAGTCCGAGTTTTACAGCCGTCGCCTTAATCGTGTCCAGATTCTCCGATATCGCGTCCAAATCCAGCAGGTAACTGTTGGCCGGCACTTTTCCGGCCTGATGCAGCTGCACCGCCGCACGGATAAAATCCGGATTGCGTCTCATTAAAACATCTAAAAACATATTAACCTCCGCAGCCTATTCGGACTTCTTCTCTCTGAGGCTCAGGGAAACCGCCAGAATAATCACGATACCGCGCGCAATCATCTGCCCGGACACCGACAGTCCCATCAGTAGGAGGCCGTTGTTCAAAATACCCATAATGATGGAACCGAACAGCGCGCCGACAATGGTGCCGCGTCCCCCGGTGAAGCTCGTGCCGCCGATCACGACCGCCGCAATAACGTTCATAACGTCGTTTTCACCAAGCGTATAGCGCGCCCCGTGGAGTCTTCCCGAATACAGCAGAGCCGCAAAAGAAGCCGTCATCGCACCGATAATCATCACAAGAACACGTATGCGGTCCGTACGGATTCCCGAATAACGCGCAGCGGATTTATTGCCGCCTACGGCAAGGACCGCTCTGCCGAACCGCGTTTTGCGGTACACGATGTGCCCGATGACAACGATCACAAGCGTCCAGATAAACAGAGACGATATCGGCCCGATATCCCCGCTGCCAAAGACGTTGTTAAACGTACTGTTGACGATGGGGACCGCTTCAAGATCGGTGAATATCCGCGCGACGCCCAGCACAATACTCTGTGTCCCAAGCGTAACCAGGAAGGACGGTATGCGCATCTTCGTTGTCAGCAAGCCGTTGACGGCGCCAACCACAAACCCAACGCCCAGCGCCGCAGTCACGGCGAGCGCTACACTGTCCGTAACTTCCAATATCTTCGCGGCAACCAACGCGCTGAACGCGACGACAGAGCTGATTGAAAGATCAATCTCAGCCGCAGAAATAACGAACGTCATACCAACTGCCATAACCGAGATCATAGCTGTCTGACGAAGGATATTCATCAGGTTGTCGCCGGATAAAAAGTTCGTGTCGCGCAGTATCACCGCAAATATCGCAAGCAAAAGCAGAAAACAAATATATACAATTTTATCTTTCAGCTTCAGTCGGCCAATTTTCTCGCCAATTTTTGACATGTTCATCTCATTTCACTCCTTCAGCCAAAACCGGTTGAAAACGGGGAGGGATTTCCCTCCCCGGTTTTTCTGAACTATTCAAGTATTTTTTTAATGTTGTCCGGCACGTCTTTTCTCAGCGACAGATACCACGAATCCATCAGATTGTCCGCCGTTACGGTCAGCAGGCCGCTTGTATAGAACGTACCAACTTCCTTGCCGATCAGGCTCGAAGCCGCGATCGTAATCATTGCCGCGCCCTCGTCATAAGGCATATCGCACGTTGTACCGTAAAGGATACCGCCGGTGGCCATATCGAGATCGTTGGTTGCGCCGAGGTCCATGGTAACCACTTTGATATCTTCACGGCCCATAGAACGCAGCGTGCTGATCACGCCTTCCGCTGCAACGTCCCAGGAGCAATAAATCGCCTCAAGGTCCGAGTTCTGCAACAGCATTGCCGACGCGACGTCACCGGTTGCGTTTTCATCTGTAAATCCCTGTTTGGAAGCGATCTCAATGTCGGGATAATCCGTTTTGATCGTT
>CAYTHS010000087.1:0-12006 GCA_964437665.1 uncultured Oscillospiraceae bacterium
CCCGATGGCTTTCCTATGCCTTCTCTTAATTGCGAACTTAATTGTACGCTATCTGGTGCTGCGCCGAGGCTTTTCAACGAAAATATGCAAGCCGAGACGGCGGAAATGCGCTTTTGCGATTTTAGAAACACACCCTAGAATAAATGACAGAATACAGCCGAATTAATTGAGATGACACGGTTGTTGCAATGGCTCCGGTGAGATATGATATCTGCCGGGAATTTTTTGTTGCCCGCAGACTTATGCGTGTTCAGCGCAGGGAAGTTGCTTGTGCGCGTCGTTCGCAGTGCAACGTACGGTAGCTGAATTTTCTATCGAAAACAAGTATGCGCAAACAATTCTCCGGCTGGGTTCCGATCGTTCGGCTTTGTTTATGTGACTCCCATTTCTTCACTTTGAATATCCTGAATGAACTTCAAAAAAGTCAGCGCTTCGGATGACAAATTCGCACTTTTCATATAAAGCAGATTCACATCAAAGATCGGGCTGTTTTCAATTTCCAACAGAACGCTATTCGCACCGCAGATATTTTCCGCCGGCGTGCGGAGCATCACGCCGATTCCCAAGCCATGGGTAACAAAATTCGCAACGCCGCTGCCTGGAATGGATGTGATATTTGGCATAACGTTGTGTTTATGGCAAAACGACACAAAAATTTCCTGCTCGATAGAGCTGTTATCCTGCATGACAATATCAAGACCCTGCAGTTGACGGATGTTGACCGTCTTACGTGCGGAAAGCGGATGCCCGGATGGAATAAGGACCACAAGGGGTTCCGACAGGAATGGAACGCGCTCAAACTCGGAGTCAAGTTGCTCTTGAGCAGGTTCGCCGATCCAGATATAGTCGGCTTTTCCGGCGCGCAGCAGTTTTTTCAAGTTTTTATGCGGCTCTACAAGAACGTCCAACAGGCAGGACGGGTAATGCCGCTTATACTGCGCCAGCGCGTCGGTGATGCTGTATTGCACCATCTGTGGTGTGGACGCGATGATAAGTCGGTTTTTCTTTACGCGCGCTCTGTGGATTTGAATGCTGTTGTAATCCTGCATGAGCTGAACGATCCGCACGGCGAACGGAAGGAAGCATTCTCCTTCGGCACTGAGATGCACGCTGCGCGTCGTCCGGTCAAAAAGAGAGATGCCAAGCTCTGACTCGAGATTTTTGATGTGCTTGGAAAGGGACGACTGCGAAACAAACAGATTGGCTGCCGTTTCCTGATAATTATTGGTACGCGCCAATTCTACAAATTCACCAAGATATTTGAGTTCCACTTGTTTTTCAGCCCCCGATATAGCATTACGTAATTGAAAAACGCCATTTATTCCGCGACGGAATAAATTCTACGAGGAATCGAATTGATTGTCAAGAAGCCCGCTCTATATAATTATAGCCGTCAGGAACGCCCGTCTTTCAATACAGGAAAGAGTGGGGTCACATCTAAATATAGGATTGTGCCATTCAGACACAGAATTAGAAAGGAAGAACCCAATGAAAAAAACGTTTTTTGCCCGTTTTGTGACGCTGCTGCTGGCAGCGGCTATGTGTATTAGCTTGTGCGCTTGTGCAGACAATACCGCTTCCTCCGAAGCGGATGCATCCGCTTCCGGAGAGAAGATCAAAATCAAACTTTCTACGAGCTGGGGGGAGAACAGCTCCGTACAGGAAGGCGCGTTGAAATTCGGCGAACTGCTGTCCGAAGCTTCGAACGGCCGTTTCGAGGTAACCGTTTATCCCAGCAATCAGTTGGCGTCCGGCAACCAGCAAACCGCCGTTGAAATGGTTCAGAACGGCGACATTGAAGCCGCATTGTTCGGAATGACCGTTCTTTCATTTCTCGATGATCGTTTGGCGGTGGTCAACATGCCGTTCCTGATCCCGTCTTATGAGGACGCCGACAAACTGCTTTTTGACGAAACAGCCGAAAGCCGCATTCTGCTCGACGACCTGCTGCTGACCAACGGAATGCAGTCTTTGGCGTTTGGCGAAGCCGGTTATCGCCAGATTACCAACAATAAGCATGAAGTCCGCACGCCCGACGATATGAAGGGGCTGAAATTCCGCGTGCTGTCCACATGCCCCATGTTCTTTGACCTTTACGAAACACTGGGCGCAAACCCCACCGCTATCAATATGAGCGAGGTCTTTACTTCGCTGCAGCAGGGTGTTGTGGACGGCCAGGAGAACGCGGTTGATACGGCCCGTTCCTATAAGCTGAACGAAGTCCAGAGCTACATCACCTGCTGGAACGGCGTGTATGACGCGGTCGCGTTCGTCGGCAGCCCCAAGTTCTGGGACGGCCTGAGCGCCGAGGATCAGCAACTGGTCAAGGACTGTGCAAAGCAGGCGATGGATTTCCAGCGCGAGACGGCCCGTGCTTCCGAAGAAGCAATTCTGGGCGAGTTTGAGGAAACGATGACGATCACCAAGCTCAACGACGAAGAGATTCAAGCGTTTAAGGACGCCGTACAGCCCGTCTACGACAAGTGGTACGATGCGATCGGCGCGGACGTCATGGCGGCCTTCGGGTACACGAAATAACACAAAGCGCACTCTGCGGAGACAGGGCGTACGTCCTGTCTCCGCCACCATCATTCCGGCAAGTGAGGACTTTTCTTTATGAAAGCAAAAATTCGGTATCTCCTCGACCATATTGAGGAGATCGTGCTGGTGCCGGGGTTCGCGATTATGCTGATCATCAACTTCGGCAATGTGCTCTCCCGCTATGTGCTGCCCACTTCCTGGGCCTTCACGGAAGAGCTCTGCGTCATGATGTTCGTTTACGTAACCTTCTTCGGCGCCGCGGTGGCTGTGAAGCGGCGGCAGCATCTCGGGTTCAATCTGATCCTGGACAAGCTGCCGAAAGGCGCGCGTATCGCGGTCGACACACTGATCATGCTCAGCATCGTTTGTTTCCTCGTTGTTATGATCTACTACGGCGTACTGGTTTGCGAAAATCAGATCCGTTATAAGTCCGTTACCGCTGCACTGCGCATTTCCACCGTTTATGCAAGCGCAAGCATTCCTGTCAGCGGCGTGTTGATCATCATCCGCACGGTGCAGGTCTACCTTAAGGATCTCAAGGCGGCCCTGAACCCCGACACCAAGGAAGAGGAGACATGACATGATTCTGTTCGTACTCTTTTTCGCACTCGTACTCATCGGCATGCCGATTGCGTACTGCCTCGGCATCTCGTCAATATTTTCCCTCGTGCGCGACGGCTTCAATCTGACCACCTTCGCATGCACTATGTTCAGCGGGACGGCAAAGTTCAGTCTGCTGGCGATTCCCTTTTTCATATTGACCGGCGTCATCATGGAGAAGGCCGGCATCTCGCGCCGGTTGGTCGATTTCGCTAAGGTTATGGTGGGTCATATTTTCGGCGGCCTGGCGATCGTGACGGTGGTTGTGAGCTGCTTTTTTGCGGCGATTTCCGGCTCCGGCCCGGCAACAGTGGCCGCGCTCGCGCCGATTCTGCTGCCTGCAATGTGCGACGCGGGTTATGACCGAGACTGGTCCGCCGCGCTGATTGCCAACGGCGGCAACGTAGGCATTATCATTCCCCCAAGCGTGGTGTTTGTCATATACGGCGTTATCGCCGAGGTTTCTATAGGCAAGCTGTTCATGGCGGGCATTATTCCTGGTATCCTTTTTGGATTAAGTCTGGTCACCGTTTCGTTTATTTCCCTGAAACGCAAGGAAAAAACAAGCGGCAAACTTGTCCGGCTGCCCAAGGCCAGCAAACAGGAACGCCGGCGCTCCTTTAAGTCGGCAATCTGGGGTATTTTAACTCCGATCATCATCCTTGGCGGCATTTACTCCGGCTTGTTTACGCCTACCGAGTCTGCGGGCGTGGCGGCTGTGTACGGGCTGATCGTCGGCATGTTCGTTTACAAAGAGATAAGACTTAAGGATCTCTGGAAGATATTTGTCGATGCTGCCGTTTCCACCGCCGTGGTGATGTTCATCATTGCATGCGCGAGCGTGTTTGCATACGTGCTAACAACCAACGGCATTCCGCAGATGATCTCCAACGCCATCATTTCGATGACTTCCAGCAAGATTCTGCTTTTGCTGTTTATGAATGTTATCCTGCTGCTGGCAGGCTGCTTTCTTGACAGCGGCTCGTGCATGTATATCTTCATTCCGATCCTCATGCCTATCGTCAAATTCATCGGGTATGATCCTTTGGTATTTGGCGTCGTAGCGACGGTGAATCTTGCGATTGGAATGGCGACTCCGCCGGTTGGTCTCGACCTGTATGTGGCCTGCAACGCCTCCGGGGTAACTCTAAAGGATATTTCGATACAGACGCTGCGCTTTGTCGGCGCCAGTCTGGTCACACTGCTGTTGCTTACCTATATTCCGCAGCTGTCCAACTGGCTTCCGTCTCTTCTCGGAATGTAAGCCGCGTCGATACTTACGAAAGGAACGTATTTCCAGATGCCTGAAACAACATATCAGGTGCGGGCAAAAAAGAGCTGCGGCGAATTTGTCAAGGTCTGTGCCCGCGACCATTGCATTATTATAGACGAACCCACCGACAGAGGGGGCACGGATGCGGGAATGAATCCGGTAGAATTGCTGCTCAGCAGCGTGGCTTCCTGCATGGTCCTGACGCTGAGCATCTACTCCGAGGCGATGGGTGTAAAAGCCCAGGACATCGAAGTCCGGGTTGAGGGGGACCTCAACTCCGCCGGTATGAAGGGCAGCGCCCGCGTCCGTCCTGGATTCAATAAAATAAGATTGTTTATCTCGGCAAAAACCGACGTCAAGCCGGAGGTCTTTCAACAAGTGGTGGACCTTGCGGCGCTCCGGTGCCCGGTGGAGGATTCCATCAGCAAAGGCGTTTCATTTGAGGAGCCTTCGGTTGCTATTGAACCTCTTGGCGAGTGACGCTCATTGTCCGCACCGCGTGGTGTATACAAAATAACAGAACTGAAAAGCTAGGATTACTGAAACGGAGGACACTATTATGACGAACAAACCCCTGCATGGATCGATTGAAAACCTGCCCGATGCTCCCGGCGTATTCTTTGAAGGCGCCACGAAGAAGGTTGTATTCGGGCCTACGCATTTCTGGGACGATTATGTTATGCGCTGCTGGATTCTGGACCCCAAGGGCGGTGAGACGGACACGCATCATCACCCCTGGCCTCACTGGGTGGTCTGCATCAGCGGCGAGTGCATTAACGTCATCGACGATGACACGTTCGACATGAAAGCAGGCGATTGGATGTATATCCCCGGCGGCTCAGAACATCTTTTCCGCAACAAGTCCGACAAGGAAAAATGCAGCGTTCTATGCATCGTGCCGCCGGAAGGCGATATCGCAATTATCGGCAAGGGCTGCTGACCATGGCCGCGTACAAGGTTCTCCCCGGCAGAGTATATACGTCCGAGGATACCTGGGCGTATCAAGCCGGGAACGGAAAGATTCGCTTCGGCATCACGGATTACGCACAGCAGCAATTGAAGGAGATCGTATATCTCGATTTGCCTGCGGCAGGTAAAGCTGTCGCAAAGGGCGCGTCGATTGGCGAGGTGGAATCCATCAAATCCGTCTCGGATCTGTACTGCCCCGCAGGAGGGACCGTTTCCGCTATTAATCAAGCGGCTGTTGAAGATCCTGCTTTGCTGAACCGGGACCCTTACGGCGAAGGATGGATTGTTGAACTGGACTGCCCGGATTTTGCCGGGGATGTAGCCGACCAGATGGATTCGGAAGGCTATATGGCTCTGCTGGCAGACAAATAGTCGGGTAGATCTCTTGACGACTTAGCCGGCGCTGCCGGGAATCGTCCGTATAATGCGCTCCGCATGAAATATGCGGGGCGCATTATTTTTTTAGCAATCATAGAAGCGCAAAAAGGAGCGGTTGAACCTAGCGTGCGTTTCTAAAATCACAAAAGCGCATTTTCGCCGTTTCAACTTGCATATTTTAGTCAAAAAGCCTTGTCGCAGCACCACTGCGCCTGCGTTTTTTGCCTGAATCTGCAAGCCGATTCATCAAAACTGTTTTTTTAGGCTTTAGAAACACACCCTAATTGGATTCCGAAATATGCTGCAAGCGCGTTAGGAAAGGCGTCCGTCCGGACCGCATATCGGAAGGTTTCGATTTTATAGAGAAAAAACGCAGATATTTTCTTGACAAACAAAATATTACTGATATAATGCTGATATATCACAAGTGCTTTCCGAATGTTGATATAATATATGCAAATCTATCAACGAGGTGAGTTCCATGCGAAAAGAAACATTGGCAGAGCAAGCGTATCGTGTCATCAAAGAAAAAATTGTCTATTGCGAATGGAAATTCGGTGAAGAAATAGATCAGCGCATGCTGGCTAAAGAGCTTGGATTCAACAGCATTACACCTGTGCGCGAAGCATTGATCCTTTTGCAAAACGAAAAACTGGTCAACATTATCCCGCGCAAGGGTATGCTGGTGTCGGATGTTTCCATCAGTGACGTTTTGGAAAACTACCAGTTGCGTGAAATTATTGAACCGACGGTGTTTGAGGTTACGGCATTAGATGTTCCGCCGAGTGTTATCGAGTATTTCTATGACCTGTTTCATACGATTGAAGAATCGCTCTCAGGCGGTTTTGATTTGAAGCAGTATTTGCAGACGGACATGGATTTTCATCTCTGTCTGCTGCATCCGCTGAATAATCACAATTTGGATACGGTACTCCGCGGTTTATATGAGCAGAATGCCAGATATCGCATGGCTTGCTTGCAGATTCGCCCGGCGGAAGTTATGCTCGGCGAGCACCTGGATATTCTCAATGCGCTCAAGAAAAAAGACCGGGGAAGCGCCGTAGAAGCGCTTAAAAAACACATATTTAACTCAAAAAGAGCATTCTTGAACGGCGGACATCAATTTATTCATGAACTTGGAGAACGGGTATGAGATTTGCAATCAACGGCGCGACGACAATGCCATACACACTTGAGGAGGACGTCCTTGCCGCGGCCGGGACAGGTTTTCAAGGTGTTGAAATATGGTGGGGCAAGTTGGTCCGGTATCAAGAAAAACATTCGCTTTCGGAACTGCGGGCGCTGTTAAGTGACAATGCGCTCGCGATCACCGGACTTTGTCCGTTTTTAATATCGCCGTTCCGGAACACGGAATCGTTGCGTGCCGACTTTCAGCAGGCGCTGCATGCTTCCGGAGAGATCGGCTGCGACCTGATTACGGTCTGCCCGGACTTTCGCCCGATGGAACTGAGTCGGGAGGAAGCGCTCAAGAGACATGCGGACGCTTTTGCCTGGCATGCGGAGCAGGCGGCGAAAGCGGGGGTTCGTCTCTGCATAGAGCCGATTGCCCGGCATACGCTGATCCCCGGTCCGATGGAAGCGCTCGCGCTGATTAAAAGCGCTGGAGATCCGGAAAACCTGGGCGTTTTGATGGATACGTTCCATTATATGTGTTCCGGTATTTCGCCGGATACGATACGTGCAATCCCGCTGGAAAAACTCTGGCTTGTGCATGTAAACGACAGCGAGCGCGGCGCAGTCGAAGAACTGAAGGACGAAGACCGGCTCTATCCGACAGAGGGCTATATCGATCTCAAGGGGGATATGGATGCGCTTGTATCGATCGGCTACGACGGCTATCTCTCAGTCGAGGTATTCCGGCCGGCATACTGGCGGCTGCCCATCGGCGAAATCAACCGCCGTGCGCGTGAAAGCCTTGACCGCCTGCTTGCACTCTGACGAGGATATATTAAACACGCATTTGGCATAATCAACAAAACGCAGGAGGGGAAATATATGTTTCTTGGCGCATCTTCATGGGTTTTCGACTGGGCGCCGCCCTACGACAAAGCGATTCGTTCCATCGCGAAGCTCGGTTTTAAAGGGGTTGAGCTGACTATATGGAATAATGAGTTTTTACGCGAGTATTACACGCCCGATACCGTCTCCGAACTGCGAAAATGCATTACGGGCAGCGGATTGCAGCTCACCAATGTGTTTTGTCTGCCTTCCGGAGGCGCCAGCGCGGACGCGGCCGTTCGTAAAAACGCCGTCGTTGAGTTCCGCAGAGCTGCGGAGGTCGCAAAGTCGCTCGGTTCCAGCCTTTTGACAACCTGCACGTCATGTCCGTTCGAATTGGAGTTTCCGTTTGAACAGATGCGTCCGACAAGCCAGACGTGGACGGTTACGGTTCCGAAGGGACTTGATTTTAAAAAGAATTACGAAGACTATATCGAAACGCTCAACGGCTTCGGCGGGGTATGCGAGGAGTTTGACGTACGGCTCGCGCTGGAACCGCATCCGCACAGGATCATGATGAACGCGGACTCTATGCTGCGCATTCTTGAAAAAGTCGAATCATCCCGCATCGGGATGAATCTTGATCCGAGCCACCTGTTCCCAATGGGTGAAATTGCGCATGTGGTCGTATATCAAGTCAACAGCGCAATCTTTCACTGCCATTTTTCGGACAACGACGGACAGAGCAATGCGCACTGGCGGCCGGGGAAAGGCAAAATCGACTGGAACGCAACGATACGGGCTTTGTACGAAACCGGCTTCGACGGAGCAATTTCACTGGAACTGGAAGATGTTCCGGGGGCGGCCGGTTATCCGGGATTCCATAGGAACCCATGCGGAGCATACGAAGTTCTGGAGCGCGAGTATAGGCTGGCGAAAGAATATATGGAACGCGTCTTCGAAGAAGAGCGCATTCCGCTGTCCAGGTGAACCGTATGTTTTACACCATACGCCTGCTGCATACCGGTTATCAGTATCTGGACAAAGGAAACTACGCTACGTTTCGCAAAGGGATTGGAACGATTCTCGAGATGCCTGTCTTTGCATTCCTTCTGGAAGGCGGCGGGCGGAAAATACTGGTGGATACCGGCATGAGCGATACGGAGCATTCCGTGCGGTATCACCATGACGGCAGACAGGAACCGGGACAGGCAATTTACGAGCAACTCGACGCTGCCGGAATCGCTTGCGACGAGATCGGCTCCATTATCTTCACCCATCTGCACTGGGACCACTGTTTTAATCTCGATTATTTCCCGAACGCAGAGCTGTTTGCAAGCCGCATCGAATATGAATTTGCACAGAATCCTATTCCTTTTTATTGGGCGTCCTATGAGTATCCGGAGGCAACCGGCCTCGTTCCGCCGTTTTCCGGAAGGGAATTCAACCTTACCGAAGGGGAGGTGCAGCTTTATGAGGGAATTCGGATAATCCCGACGCCGGGGCATTCCCCGGGGCATATCGCCGTGACCGTCGATACAACGGACGGTACGTATATCATCGTCGGAGATTTGATGTTTTTGCGGGAGAATCTGCAGCCGAGTGCTGAACACGGCTGGCCGTTTATGCCCCCGGGCAGGTTCTGCAATATCATCGACGTTTGGAAGAGCTATGAAACAGTACTTTCAATTGCAAAAAGCAACGACTTTGTGCTGATGACGCACGACCCTTCCCAGATGGGTGTTTCACTGATTCCTGAAAAACTGTGACTTTTCGGTTTTGGCGCGCGCAAAACCGGGATAATAAAAGGAGAGAAGACTTATGAAAAAACTGGTATCCTTTCTCATGACGGCGCTTCTGCTGATATCCGTGATCGGGTGCGCCGCACCGCAGCAGACAGAGACGCAGCCCGCCGAAGCGACGCAGCAACCGCAGGCAACGGAAGAGCCTGCGCAGGAAAGTACGGAACCGATTGAACTGGTGATAGACAGCTGGCGAACGGATGATATTTCGGCCTGGCAGGATGTGGTCATTCCCGCATATGAGGCGATGCATCCGAATGTGAAAGTAACTTTTAACGCAATTAACAATGCCGAGTATACAACGGTACTGGCAACCAAACTGCAGGGCGGCGCAGCCGGAGACATCATTATGTGCGAACCCTATGACTCCCGGATCAGCTTGTATCAGGATGGGTACCTGGTTAAACTGAACGACCTGCCCGGACTTGACGCAGACACCGAACATTATGATGAATTCGCGCTAAGTGCATGGAGCACGGACGACGGCGACCTGTATGCTCTTCCGCTCGCTGCGGTTTCTCACGGGTTTATGTACAACAAGACGATGTTTGATTCGCTTGGATTAACCGTGCCGGAAACGCTCGATGAGTTTTTCCAGGTCTGTGACGCGATCAAAGCGGCCGGTTATACGCCTCTGGCGCTCGGCGCATCGGAAGAATGGATCGCAAATGTATACGCCTACAGCATCGTCTGTCCGACTTTCACAAAAGGCGAAGAAGGCCGTCTCGGTTTGATCAACGGTACCGCCAAATTTACTGATCCTGGATTTGTGGAAGCGTTCCAGTTTGTTGAAGATTGGATTCCGTACCTGCCGGATGGTTATCAGGCGCTCAATTACTCCGATATGTGTACGCTGTTTGCTACGCAGCAATGCCTCATGATGCCGTGCGGCTCCTGGGATATATCGGTCATGCAGAATCTGGTCGGCGATGAATTTGTGTATTCGGCATTCCAGGTGCCGGACGCCGGGTACGGTCAATATGTCTGCTTCCATCCGGATAATGGTCTTGCGCTGAATTCGGCAAGTCCGAACCAGGAAGCGGCGATCGAGTTTCTGCAATGGACGACGACAGAAGACTTCGCAAAGATCTGGAACGCCGCTTTGCCTGGGTTCTTCACGCTGAGCAAGCACGCGGTACAGCTTGACAACGCGCTTGCAAACGAAATGCTTTCCTGGGCGACCACGGCGGACGGCGCATCGCCCCGCGTTGCGTATCAGTATCTTTCCAGGGACTTCAATACGGACAACGAAATCGCCCGCGTAACCACACTGATGCTTCTTGGTGAAATGGATGCGCAGACCGCGGCGGACACGCTGCAGACGAATTTTGCCGCCGGCTATACGCCGATGGGTTAACCGAAGAACTGCAGCGACAAGGAAAGCCGGGGCGGAGCATGCCTCCGCCCCGGCAGACATTACGGGAGGGAATCTTCGTTTATGAAACACGGCAGATCCCGCAGAAAGAGAAACCTGCATGCGCTCTGGTTTTTACTGCCGGCATTGATCGTTTACACAACCTTTATGATCGCGCCGATCATTACCTCGATGGTACAGAGCCTGTATACTTTCGATGCCAACCGCACGTTGAGTTTCGTATGGTTTCAAAACTACAAAACGCTGCTAACGGACGCGGCATGGAGCGGCAGCCTCTGGAACGCATTGTGGAACAGTGCGAAATTCTTTCTGATCAATATGTTTATTCAGAATCCGCTGGCGTTGTTTCTAGCGGTGCTGCTGGCGGGTAAAACACGCTGCGGCAACGCATACCGGACTATATTATACCTGCCCTGCATCCTTTCGCTCGTCATGGTAGCGTTCGTCTGGCAAATGATGCTGAATCCGACCTGGGGAATCGTGCGGGATATGCTTCAGGCGGTTGGCCTGGGAAGCTTATTCCAACCCTGGCTGGGACAAAAACAAACGGCGCTGACGACGATGTCGCTGATTTCCGCCTGGCAGAATCTTGGCGTTCCGGTCCTGCTGTACTATTCGGCGCTGATCAGCATTCCCGGAGAGCTGATTGAAGCTTCGCGTGTGGACGGATGCACAAAAGCCAGGACCTTCTGGCGCATTAAACTGCCGATGGTTATGCCGATGGTCGCTACGGTATCGCTGCTTACGTATATCTATAACTTTAATGCTTTCGATTTGATCTATGCTATCAAAGGCCCGATGGCCGGGCCTGATTTTTCGACAGACACGATGATGTCCTTCTTTTTCCGTACCTTTTACGGGCATCAGCTCCAGCAGCCGAACGCGCCAATGGGGGCGACGGTCGCGTGCGTGATCCTCATGCTGATGCTGGGTGGGGTGCTGCTGTATCTGGCCGCCAACAAAGCGGCGAACAAACGGATTAATTAGGAGGCGACCGGTATGAATGTCAATACAAAAGCACGCATATTAACCCGTGTCGCTTCTGTCGTGAAACATTCGAGTCTTATATTTTCCGCTGCCGCTGAGCTTTTCCCCGTACTGATCATCGT
>CAYTHS010000088.1:0-11951 GCA_964437665.1 uncultured Oscillospiraceae bacterium
TTTTAAAAACACCAACCGCCCACGGAAATTTTAAAAAAACCCCCGGGGCCCCCCCCCCCCGCCGGCCCCCCGCCCCAGCTTGTCAAAAAGTCTCCGGTATTATTAAGGATCGCAGCCCTTAACCCGTTATTCCTGCTGCGCTGGTTTATCCGGCGCGGCGGTTCGTTACTCGTCCGTATCCGACGGGGTGTGGTTCGGGGCCTTCGCATCGTTGGACGGATTCGCCGCCGGGACGTATGCGGGTTCTTCCGCGGACAGCGCGTCCTCCGCGGCGCGCTTTCGCGCAAGCCTGCGTGCGCGCCGGTCGTCCTCGCGCCAGCGGCGGGCGATGAGCATGACCGAGGTGGCGATTGCGCAGACGGCGAGCACGGCGAAGATATGCTTGGAAATCGTGTTGGCCATGAAAGCCATGACCGGGTTGAAGCCGTCGACCGCAAAGAATACAAGCGTCATAAGCGAAAGGATGATCGTCAGGTGCGGCAGTGCGCGGGCAAGCAATCGTTTCATACGGGTTTCCTCCTTACTGCCCGTTTGCCGACACGGTCGGCTCACAGATGTAAATGATGTCGCTGGTATCGCGCGGGGAAGCGTCCTGCGGCTGACTGCGCCATTCGCCGCCGTAAGTCATGACCGCCGTATCCCCGCCGTCGAGATTGAAAGCTGCCGTGCATCCGAGATCGTAGAACACCTGTGCAAGTTCGCTGAGCGACATGCCCCAGGAATACCCTTTCTGCCGGCCGTCCACAAGAATAAAGCAGTAGTGGCCCGGCTCATAGTAACCCATGGCGGAAAGCGGGTTCGCCTTGGAGTTTGCAAAACTCGACGGCACCTGCCCGTCTTCGAGCAGCTCCGGCCCGAAGGTCCAGATGTGCAGGGGGTTATTGGCATAGATTTCATCGACAGCAGCCTGACTGATCGGCTCGGGGTAGGTCTCCATCGTACCGTCATAATAGAGTACGCAGATGTCGCCGTAGACCGGCAGGCTTTTATCCCATTCGACGCCGTTTCGCACGGCGATGCTGTCGTGGTAAGTGAAGTTATCGCCTGATATGGCGACAATGGAACCGGCCAGCTGCGAAAGCTGCAGCGTGGACATCACGTTTTTACGGGAGCCTTCGTTTTGTTCTTGGAAATCGTAGGCGACCGCCGTACGGAAGCTTGCGATATCCTTAATGTAAATATCGGCTATGTAATAGGTGATCGGCTTGCTTTCGGTCCCGGCGGAAGCCTGTGTCATCTCGATACAGACGTTCGCGCTGCGGTAGGCGTTCTCCGTGTGTTCCACGACGTCGCCGGTGGTAAATTTTTCAGCGTAATTACCGCCGAGAAGGCCGGTATCGATAACCTCGGGCACAGGAGAGGCCGCGTCCTGCGCAGGAGATGCGGTCGGCTGCGCCGCCGCTTCTTCCGAGGCGGGCGTTGGACTTGCCGCGGAAGTTTCCGGGCTATTCAGCGCTTTCGGCTCGTACTGAGGCACGCGCAGAAAGTGAAAATATGAGAATGCCGCAAGAAAAACGCCGAGAACCAGCAGGTCGATCACGATCGAGCGGATCAGGCGTATTGCGGATTTGGAGAGAGGCTTGCTCATATTGGGTGGGTTTCCTCCTGACCTTTGAAATCAAACGGCTGAAATCAAACGGCGCTGCGCCGTATATTTCGCTAATTTTCGGGACTGAGCTCCTCACTTGCCGGCGGAAACACGTATTTCCGCTGGACATAAAAGCTGAGAGGGTAGAGAAGCAGTTCAACGATGATTTTACCGACCGCTATCGGAATCAACTTGGTGATTAAGAACATCATGAGATAATTAATCGCAAGGATGCCCGCCACCAGCAGGTAGTAACGAACGATGCTGCCGATGCAGCGGTGCTCGAATACAAGCTTGCAGTTGATAAAATAATTCGCCAGAGAGCTGATTACGCGCGCGGCGACAACGCTGATGAGAAGCGACTGCGGCAGTCCCTTCGTAACCGCGGAAAAAATCAGCACCGCCGCATAATCGATAAGCATGGCGATCAGGGACGAGGCCACAAACATCAGTATCATTTTATAAATTCGCCATGCGTCGCGCACGGGGTTAAAGTGTGAGGATTTGTTGTTTTCAATATATACCGTAGCGATCTTAACCTCCTGAATCGGGATGCGGTGCTTGGTTGCATACAACAGCACGTTGATCTCATACTCGTAGCGGTCGCCCTTCATCTCCAGCATCATGGGGATGCGGAATACGCCGAACGCGCGCAGACCCGTTTGCGTGTCAAACACCTTCACGCCGGTGGATATCGCGAAGACAAACCGTGTGATGGCGTTGCCGGCGCGACTCTTGAAGGGGACGTTTCCCGTGAATTCCCGGCTGCCGAGTACGAGCTGTTCGGGGGTTTTTTCCCAGGCTTTGCATACGCGGATGATGTCCCCCGGCAGATGCTGCCCGTCCGCGTCGATGGTGACGATGCCTTCGTCGACCGGATACTGCTCGTAAATATATGAGAACGCAGTTTTCAGCGCAGCGCCCTTGCCGCGGTTGACCGTATGATGCAGGATTTTAGCGTACGGCTCCAAAGAATCAAAGATCGGCCTGCAGTTTTTATCGCTTCCGTCGTTGACGATAACGATGTCGTAATCGGTTTGTTCACGCAGGGAAACAACCAGGCGACGGAGCTTTTCATCCGGCTGATAAGCAGGGATGACGACAATCATGAGAAAATCTCCTTTATAGTTGCTCAAAGCATACAATAAAACAGTATACATTATAACGCATTTCCATGCAGGTGAAAAGACTTGCTTTCCGGCCGTGACCCGTAATCATGGCGCCGTTAAGCGCCTGTGAAGAATGAAACGATGTTTAGACCAGAAAAAAACGACTTTGTAAACTATTTGTAATAAATCAAAATCGGCGAAGAAAAACAAGATTCTCTGCTATAATAAGCGCGTACGGAAAGCGGAAAGGAAACAGCGAATCAATGACCCGAAAAACAAAGCGAACGGATAAAAAAGAAGAACCGGCAGTAAACGGACCGGAGGAGGAGACGCTTTCCCCCGCGGACGATTCTGCAGAGATAAGCGAGCCTGCAGAACACGCTGAAACGCAAAGCGAAGAGCTTGCGCAATATTCGCATACGGACACCGAGGTGGAGGCGTTTGTTCCCACGGATTTCTACCTTTCGCCAAACACGAAAAAAGGCCGGCGCGCGCATGCGCGCAGGCGGCGGCGCGCTCTCTGGGCCGTGCTGATAATCCTGGGAGTCGTGCTGCTCGGTATCGGCGGCGTTTTTGCTTACGCCATGTTCCTCGACCCGAGCGCGCAGTTTGTTTTTGCAACGCCGACGCCGGGCGGCGTCGCCGTGATTGAGACGATTGAAACCGAGGAAGCGACGCCCTCGCCAGAGCCGACGGTTACGCCGACACTGGATCCTTACGAGGTGATCAGCGAGCAGGCGGACACTTCCATGATGCAAAATATCGTCAACGTTCTTATCATCGGCGTGGATTATGCGGAGGAGCGCGAGACATGGAACGGAAAGCACGAGTATCATTCGGACGTAATGATGGTCGCGGCGATCAATTTTGACGAAAACCGCGTGGACCTGATTTCGCTTCCGCGCGATACGTATGCCGAAATCCCCGGTGTGGAGGGCATCTATAAACTGAACGCCTCGCTCAACTGCGGCGGCGGGTTTGAGGCGGAAGGCGGCGCGGGCTTCCTGAAGGTCTGCGAAGCCGCGAGCTGGATGCTTGGCGGTATTCCCGTGAATTATTACTATGCGGTCACGATGCCCGCGGTCAAGGAGCTTGTGGATACCGTCGGCGGCGTAGATTATGACCTCGAAGTCAGTTTCAAAATGGCGGGGCGCTCATACAGCGCCGGAGAACAGCATCTCAGCGGACAAGGCGTGCTGGACTATCTGCGCGTGCGCAAAAACGTGCAGGGCAGCGGCGACCTTAACCGGATCAACCGGCAAAAGAAGATGATGATCGCGCTGTTTGATTCCATGAAGGACCAGAATCTGATCCTAAAAATTCCGGATATCGTCAGTTCGTTCGAAGGGCAGCTTTTCACGAACTGTACTTTTGGCCAGACTGCGGCGCTGACGAAGTTTGCCTACAACCTTTCAAGCGACGATATCGGCATGTATTCGATCGGCGGTTCGCTGACCAATATTTTCAATTGGAACTTCTGCCTGACGAACCAGACCAACCGCGTTGAAGTCATCAAGACCGTATACGGGGTGGACGTCCCCCGCGAGCTGGAATATACCGCCGATTATGCAAAATACCGCTGGGCGGATATGATTGCAACGCAATATCTCAAAACCGTTCGGGGATTGACGGAGCACGTTTCCGCCGCGCTCGCCGCGGACGACCTGCTTCCGACGACGAGCCCTTCGCCTTCGCCGACGCCGACCGTTACGCCGGACATACCGGAGACGCCGATGATCGTCATTACGCCGACGCCCTCGCCGGCGCAGACGCCGACGCCAACGGTCCCGGACGAGACCACGCCGGACCCGCCGGAAACGGGGGGCACGGCGAACCGTGGCGAGCAGTCTGTGAGCGCGGTGTACCTCAGCGCGGGAAGTTCCGTGCAAAACGAACAATACCGCCAGTACAGCGATTATCAGCGGGAGATGTTCGACAACTACCTGATGTCGCTGGACGCGCTGGAAGAAGCGCAGGCGGCCGCGCGCCGGGAAGCGGAAAAATATCGTTCCGGCAAAAGCAACGATCTGAAAGAAGCCAAGCAGGAGGTTTCCAACTGCGCTTCTCACGTCAAAACCAACGCGCTCGCACTTGCGCAGGAGTTTGGATACTCCACAAGCAAATTTGTTTGGACGTATTGGTATGACAAAGATTCGGACTTCAATGAAGTGCTTGTCGATTTCCGCTGATTGCAATTCCAAAAATGAACCCGGAAGCATCCGCTTCCGGGTTTTCTTGTCCGAAAGGAAAAACGCAACTACAGCAGGGCGGGCACTTCGCAGAGCGAGCCGAGCAGGACCGCGCGGAACTGGGAAAGATGCGCGCGGGTTTGATGCCCGGAGACAAGAAGCGCGCACGTACAGCCGATGGAGTCCGCAATTTCAAAATCGTGGTCGGTGTCCCCGATGAACAGGGCGCGTTCCGGAGCAACCCCGCTTTTGTGCAGGAACTCTTTTGCATAGTCCGCCTTGCCGTGCGCAAGGTCGTTTCGGTTGCCGATGATGCGCTCAAAATACGGCCGCAGGGAAAAGAGCGCAACCTGATCTTCCAGCCTTTGCTGCCCGGTTGCGGAGAGCAGCACCTGCCGTACGCCGAGTTCCAGGACCGCGCTGAGCGCGTCCTTTGCGCAGGGCTGCAGCCGGCAGGACGGCACGCGTTCGGCATATGCGGAGACGAACGCGCGCGAAACGGCTTCATAGGATTCGTTTTCAAAGGTATAACCCATGTTCCGGTAATATTCAATCACGGGGAAGCGGAATACCGAACGGTACGCGTCGATATCCGGCATGGGCGCCATGCCGCGTTCGGTCCGCATTTCGTTGGCGATCTGGTAGCACATCGCCGTGTCGTCCAGCAGCGTACCGTTCCAGTCCCAGATGACGAGATCGAATTTACGCGCTTTTACCATTTGTTGTGAACCTTTTCCGCAAATGCGAGGAAGCGCTTTAGCTCGATTTTGCTCCCGTCGTCCAGCGTGAGGATGCCGTCCATGTATCCGAACACCTGATGCTGGTCGGAAAGCAGCGGGCCGACGCTGGCGTACGACGCACGGTCCAGTATGGGCGTAAACGAAGTTTCGAATCTTCCGTCGCTGGAGGAAAACGTCCAGGGAGAAAGGAAGTTGTCGTTACCGTCCCTGGTGGGGATGTTGAAAGTCAGCCGGTCGAGTTTATGCGCGATTCCGTCTACAAAAATCATGTTTTCGGAAGCTGCGGAAACGTCACCGAATCCGTAGCCGATATTAAAGCCGACGACGCGCCCGTCCGCAACGCCCTGCCCGGCGCCCCAGTACCAGGTGTTTTCATGCGTCCAGACGCCGCGTCCCCAGTCGAGCAGGCCGAAAGAGTCCGTCGGATCGAACAGGAGCGTCTTGCCGAGGCATGAAACGCTGCCCTGCGCGCGCATGCCGATGATTTTCTGATTATAATAAAAAGCGGTTTTCTGCTCGGCAAACGGCGTTGCGATGACCATGGAATCGCGCGGTTCATCGGTCAGCAGAATGTCGAGATCGAACGGCTCGTCTCCGCCGAAACGGTCGAGATGGGCGTGCAGGCGCCGTCCTCCGTTTTCATGCCGGATGGAGGCGCGCGCATTTTTCATGACTTTTTCCACGTCTCCGGCAGCGGAGGAGGCAGGGAATCCGGTCTTGCCCATGGGAAACCAAAACATCGGCGAAACCGTCGTTTCGGTTTGGTTTTCAAAGTCGAGAAACGAGGCCGAAATCATACCCATATACGAGTTGTCGTCAATCGTCAGCGCAACGCCGTATTTTCCGTTATAGATCAGATAATAATCCCATTCCTTGATACGCATTCTGCCCGCGCGTATGGCTGCGCGGTCATATGTTTTTACCAGTGATCTGGCATAACCCGCTTCATGGAGTTCGCCCTTCTCGTTTAAAAGCGGTCCTGCCGAAAGCTCGTGCTGCATGCTGCGGTCCCGTCCTTTCGTTGGCTCTGTTTTGCTTCATTATATGCGACCCTGCGATGGCGCGCAAGCAAACGCGCCGCGCAAAAGAAGAAATATGGCGATCAAAAAAACGGACCCGTGCCGATTATGGTATAATATTCTAATGAAACGGAACTCCAAATGGATGCGTGCCGTCGGCGCAGTCCTGCTGGCCGCCGCAAGCGCGGTTATGGCCTGGCAGCTCTATACGATTTATTTCAGCGGAATGCGGCATGTAGTATCGGGGCTGCTGTTTGTGGCCGTAACCGGCGCGCCGCTGATTTGCGGAACGTTTCTTCTGGCGCGTTCGCTGGAAGATCCCGCCGCGCGCCGCCGCGTGATTCGCACGGTGCTGGCGGTCGTATTCGGGTTTTATATCGCCGCGCTGCTTGGCGCGCTGATCGTCTCCCGTATCGAATTTACACGCTTTGAGGAGAACGCCGCGTATTACCGCGAGCACTTCGACCGCATGACGAATTTTCGTCCGCTGGAAACGGTGCGGCTGTATCTGCGCGCGCTGAAATACAATTATATCGGGCCGGAAATCCCGATTTCCAACCTGATTGGCAACATGCTTCTGTTTATGCCGATGGCGGTGCTCCTGCCGAGCTTGTTTCGGGCGATGCAGAAGTTCTGGGTCTTTTTGCTGAGCATGACGGTCCTGCTGGTCGCCATCGAAGCGCTGCAGCTGCTCTTAAGCTGCGGAAGCTGCGATATCGACGACGTTTTGCTCAATTTTGCCGGCACGCTGATGGTCTACAGCCTGCTGAGGATTCCCGCGATCCGGCGTGCGCTCGGGCGCTTGTACCTGCTGCCCGCCCCGGCGGCCCGGCAGGAGAAGCCGGAGCAAAACACCGCTAAAGAGAGATGACGCGGGTTGCGATTTCCTCTACGAAAGCCCGGTCGTGCTCGGCAAAAAGCATGGAGGGACTCGCGTCGAGCAGCAGGTCGCGCACCTGCATGCGTGAAAGCACGTCGATATAATTAAGCGGTTCGTCCCAGACATACAAGTGCGCGCGTGTGGAAAGCGTTTTGGCAAGGAGCGCTTTTTTCTTTTGTCCGGCGGAGAAATCCCGCATGTCTTTTTCAAACTGGACGCGCGGGAAATCGAGCTTGCGCAGGATCGTAAAAAACAGCGTCTCATCCAGGCCGTGGTCCCGCGCGAAGTCGAACAGGCTCCCGCAAAGGAAGGCAGCGTCCTGCGGCATGTGGGAAATAATCAGTCCGCTCGCCGTGCGCAGCAAACCCGTATGCGCAACGTCATGCCCGGCAATAAGCTTGATGACGCTGCTTTTGCCGCTGCCGTTTTTGCCGCGGAGCGCGATGCGCTCGCCCTGGCGCAGCGCAAAATCCAGAGGCCCGCAGACCGTGCGTTGTCCGTATGCGATGGAAAGGGCCTGGGCTTCGACAAGGATGTCCGCGTGGTGGCGCAGCGGCGTGACTTTGAGCGTGTCGCTGCGCTCGATGTTTTTGAGTAGTTTCTCTTTTTCTTTCGCGGCGTTTTTTTGCCGCCGCTGCGTGGCTTTCGCCCGCTTCATCATGCGTGCGGACTGTGCGCCGATGTAGCCGCGGTCCCCGGCGTGATCTCCGATTTTCGAACGTTCCACTCGGTCCGCCCATTCCGCGGTGCGGCGCGCGGCCGCGTGCAAATTGCTGATGTCGCGAGAAAGCCGATCATTTTCGGCCTGCTCAAAGGCGTCCTGACGGCGGCGGTTATCCTCCCAACTTGAAAATGTTCCTTTTTGCACTTCGATATCGGATCGGTTGATGGAAAGGACGTGATCGATGCAGCCGTCGAGAAACGCGCGGTCATGGGAAACGAGCAGGAAGCCGCGTTTACCGTTGAGATAGCGGCTGACGGAGGCGCGCGCGTCCATATCCAAATGGTTTGTCGGTTCGTCGATAAGCAAAAAGCGGTCGCCGCGGCAGAACAGCGCGGCAAGCAGCACTTTGGTGCGCTCGCCGGGGCTGAGCGTTGAAAATGCGCGTTCGACCACGCTAAGATCGACGTCGAGCAGATTCAGTTCTTTTTCCAGTCTCCAGCCGGGCGCGCCGGAGGCCTGCGAAAAAACTTCTCCTGTGGGCAGGGAAGCATCGGGGACGTCAAACGGGAAATAATCGAACGGAACCGAGGACATGATCGATCCCTCGTACTCGTATTCTCCCATGAGCAGCTTTAGAAAGGTCGTTTTGCCGCGGCCGTTGCGACCGATAAATCCGAGCTTCCAGTTCGTGTCGATTTGAAAGGAAGCATGCTCGAAGATATTGTCGTAGCTGCCGTCGTAATGGAACGTCAGGTCGCTGACGTGGATAAGGGACATAAAAAATCAACCTCCGATGAAACGCGGCGCAAAAAAAAGCGAAACAAAAAGGACCCGAATAATCCATTCGCTTCCCGTTTGGCGCCGCAACGCTCCGCCGGGTCGCATATGCGTCCGGCGAAAAGTAAACGTGTGCCGTCTGGGATTAGTGGATCATCAGCGTCCCTCCATCGAAAGATTTCAACTGAAGTATAGCGCGTTTTGCGGCGCTTTGTCAACCGATTGTTCCGCATTTACGCACGCGCCGTGCACATGATATAATCGTGCCGTCCGGGGCGTTTTTCAACTGTGCCGGGACGATAAAAATATTTTCAAAGAAAAAATATGGATCTCCGCTGCAACCTCCGACGCAGCTGCGGAGTGTTAAGGGTGGAAGAGAGAGGTACTTACCGACTATGGAACAGAAGGCAAACACAGCTCCGCCGATTGCGGCCGACAACGCGGACGCATTGTTTGAAGCGTACGCCGACATGGTGTACCGCCTGGCGTTTTTGCGCACGAAAAGCGCCGCGGACGCGGACGACGTTTTGCAGGAAGTCTTCCTCAGGGCACTGCGCGCAAAGCCGGACTGGAACGACCGGGAGCACCAGAAGGCCTGGTTCCTGAGGGTGACCGTCAACTGTTCAAAATCGCTTTTGACCTCCGCGTGGCGGCGGCATACCGTTGCGGAGGACGAATCTTTGCTTTCCGAGATGCAGACGACGACGGAGGTTTACGCTTATGTGCTGGCGCTCCCCGTTAAGTACCGCACCGTCGTGCACCTGTATTACTACGAAGGTTATAAGGTCGCCGAGATTGCAAAGATGCTCGGCGCAAGCGAAAACACGGTGAAATCCCGTCTCTTCCGCGCACGCGATATGCTGCGGGAACAGTTGAAAGGGGAGTTTCAGAATGTTTAAGGAGCAGTATATCCGTGACAACGAGAAGTTGCATGCAAAGGAGACGTTGCTCATGGAGATTAAAGAAAAGAACGAAAGCGGGAAGCAAAGCGCTTCTGGCAGGCAGAAATGGGTCCGTTACGGCGCGGTTGCCGCCGCGTTCGTGTTGGTTGCCGGCGGCGTGATCGGCGCGCTGTTCGCTTCGCGTTCCGCAGACGTGGGGCCCGAGACGCAGAGCGTATCCGCCGCGGAAACGAGTGCGGTTGCAAGTTATGATGAGATCTACGAACTAATCGAAGGACTGCGGGGGGGCTATGACGCTGGCGGCGGCGTCCGTTATGAAGAAGCGATGGAAACCGCAGCTGACGATGTCGTAATGGTAGCGCCCGAAGCGGAAATGCAAAACGCCGGCACAAGCGACAAGGGCAATGCGTACGGCGCGGCGGACTATTCCGAAACAAACGTGCAGGTCAAGGGTGTTGACGAAGCGGATATCGTCAAGACCGACGGCGAGTATATCTACTACGTAGCCGGCAGCCAGCTCAGCATCCTCAAAGCGGACGGCGCGGACACAAAACTCGTTTCGTCCACGCCGCTTGCAGGCGACGATTCCTGGTGGGGCTATAACTCCGAGATGTTCGTGCTCGGCGATCGTCTGATGATCATTTCGCAGGGGTATTCCGTCGTTTGGGTAAACGACGAGTCCGACAGTTACGAAAATGACGTCGAGCAGACCAAAGCGATTATTTACGACATCTCCGACCGCTCCAGGCCGGTGCAGGTCGTATCTCTCGGGCAGAGCGGGTATTACGTGAGCGCGCGTATGATCGGCGAGTATGTTTACCTCGTGACTTCGCAGTACGTTTACAACCCTGTGCGCGCAACGCCGGAAACCTACATCCCGACGGTTTCCGCCGGCGGGGAGACGCGGCTTGTCGAAACGGGCAATCTCTATGTTTCCGGAACGCCGCAGAGCGCCGCGTATACCGTGGTCGGCTCCATCAACCTGAAAAACGGCGCGAAGCATGCGGCCGTCAAGGCCGTATTCGGCGGCACGAGCGAGATATACGCCAACGCGGAGCATTTGCTGCTTGCCATCGACCGCTATGACAGCGAAACGAAGCCTGTCGCGCCGGACGAAGACGGCAAGAACGTCCAAATTACGACCGGACAGTCCAGTACGGATTTGATCCTGCTCGGACTCGACGAGGGCGGGATTGTGAAGCTGGCCTCCGGCAGCCTGCCGGGCAGCCTGCTCAACCAATTCTCGATGGACGAGTATCAGGATGTGTTCCGTATCGTCACCACCGTGGATTCCTGGACGCAGTACATCTACACTGACGGCGTGGACAGTTACGACTACGAGAGCAGCAATTACAATAACCTCTACACGCTGGACCAGGACCTGGAAGTGCTCGGCAAGATCGAAAACGTGGCCGAGGACGAATATGTCAAAAGCGTGCGCTTCGACGGGGAAATCGGATACTTTGTAACCTTCCGTCAAATCGACCCGCTGTTTGCGGTCGATCTGAGCAACGCCAAGGCTCCGCATATCCTCAGCTCGCTAAAAATTCCGGGCTTCTCGGAATACCTGCAGACGTTCGGCAGCGGACTGCTTTTCGGCATCGGTTACAGCGCGGACGAGGACACCGGCGGGACCACTGGCGTAAAGCTGAGCATGTTCGATACGGGCGATAAGACCGATGTGAAGGAATTGTTCACTGAAAACGTGGACGCGGACTGGACTATCGTAGGCAGCAACCACCACGCTATCCTCGTAAACGCGGCCAAAAACCTCATCGCCTTCCCTGCGGACACGGATTATTATATCTACCGCTACGATGCGGCCAAAGGTTTCGTGCTCGCAGCAAAAGTCGATCTTGCGAGCGATCTGTCAGGCTGGAATTTGCGCGGACTGTTTATCGGGGACGAGTTCTATGTGCTCAGCGAATCGGGCGCGACGATCATTTCCCTGACGAGCTTCACCGTGCTGGCCCAGGTCAAACTCGGCTGACGGATTTTACAAAAAAAAGGAACGGGCTTGGGCCCGTTCCTTCAGCCTGTCAAAAAAGTCCCGTTGTTGGGACTTTTTTGGTATAATAAAGAC
>CAYTHS010000089.1:0-11851 GCA_964437665.1 uncultured Oscillospiraceae bacterium
CCCGATGGCTTTCCTATGCCTTCTCTTAATTGCGAACTTAATTGTACGCTATCTGCGACGTGGTCAACTCAATAAAAACAAAATAAAGCTTATTTTTGAACAGAAGCGATCGTGCTCGTTTTTTGACTTATGGCAAGCCGCCATAGCTCGCTACCCGTAACCTTTCGATTTTGAGAATCCAAACAATCTCAAAAACGGAGGTTACAAAATGAATAGCAATTGGAAAAAGGAATGTAATTATTGGCACAAAACGAATGAATCCGGCAGGACGATCAATATCATAAAAGTAGACGGCATAGAGGTCGAAGTCAGCGATGAAGTCTATGCAGTCTACGCTGGTATTGGTCGAAAAGAACGATATGCCCGCGAGCGGGCAAGTAAGAGGCAGTTGTCTTTGGAGCGTGCGGAAGAAGACGGACTGCCTCTTTTTATGCTTGCAGTTGGGATTTTTTCACCGAGCGCTGAGAGCGACTACATAGAATCTATTGGACGTGGGTATCAGATCACATGCGAACTCAACATGACATATCGGCAGTTCTGCGAAGAATGGAGCAAGCCGGAATGCATAAAAAGTGAAATTGGATGGCAATTTTCCGGTAACTTTTGACAATGGAAAATCGCAGATTTTGCAAGACGATAGATAAGATACAGCAACTGCGGGTGGAGAACCAAAAAGAAAAAGCCCGAAAACGTACTGTTTACGGGCTTTTATGGCTCCCCCTGTTGGACTCGAACCAACGACCCTGCGGTTAACAGCCGCATGCTCTACCGACTGAGCTAAGGAGGATCGGTATGAATTTTATGCATTTTCGGGTTTAAAAAATACATTTCAGAATCCCGAAAATTTGGTTCCCCATTGCCGACGTCGGTATGTAACCCTTACATTGTCCTACCGACTGAGCTAAGGAGGATCGGTACTGATGAATTCTACATGAATTTTTACACACTTGCAATGAACGCCGCGAATGATTATTGTCGATTATAATGAAATATCACTCGTAATCTTTCTATTTCTTAAAATTACTCTGCTTTGATTGACGTTTTTGCGAACGGTCACTATAATGTTCGTATGGAAGAAAACCAAGTGCATTCTTTTATCGCGATGGAAGTTGTCGAATCAAAACGCGGACCAATTCGCTCGGCTGGCGTGCTTTATGCGGTGCTTTTGCTGCTGGTCTTGGGCATAATTGCAGCTGGAAACGCACTGAGCGCAGTATGGCCGGTGCCTCGTGTTTTTGTTCAGATTACGCTTTACATTCTGTTGTTGGTAATTGGTTGGTACGTATATCGTTATTTACTGACGTCCTTTCGCTATACGCTGACCGACCGCGTGTTCGCGGTGGAGCGTGTGGTGGGTAAAAAAGAACGTGCGGACGTAGGCGTGCATCTGGTCGATATTATTCAGATTATACCGGCAATACAGATAAACGATTTGGAAGGCAAGAGTAGAAATCTTTCCGCGCGGTCAAAAAAGGATTCCGTAGCCGTCGTCATCCGCGCTCAGACGGGGAATCGGATTTTCATCGTGAGTCCGAGCGCGGAGTTCCTTGAACAGCTGAAAGCGCAATGGAAAATTGCTCGTAAGTAACGGCGAAGGAGCGGAAAAAACGGAAAAAACTTCGATTGAGCATATGGACGACCACCCGAACAATTTAGAGAGCTCGCTGCAGGAGGCGCTTGGTGCGTATGCAAGCGCGGATTCCGCGCGTTTTCATATGCCCGGACATAAAGGACGCGGCATGAAAGGGTTCTGGCGTGACGAGCTGATCAAATGGGATGTGACGGAGCTTTCCAGTACGGACAATCTGCATGTGCCTGTTGGCCCGATCCGCTGTGCCGAGCGCGAAATGGCAAAGGCTTATCGTGCGAAAGCCTCTTTTTATGTGGTCAACGGATCGACCAACGCCGTGCAGGCGATGATTCTTTCACTATCCGATCAGGATAAGCTGCTCCTTTCACGGGACTGTCACCGTTCCGCGGCGTCCGGAGCGGCGTTGCGGGGCTTAGAAACCGCTTATATAACGCCGCCGTACGATGCCGAAAGCGGGATTTTGGGCATGGTAACGCCGCAGGATCTTGCCCGCGAATTGGAGCGTACGCATGCGACCGCGGTGATGATTACATCTCCTGATGCATATGGGTTTTGTGCCGACGTCGAGAAGCTTGCGGAAGTTTCGCACCGGTACGGCGCACTGTTGCTTGTGGACGGCGCGCACGGGGCTCATTTTCCATTCTCCGACGACTTACCGCGCGGGTTGGGCGGTTTTGCAGACCTATTTTCGCATTCTCAACATAAAACTATGGATGCTTTTACGCAGGCGGCAAGCCTGCATCTAGGAAAGTGCCGCATTTGTGAAGAGCGCGTGCGGCGTGCGCTGGCAATGACGGAGACGACCAGTCCTTCGTATCTGTTGATGGCTTCGCTGAGCTGGTCGGTATATATGGCAAAGCGGCGCAACTGGAGTGCGCAGGTGAAGCGTATTCAAACGCTCAAAAAGCAGATTGAAGCAATATTCGGCCTTAGTGTACCCGAAACTCCCAAGGGTTGCGGAATCTCCGGGCGGGACACGACACGGTTGATTATCGACGTTACAGGGCGCGGCCTGACCGGCTATGAAGCGCAGTCCGATCTTGAGGATGCGGGCGTATATATTGAAATGGCGGATGCGCGGCGGCTGGTGCTCATTACAACGCCAAGCGACGACATAAAATGGTACGATAAGCTGCTTGACGCACTGGGAAATCTGCCGGAAAGGCCGCCGCGGCAACTACGCAGGGCAGACGAGTCCTTTTGGAGCGGTCAGCCTGAACGCAGGCTTTCTCTGCGCGAGGCGGTGTTCGCCGACTGCGAGTCCGTATCTTTTGAAAATGCGGAGGGACGTATCGCGGCGGAGCCGATTGGATTGTATCCGCCGGGAATTGCACTGGTGATGCCGGGGGAAGCCATTACGCGGGACATGTTGGCGTGCCTGCTGAAACAAAATGAACTCGGCGGCACGCTTTTCGGCGTGCGCGGCGGCAAGGTTCTTGCCGTAACGGAACGATAAGGTTATGAAAGAACGACTGATTAACGCAATATACCAAGGACGCGCACCGCATGCGGTGCTGATTGCAGGACCGGAAGGCAGCGGCAGGCGGGAGCTTGCGCGCAGAGCGGCGGCCGTATTTTGCCTGCGGGAGGATGCGCCTCAGAGGCTGGAAAACTGTCCGAATTATTATGAAACAGGTATGTCGTCCGTTCGGGTAGACGACGTTCGCACGCTGCTTGCTTCCGCGGCAATGCAGGGATTCAACGGCGGCAACCGTGCATTTGTCTTTTTAGATGCACAGAACATGAGCGTTCAGATACAGAATACGCTTCTCAAAACGCTTGAGGAACCGCGCGACGGTACGATGCTGATTCTGACGGGAAGCGAATTCGGGCTGCTGCCGACGATTCGTTCGCGCTGTGTGATCGTCCGTCTTGGCGCGGACACGCTTGAACGGACTGCTTCCGTGCTTTCCAAGGACGGTATGGAGGCGAACGACGCGCGTTTCTATGCGGCGCTTGCGGACGGGATTGCAGGGCGTGCGCGCGCGTATGCCGGCGCCGACGCCGCGGCGTTTCGGGAAACAGCCGTAGAACTGCTCGCTCAGGCTGTGTTCGAATATGCGCCGTTTGCAAAATCGGCGGAATTGATCACAAGCGTTTCGGCGCAGCCTAACGTGGAAGGCGGAGACGACGCGCCGCGAAAAAGAAGCAAAAAAAGCAAACGCGGGGACTTTGCGCTCGCCATGCGCATGCTGGATATCTGGCAGAGCGTGTTTCGCGACGCGCTGATGCACAGCAGCGGCGGCGCCGCAGAAAGAAACGTCGATAAAAAGGAACTAGTCGAACGGATCACTGCAAGCTTTACAAGCGCGCACATACAAGGTATCATTAATAAAATAGCCATGGCGCAGCAGCGCCTCGCGAGCGGAGCGAATGTGTATTTAACCGTGGACTGTGTGCTCGCAGGGCTGTTCAGTAAGGAGAACAAGGAAGCAAAATGAAGGTTATCGGCGTACGATTCAAGTCGAGCGGACGCATTTATTATTTCGATCCGTTGGATTACGAGTTTAACGAAGGAGACAGCGTGATCGTGGAAACGGCGCGCGGACAGGAGTTCGGCGAAGTTGCACAAGCCGCCGTCGAGGTTGAGGACACCATGATTGTCGCTCCGCTCAAACCTGTCGTCCGTCCCGCAACGGCGCAGGATTCGGCAATGCGCGAACAGAATTCCGCCAAGGAAGGGGATGCGTTCCGGATTTGTCAGCAAAAAATCCTGCAGCATGAGCTGGATATGCATTTGGTAAGCGCGGAATATTCGTTCAATGGCAGCAAGCTGATTTTCTATTTTACCGCTGACGAGAGGGTTGACTTCCGCGAGTTAGTCAAGGACCTTGCCGCGCAGTTCCGCACGCGCATTGAACTGCGCCAGATCGGCGTGCGCGACGAGGCGAAGATGCTCGGCGGTCTCGGTTCGTGCGGGCGGCCCGTCTGCTGCAAGACGTTTCTGCGGGATTTTCATCCCGTTTCAATCAAGATGGCAAAGGAACAGAACCTCTCCCTGAGCCCGACGAAAATTTCGGGGCTGTGCGGCCGGCTGATGTGTTGCCTGCAGTATGAGCAGGCAGTGTACGAGGAAATGAAGCGAAAGATGCCTCGTGTCAACCGGGAGATTCAAACGCCTGATGGCGTTGGCATGGTGGTCGATAACAACATAATTACAGAAAAAACAAAAGTTCGCCTGACGCTTCCGGACGGAACGATCGAAGTACGCGAATTCCATTATTCAATGCTCGCCAAGCCCGGCGACCCGTTGCCGGTGCCGAAAGCCGAGCCAAAAACCGAGACCGTTTCGGAAACCAGCGACGATAAAAATGAAGCTGCGCAAAAAGCGGGAACTGAGAAAAAACGCCGCCGCCGCGGCGGACGCGGCAGGAGCGGTAACCGCGGCAATGGTGGCGGTACGCAGGGTGACGCAAAAAGCGGCGGAGACAACGCGCAAAAGCAGCAGAGCGGGAACCAAAATCAGCGCTCTCAGCGGGCGAAGCAGCCGCAGAACGCGGCAAAGCGGCCGCAGAAGGAACGCGGCGGGGCACAGCAGCAAAAACAGTCCGGCGGAACGGGTGGAAATTCCGGTGCGAAAAGCGGCGGCAACTACAAGCGGCGCCGCGGTGGTGCAAACCGCCCCAAAAATGGAAGCCCGCAGGCGGGTAAACCCGAACAGAACGGTTAAAAGCATACCCGGTTTTAACAAAAAAATGCGGTTTGATGCGGCTGGCGCCGCGTTTCGTATTGACCTTTCATTGCGCTGTGCTATAATATTAGAGAAATTCAGATACGGAGGAACGCATCATGGCATATAAGATTTCGGACGAATGCATCAGCTGCGGCGCTTGCGCTGCCGAATGCCCCGTTGAGGCGATCAGCGAGGGAGCAAGCATCTATGAGATCGATGCGGAAAAATGCATCGACTGCGGGAGTTGCGCCAATGTTTGCCCGGTGGGCGCTCCGAAGCCGGAGTAAGGATTCAAGAAAAAGTACGGACGACGCTAACGCCGTCCGTACTTTTTTTGTGTTGTAAAGAACGAACCAAGAAAGGCCGTCACCCAAATCGGGCGACGGTCTGTTTGTGTTGAGAGTTGAGAATAGAAACTTCAAATTTCAGAAATCGCTGCATGCAGGGAACGGCAGGTCGGCGTATGCCGCCAGCAGCGCCACGTCGCTGATGGAATCGAAATCGGACGCGTCGGGCGAGTACATTGAGTACATTACGCCGTCGAGACTCCATGTGGCGAGCGCTCCGTTTTCACCGCCGCCGATGGTGCGCATGGTGATGGAAACAGAGAAGTCCGCCGCATCCAGATCGATGCTTTGCTCGGTTTCGTCAAACGTTTCGTATACGCCGGAGATATCCTCGTCCGTCTGGGCGGCGCGGTAGGTGTATGCCCGCCCGTCCAATGTAAAGTCAATCTGTGCGATGGAGTCCGAAATGATACTGTAGCTTGCGTTTTCCGCCCCCTGCGGCGCGGTGATGGTGAAGCCGAGCGGTTCGAAGTCTGCGCTGCCGTCCACTGCGACGACCGGGTTAGGAAGTTCGACCTGTGCGGTCGCTTCGGTTTGCACTGAATCCCCGGCGGGCGAAGCGTCCTGTTTGCAGGCGGCAAACACAAAAACGAGTACGACCGCAACGATGATCGCGAAAATCTTTTTCATATGGCAATGTCTCCAATCGTGCGGGCCGTGTTTTGCATAAAGCCCGCGCAAGGTAATGATACCATAGAACAATATGTTTGAGAAGCGCAGGTCCGCGATAAAGAGCGTCCGGCGCTTTTTGCATGCCCGAAAATTATAAGAAATTTGAAAAGGCGAATTATAAGAATCACGTACCACTCCGGCGGCTTATGATATCCATGACGGCGGGGAACGGCCTCGAAAAAACGCCGTCGCCGCAGATGAAAGGAGCACGAGCAATGAAATCGTCCAAACAAACATCCCTCTTAAGCAAAGTAGAAGCGTACTTTGCCGCGTGCGACGCGACGGCGGAACGCATCGTATTGAAAAACGGCAGCGTTACGGTACGGCAAACGCCGTACACGCTCACAGGCCTGAGCGAGCACCTCGGAATACCGCAGTCCGAGATTCTCGACAAGGCCAAGAGGGAGAGCGGAAGCGCCGAGGGCGGGTGTTGTGCCGCCGCGGTGCGCCGCATTGGACGCTACATTGCGGAACGCGCGCTGCTGGGAGAACTCCAGTACAGCGTGGCGGCGAAGCTGCTGGACGAGCTCGGTACCGGCGAAAAACTGCCGCCGGACGAGAGCGAAAAGCGCATCGTGATCGTGATGGAGGACAAGGAAGACTGGAGCGAGTGACATGGAATTCTTACTAAAGGGGTATCCGAATCCGCGTCAGATCGAATTTTTCGCATCCCGCGCCCGGCACACTGCTTACGGCGGCGCGCGCGGCGGCGGCAAAAGCTGGGCGATGCGGCGGAAATTCGTATTACTCGCTCTGCGCTACGAAGGCCTCCAACTCCTGCTGCTCCGGCGAACGCTGCCGGAGTTGAACGAAAACCACGTGCGGCCGCTGCAGACGGAATTATCAGGGTTTGTGACATACAACCAGACGCACCGCGTATTTACGTTTCCGAACGGCAGCCGCATCAAGCTGGGCTACTGCGACAGCGAAAAGGACGTGTATCAGTATCAGGGGCAGGAATACGACGTAATCGGCATGGAGGAAGCCACCCAGTTCACCGAGAGCCAGATGCAGTTTTTAACGACCTGCAGCCGCTCGGTACGCAGCGACTTTTCACCGCGGATGTACTATACGTGCAATCCAGGCGGCGTCGGGCACGCATGGGTCAAGCGTCTTTTTATCGACCGGCGCTACCGCAACAGCGAATGCGCGGACGATTACGTTTTTATTCCGGCGCGCGTAACGGACAATCCGGTCCTGATGAAGAATCCGTCCTATCGCATTACCCTCGAAAACCTGCCGGAACCGCTCAGGCGCGCCTATCTCGACGGAGACTGGGACGTGCTGGCGGGGCAGTATTTCCGCGAGTTTTCGAGGGAACGACACGTTATGGAGCCGTTTGAAGTACCGGCGTCGTGGCGGAGGTTCCGCGCGATGGACTGGGGATTCAACGACCCCTGCGCCGTGCTGTGGTTTGCCGTTGCGCCCGGCGGCCGGGTGTATGTGTATCGCGAATATTATGAACGCAGAGTGCTTTCGAGCGAGACGGCACGGCGCATCCGTCACTTGACGGGAAAAGAAAAGATCGCATACACCGCCGCCTCGCCGGACGCATGGCAGTGCCGCGGCATGAACGCAAGCGACGATCTGCCGGGTATGAGCATTGCGGAGGTGTTCGCCCACGGAGGGGTGCCGCTGGTCCGCGCGGACAACACACGTATCGCCGGCTGGCAGCGCGTGCGCGAATATCTTTCCGACGCAGACGACGCGCTGCCGAGGCTGATGATCTTCCGCACCTGCGAAAATCTGGTCCGCACGCTGCCGATGCTCACGTTTGACGAACATTTTACCGAGGACGTGAGCGGCACGTGCGAAGATCATGCGCCGGAGGCGCTGCGGTACGGACTGATGTCGAGGCCGGTCAGCCCGCAGCCGAAACCGAAGCCGAAGGCGCGCGCTTACGACCCGTTCGCGCTTGAAGAACCGCGTGCGGACGGATTTACGAGACTTTGAACGGGTTGATTCCCCTAAGGAGGAAGAGATGAAAGCAACCAAACAAACGGACGCGAAGCGGGCGCTCTGCGAACGGGCCTACGGGCTCTTTCAGGAATTCCGCGGCGCATACGTGACGGAATGGCAGCGGCTGGAGGACTGCGAGCGCATGTACCGCGGCGACCACTGGCACGACGTGCCGGTAACCGACCGCAGCGAGCCGCGCCCCGTTACGCCGATTTTGCAGAGCACGGTGGAAAACGTCAAGGCGGAGCTGATGGACCGCGTGCCGGAGGCCGTGATTGCACCGGAAAGCCCGGCGGACGCGGAGATTGCGCGCGTGATCGAGGCGATCGTGCGGCAGAACCATGATGCGGACGGCTATGTCAAAGAGTACCGCAAGCTTGTGCACGACCTGCTCGTCGGCGGGTACTGCGTGCAGGAAGTCGGCTACGACGGCAGCCTCAACGGCGGGCTCGGCGGTGCGTTCGTGCGGCATGTGGACGCGCGCAGTGTCCTCTTCGACCCGTTGACGACAGACCTACAGGAGAGCCGCGGGATATTCAAGATTTCCCTCAAAACGCGGGAATACATCGCCGCACACTTTCCGAAAGCCGCGCCGTTTCTGACGGCGGACGCATTCGGAACGCCGGACGCGGTACAGGACGTCGTCCTGCACGGGGACCGCAAGGACGCGATGCTCTTTATTGAGTACTGGTGGCGCGAATACGACGACCAGAGCGACCGCTACAGCGTGCATATGGCGCAGATTGCGGGCAATCAGGTGCTCACCGACAGCCGGGACGTCAAGCCCGACGGGTATTTCGAGCACGGGCTGTATCCGTTCATCGTAACGCCGCTGTTCACACGCAAGGGGTCGTGCCTCGGACTCGGACTCGTGGACATGTTCGAGACCCAGCAGAAGTACGCCGACAAGCTTGACCAGATCGTGCTCAAAAACGCGTTGATGGCTTCACACAACAAACTGCTGGTCACCGAGGCCAGCGGGTTCGATGTGGACGACCTGCGCGACTGGTCGAAGGAGGTTCACCGCGGCGAGAGCCTTTCGGGCGTCACGTGGTTTTCCACGCCGCCGCTGCCCGCTTATGTGATCGGCTACATCCAGAGCATCCGGGAGAGCATCAAGGAAGAGAGCGGCGCAAACGACTTCAGCCGCGGCTTGTCCACCGGCGGGGTCACGGCGGCCTCGGCGATCTCCGCGCTGCAGGAGATGAGCAACAAGCGCGCGAGGATGGCCGCGCGGCTTCTGCACGAGTCGTTCCGCGACGCGGTGCGGCTGGAAATCGAAGTCGAGCGCGAATTCAATTTCTTTTCGCGCAGAGTGAACGTGACGGTGGACGGCGAGGTGAAGGAATACACCTTTGAAAGCGCGATGCTTATGCGCCGCGTGCCGGGCAACGTCTGCCTGCCCATCGAATTTTTCATTTCGGTCAAGGCACAGCAGGAAACGCGCTATACCGCCATGAACCAGAACGAACTGGTGCTGCGCATGCTGCAGTCCGGCATCATGAAGCCCGTGCAGGCGGTCGAACTGATGATGTTCGACGGCAAGGACGAACTGCTCAAGCAGTTGCGCGAACAAAGCGAAGCGCAGCAGGCCGAGCAGGCCAAACAGGCCGCACAGCAAAGCCGCGAGGGGCAATCCAAGCAGGCAAAACAAGTTATGACAGGGAGGAACACATGAAACCCAGAAAAAACGCGATCGAGCAGAGGCTCGGCGGGGCGCAGGCCGCGCCCGGGGAACAGGCCGCGTATGGAGCACAGGATGCGGACGCGCAGCAGGACCCGGAATTTGACGCTCTGGTGGACGAACTCGCCGGGCTGATCGGCGAAGGCAAACTGCCGGGAGGATTCGACCTGAAGAACGCCGTTTCCGATCCGGCGCTGGTCGCGCTCATGCAGCAGTATGGCGCGGCGGCGGGAATCCGCATCTACGCGGCGGAGAAAAAGGCCGAGGCGGCGGAGCAGAGCGCCATGCAGCGCGCGAGCGCCGAAGTGCAAAAGCGTGCGATGCTGCCGAGGAGCTCGCGCGGCGGCAACGCGACCGCAGGGTCGCCCAACTACCGCTCCATGAGCAGCGAAGCGTTCCGCGAGCTGCTCCAGCAGATGAAAAAGACCGCCCGCGACGGCGGCAGGACCAGACTGTAACACGGAGGAAAACAGATGAGCAACATCAACACGACCGTCAATACGGCGGCCACCACCTTCAGCAACAAGACGTTTTATGACCGCGCGCTGCTCGAGATCGCCAGAACGCGGCTCGTGCACGCCAGCTACGGCCAGAAGCGCAGCATTCCGCGCAATTCCGGCAAGCGCGCCGAGTTCCGCAGATATGAGCTCTTCACGCCGGACGCGGACGCACTGGTGCTTGAAGAGGGCGTAACGCCCGCCGGGCAGAGCCTTTCGCAGAGCAAGATCGAAGCCGAAGTCAAGCAGTACGGCGCATATGTCGAAGTCAGCGACCTGCTCGACCTGACCGGTTACGATCCTGTGCTCGGCGAGAGCACGGAACTGCTCGGTGAGCAGCTCGGCACCGTTGTGGAATGGGTCACGCGGGACGCGATGTGCGCCGGCACCAACGTGCAGTACGCCGGCGGCAAAACCAACCGTCTTTCGCTGGGCGCGGACGACAAACTGACGGTCACGGAAATCCGCAAGGCCGTGCGTTCGCTCAAAAAGGCGAAAGCGCGCATGTTCAACGCCACGAGCGACGGAAAGAGCCGCAAACCGCACTTTGTCTGCATCTGTTCGCCGGACGCGACGTATGATCTGCAGAGCGACGCGCTCTGGCAGGACGTTTCCAAGTATTCTGACGTAGAGCAGATCTATTCCGGCGAGATCGGCCGTCTGTTCGGCGTCGTATTCGTCGAGAGCACCGAGGCCAAGATTTTTTCGCAGAGCGTGCTGACCACCGTCGCCTCGCACGAAGCGGGCAGCGCGATCGTAACGCTCAACGAACTGACCGATGCGGCCGCGCTGTATCTCGTTTCCGGCGCGGTGGTTAAAATCGGCTCCACGGAATACACCGTCGCTTCCTGCGACAAGGCGGCAAAGACCGTTACGCTCTCCGCGGCCGTTTCGAGCGCCATTGCAGCGGGCACGATCGTCTTCAGCGAAGACGCGGGCGAACTGGACGCGGCCACGAAGCGGGGCATGGACGTCCATGCGACGCTCGTGTTCGGCGCGGACGCGTACGGCGTGATCGACGTGGACGGCGAAGGCTGCCTGCAGACGATCGTCAAGCCCTGCGGCAGCGGCGGCGCGGCGGACCCGCTCGACCAGCGTGCCACGGTCGGCGCAAAGGTCGCCGCGTATACGGCGAAAATCCTCAACAATCTCTGGATCGTGCGCATCGAGCACGGCGTGAGCCTGTAACAGGAAACAAAAGGGACCTGCGGGAGGAATTTTTCCTCCCGCGTCCCGTGGACTTGAAAAAACAAGGAGGTAACCCATGCAGTATATCACCGAAGCCGAAATCGACGGCATTACGTCCGCAACCGGCAATGCGCTCGGCAGCGAGCCGAAGGTCACGATCGTCATCCGCCCCGAAAACGGCGAGGCGTTCTGGGAAGGCGGTGTGAACGGTCATTTTTTCCGCATCCGCACAAACGAGAG
>CAYTHS010000090.1:0-11846 GCA_964437665.1 uncultured Oscillospiraceae bacterium
CGCGCATTTCCACCGAAGCGCAGGTTTATTACTACAATCTGCCGAGCGGCGGAGATTACAGCGTGTTTCCGCTGCAGATGGGCGGCGGAGAATATACCCTCCGCGTGATGGAGCAGGTCGAGGACGATTTGTATGCCGTGCGCTACAGTGTACAAATCGAAGTGACGCTGACCAGCGAGACGGTTCCTTTCATCTATCCGAATCAGTATGTCTGGTACAACGCCGAAAGCTCCGCCGTTTCGGCTTCAAACGCTCTTGTGCAGAATTTGACCGAAGAAGAAATCGTCGAAACCTGTTACCGCTTCGTCGTAAAAAACCTGACGTACGATACGAAGAAGGCACTAAACGTGGAAAGCGGCTATCTGCCGGATGCGGATGAAACGCTGGAAAGCAAAACAGGTATTTGCTTCGATTATTCGGTGCTTCTGGCGGCGATGCTGCGTGCGCAGGGGATCCCTGCGCGAGTCATGATCGGCATGGTTTCACCGGAAAACCTGTATCACGCATGGAACAGCGTGTATCTCGATGGAGAATGGATATGGATGGACGCGACGCTCGACGGTACCGGGCACAAGGAGAGAGATTATGTGGCCGAGAAGATATATTAGGATGCGTGCCGTGACCAGGAGAGGGAAAATGCAATGACGGATGAAAACAAGCAAAAAACGCTTCCGCCGGAAGAAACGGCGCTGTTCTGCGAACAGGTTGCCATGGTACTCAAAGCGGGCATCCCGCTGCACGACGGCATGGAAACGCTGGCCAGGAGCTATACGGACAGCCGCTACGGCGAACGTTTTTTGCAGATTCAAAAGGCGCTCTATAAACGGGGTGCATTGTCCGGCGCATTGGAAGATGCAAAAATCTTTCCGGCGTATCTCTGCGCTATGGTGCGCATTGGCGAGCGCACCGGCAAGCTGGACGAGGTAATGGCCGCGCTTGCGAATTATTACCAATGGGAGTCGGAAATTAAAACATCCGTAAAAAACGCGATATTATATCCGACTGTTCTGGTAATGATGCTGGCGGTGGTGATCGCGATTTTGGTAATCAGCGTATTGCCGGTATTTCAGCGTGTATTTGACAGTCTCGGGCTTGCGGCCGGGGCGCCGACAAGCGTCGCAATGCATATCGGCGTTGGCGTGGGTAAAGGGATGCTGGTGCTGGTGGGTGTTTTTACCCTGCTGCTGATCGTTACCGGAGTGCTGTTAAAAACGTCGCGCCGGGAATCGGTCGTCTTGCTGCTCGCCGGAATCCTGCCGGCGGTCCGCCGCGTCAACGCACGGCTTTCGGCCGCGCGGTATGCCTCCGTGCTTTCCATGATGCTTACGGCGGGATATCCGCTTGCGGAGGCGATCAAACTTGCTCCGACGGTCGTGACCGATCCCAAATACCGGCAGAAGGCGGAACAAAGCGCGCATAAGCTTAAACAAGGCGCTTCATTTGCAGATGCTGTTGAGGAGAGCGCGCTGTTTGATCCCATGCATGAAAAGATGATTCGTTTCGGCGCGGCGGCGGGCAAGCTCGATTCCGTTATGGAGAAACTCAGCGGCATTTACATGCAGGACGCAGACGATGCGATCCACGCCGTTGTTTCTATGATCGAACCGACGTTGGTGGCTGTGCTTTCCGTTGTGATCGGAGGCATCCTGCTCTCGGTCATGCTGCCGCTTCTTTCCGTCCTTTCGGCGGTCGGATAAGCCTGCGCGTGCAGTGCTGACAAAGAGGAATTTAGGGTGCGTCTCTAAAATCACAAAAGCGCATTTCCGCCGCCTCGGCTTGCATATTTTCGTTGAAAAGCCTCGCCGCAGCACCACTGCGCCTGTGTTTTTCGTCTCAATCTGCAAGCCGATCCAGCAAAACTGCATCTTTCAGACTTTAGAAACACACCCTAGGGAAGGGAGGGCGAAGAGAAACATGCATTTATATGATAAGAAGCATTCCGCCAACCGCGAGCTGATTGCCGCGGCAGCAGTATTTCTTGCAATCGTGCTGTTGTTTGTGTTCGCGTTTGCTTCCGTGTCCAGCCGCAGTGCCGCCGAGGAGACGGTGGTACTTGAACGCGCCCTGCGCCGGGCGATCGTCACCTGCTACGCCGTGGAGGGAAAATATCCGCCCAACCTCGACTATCTTTATGATAATTACGGGATAACGGTGGATGAAAACCGTTTTGCCGTGTTTTACGATGTGTTTGCAAGCAACGTGATGCCGTCCTTTTCGATCCAGACAATCGGAGGTGCCGGATGATGGGAATCGGGCGTGCGCAAAAAAGCCAGCAGGGGGACATCCGCGGGGTGTTTGTGTTTGCGCTGCTCGCCGCGTTTGCGGTTTTGTCTCTGCTGGTCGTAGTGGTTGGCGCGCGCGCATACCGAACGATCAACCGGACGGCCGACGCGGCCTATGTCTCGCGTACGGGGATGCGTTACCTGATGGGTAAGGTACGCGGCTCGGACGAAGCCGGTATGCTGGAAATCCGCTCGGAGAACGGCGTCGACGTTCTTGTGCTCGGAGGCGTTTACGGCGGTGAACGTTATGAAACCTACATCTATTGTGAAGACGGGATCGTCCGGGAGTATTTTGCCGCGGCTGAGAACCCGTTTGATCCGGGTTACGGGGAAGAGATTTTGCAGGCGCAGACGCTCTCTTTCTCGCTTGACGGCACTGTACTGACAATATCTCTGGTGGACGGGGACGGCGGAACGCATGTGTCGTCTTTGTTTCTCACTGCGGGAGGGGAGGCTGCATCGTGAACGATACGCTTCTCCGGCCGATAAAAAAACGCGGGATATTCAGTCCGGTACTGCTGGAACTGACGATCGTCATCCTCTTTTTTGCGGTGTCTACCAGCATTGTGGTACAGCTGATCGCAGCCGCGAGCACGATTTCGAGTGAAAGCGCATACCATTCGCGCGCGCTGCTGGCAATGGAAACCGTAGCCGAGCAAACAAAGGCAGATCCGGAAGGCGGCGGCACGTTTGACGAAAACGGAATACGCTCGTTCAGCGTCAGGGTTGATGAGGATTTGCAGGTGGACGGAACGGTTTCACGGGATGCGTCGCCGGCGCGCGGGGTCCTGTATCAAATCGAACTCAGCGTGCTGTCTGAAAGCGGAGCGTCATATTCCCTTTCCGCCGCGCGGTACGTTCCGGATGCGGAGGTGCCGCAGTGAAGAGATATCCTTCCCGTATGGGCGTCGGCGCGTCGAGTATCCTGCTGATGATTGTCGTTGTCAGCCTGACGCTTTTTGCGGTGCTCGCGCTGGTGCAGGCAAGAGCGGACGCGGCCCTGACCGATAAGACCGCTGCAAGTGCGGATGCGTATTACGATGCGGACGCGCGCGCGCAGAAGATGCTTTCGCAGCTGGACGACGCGTTGGCCGCAGGCGGGAATCCGACTGATATCGACGGGGTAACGCAAACGGACGATGGGACGTATGCGTTTTCCGTCGGCGTATACGACGGGCATGCGCTCCGCGTTGTGTTCGATATTGAATCGGGACGCTGCACCGTAAGCAGTTACCGGTATGAAAGCGTGTCCGAATGGGCCGACGAGAGCGGAGAGACGATTTGGCAGGGGGAGTGAAAATGGCGGAAATCGATGATGTTTTACAGCTTGCGATGCAAACCGGCGGGTCGGACGTGTTTGTCGTTCCGGGTTCGTGTATTTCCGTTAAGCTTTCCGGCGCCGTACAGCCCCTGTTGAACGATGTGCTCAAACCCGAGGACACGCGTCGTTTGCTCGAACAGGTTTACCGTCTCAACGGACGCGCTATGGAGCGGCTGCTCCAGCACGGAGACGACGATTTCTCGTTTTCCGTCAGCGGCGTCGGGCGGTTCCGCTGCAATGCATATAAGCAGAGAAACTCTCTGGCAATGGTGCTGCGGGTCGTTTCTCTCGACCTGCCGGATCCGGGGGAAATGCATATTCCGCAGGAGGTGCTCGATCTTGCGGCCGTTAAAAAGGGGCTTGTTCTGGTTACCGGCCCCGCGGCAAGCGGAAAATCCACCACGCTGGCCTGCGTGATCGACCGGGTCAACAACACGCGTCGCGGGCATATCATCACAATCGAAGACCCGATCGAATTCATCCATCCGCATCGTATGAGCGTGGTTTCCCAGCGTGAGATTGAGCACGACACGGACAGCTATCAAATTGCGCTGCGCGCAGCGCTGCGGCAGGCGCCGGACGTGATTCTGCTCGGTGAAATGCGCGATTTCGAAACGATTCAAACGGCGCTTACCGCCGCCGAAACGGGTCAGTTGGTTCTTAGCACGCTGCATACCGTCGGGGCGGCAAAAACCATAGACCGTATTATCGACGTATTCCCCGCGAATCAGCAGCAGCAGATCCGAATCCAGCTTTCGATGGTACTGCGCGCGGTGGTCAGTCAGCAGCTGCTTCCGACGCTCGACGGCGGACTGGAGCCGGCGTTCGAGATCATGGTGGCTAACAGCGCGATTCAAAATATGATCCGGGATGGAAAAGCCCACCAGATGGATAATGTGATTTTCTCCGGCGCGGACGAGGGGATGCGCTCGATGGACGCGGATATCCTGCGGCTCTACCGCAGCGGATGCGTGAGCGCGGAAACGGCACGGTTATACGCATCCAATCAGGAACTGATGAAAAAGGCACTCGGCGCTTAGCTTTCTGACGGGAAATACAACGAACGGCTTTTGAGATGCTTTGCCGGAACAACCGACAAAAAAGGAAGGGTGAACGGAATGCCGGAAGCAAAAGTAAAAATAAAAATGTTTGGCGCGTTTGAGATTTTCGTGAATGGGAACGTGGTGTTTTCCCAACTGCGTCAGGCTAAAAAGACATGCCAATTTCTCGAGTATCTGATTTTAAAACGGGAACGACCGGTCCCGCATGAGGAATTGCTGGAAATGCTCTGGTCGGACAAGGAGAACCGCAATCCCGCGACCGCGCTGCGTACGCTGCTGCACCGTTTCCGCGCGATGGTGGAAAACAGCGGCCTGATTGAGCTTTCAAATGCGATTCTGACTGCGCGCGGCGCTTACCAGTGGAATCCTGAACTCGACTGCGAGATTGATGTGTTTGAGTTTGAGCGGCTCTGCCAGGAAGCGCGTGCGCCGGGGATGCCAAATCGCGAGTGCATCGAACGCTATCTCCAGATGCTCCAGATTTATACCGGCCCGCTTCTGACGAATTCCGCCGAGGAAATGTGGGTTGTGCCGAAGAGCGTATATTATCACGACCTCTTCCTCGAGAGCGTTTTCACCCTGCTGAACCTGCTGAAAACGGAAGAAGAATACGAGATGATCATCCAAGTCTGCCGCAAGGCTATGGATGTGGACATGTTCGACGAGCGGCTGCACCTTGAACTCATGATGGCGCTGGTAAAAACCGGGAAAAAACGGGAGGCGCTTTCGCAATATTACTTCGCGACCGATCTGCACTACAAACAGCTGGGCATCCAGCCTTCCGGCGAAATTCGCGCAGTCTACAAACTCATCGTCCAGGCGGACCAGGAGATGGAAGCGGATATCGAGAAAGTGCAGGCAATGCTGGAAGAGGACACCGCCACACATGGTGCGTTCGTTTGCGAATACGAAATTTTTAAAGAGATCTACCAGCTCCAGAGGCGCATGCTCGAACGCTATAACGGAACGATGTTTTTGGCGTTGCTGACCATCAGCAATACGTATGAACAGCGCTTTGACAATCTGGTGCTCGACAGCATTATGAAGCAGCTGCTCAACGTTTCGCAGACGAATCTCCGGCGCGGTGACACGATATCGCGTTACAGCGTAATGCAGTATGTCGTGCTGCTGCCTTCGGTCACGTATGAAACGGGAAAACTGGTTATGGACCGAATAAAAAAGGCATTTTACTCCGAATATGTCAAATCTTCCGTCGTATTGACGTATAAGCTTCGGCCGCTTTGCCTTAATAAATATGATACTCCCAGCCAGAAACGCGGATCGGATTAGCGCAGGCATTGCTCTATCGGCTTTGACGGCAGTTACGCGCGGCGGAAGTCTTTCGGCTTCCGCCGCGTGTATACGCGAAGGAAACGAATCAGGGCAAGGGCGTAAAGAACCAAACGAAGAGGCTTCCCAGCAAACACTTGCGGCAGTGGTTTTGTGAATTGACACCGGTTAGCTCGCATGGTACTATTTTTGATGAAAGCGGGAAAGAACCCCGTTTGCTTTTTATCATGAGAAGTTGAACGGGACGCACAGGCAACAAAGCCGAAATGCACGGGCTTAACCGTGCCGCTAACAGATTATCCTATGGGCGGGCATGCAGGACGGGACGCAAGAAAAGAGACGGTTCTCATGAAGATTCTGATCACCGGCGCCGGAGGGTTCATTGGCAAAAACCTGACGTTTGCACTGCAAACAAAGGGATATACGGAAATCCTGCCGTTTTATTCGGATACGCCGGCAGAAAAGCTGGAGCGGTACTGTACGGAATGCAATTTTGTTTTTCATCTTGCGGGCGTCAACCGGCCGAAAACGCAGGATGAGTTTATGCAGGATAACTTCGGTTTCACCGATGTGCTGCTCAGAACGCTCCTGCGGAACAACAACCACTGTCCCGTGATGTTTGCAAGCTCCACGCAGGCCGCGCTGCCGAATCTTTACGGAAGAAGTAAAAAAGCCGGCGAGGAACTGTTGTTTCAGTATCGGCGCGAGACCGGCGCCAAAGTTTTTGTTGTGCGGCTGCCGTATGTGTTTGGGAAATGGTCCAAACCGAACTATAATAATGTAATCGCTACGTTTTGCTATGATGCGCTGCATGACCTTCCGATTACGATTGCCGAGCCGGAACGCATGCTCCAGCTTTCTTATATCGACGACGTGACGGATACGCTGGTTAACCTCATCGAAGGCGAACCGGTGCTGGAAGGCCCCTATTGCGTAATTCCGATCGTATATAAAGAAACGCTTGGCGATATTGCGCAGCGCATCCGTTCCTTTGGTAAAATCCGCGATGAACGGATTATGCCGGACCTGAGCGCACCGTTGACGCGAAAGCTCTATGTTACGTATTTAAGCTTTCTTCCGGCTATGGAGTTTGCATATCCGCTCGAAGTCGAAGAGGATGACAGCGGTTATTATGCGGAGTTTCTTTATGCAGAATGCGGCGGACAGATTTCCGTTTGTGTGGTCAGGCCCGGGGAGAACAGAGGGAATCATTGGCACCGCACCCGGGCGGAAAAAATTCTTGTGGCTTCCGGCGCGGGCGTAATCCGCTTTCGCAGTCCGGACGAGCAAGAAAGTACCGAATACCGAATTTGCGCGAAAAAACCGTTCGTAGTCGACGTGCCTGTCGGCTATGTGCACAGCGTAGAAAACACATCTAAGTCCGATTTGGTCCTGCTGATGTGGGCGAGCGAACGCAGTAATCCTGCGCACCCGGACATTGTGCAGGCGGAGATATGAGCCGGCAGATAAAGCAGTTGTACCGCGTTTTGCGTTTCCACCGGCCTCCTTTTGCGAATAAACGCCCGACGGGACGGTAACGAGCTGCGTACGTTCGTGCAAGGCTGCCCGCTGCATCGGCAAGAGCACCGGTAAGGCGGAATGCCAGCGCTGAAGGCTCAGGCGCAAACACCCCCCGGATTTTGGCAGATAAAAGCGGCCTGCGGGCCGCTTGAGGCCGTCAAAAAACCAATTTTTTGACGGGTTAACCGTTCTTTGCCTCTCGTCCTTCGGACTCACGGGCGGCAAAGAACACAGAGCAGCCGCCCATTCTGGGCGATCCGTTGTGCCGGATGAACCGGCATAGCCGGAAAAACGGGTTAAGAGCTGCGGCCCTTACCTTAACTATCCCAAGGACTTTTTTGACAGACTGAAGCGGCCTGCGGGCCGCTTTATCAGTGAAACGTATAAATATGCAAAAAACAGAAGGCAGGTCAGATATGACGAAAAACGAAGAAAGCGGAACAGTACAAAACAGTCTGCTGGAGTATGCGGCAAAAGTACTGCTGCTCGGCGGTATCGACCTATGGCATGAAGCCGGTATTCCGACGGCGGATGAGGCGGTATCGGCGCTGCTGGAAGGGCATGCATACCGCTGCAGCGGGCTTTGCTGCAGCATGTCACAAAACGGAATGCGTTGCTGTGTGCCGGAAGCGGCTGTTTCCCGGTTTAGGGATGCAAAAATCGATCTTGCGGCGCTTTCCCGTGTGCCGCGCGAATGTTTGCAGGGCGTGCTGGAAATGCTTGGTTCTGTAAAGAGCATTGGAGCGGCACAAAGCCGTATGCTGGCGCAACGGCCGGAAATTGTGCTGTCCAACGGCGTGCGGCTTGGATTTCTCTATTTTTCCGAAGGGGTAAACGAAGACGGCTTCGCGTATGAAGCAGATTTTTGGGGAGACGGGGTTTCCGACGCGGTGCGCATGCTGCTACCGCAGTGCGATCACGTGATCATACTGTTTCGTGCGGGCGTGCAAGGGTTGAAACTGCCGCTTCCGGAACTGCGGACACGCTGTCGCAGACTGATAGATGCGGGCGCAAGTATTGTGTGCGGGATTTCACCGGATACGCTTATGGGATGGGAAGAATATGGGAAGGGACTGATTTTCTACGGCCTTGGTTCGCCGGCGCAGACCGTAAGTACGGATGTGCGCGGCGCGCTCGCTGTTTCCGTCGCTTTTCAGCGCAACGGAAAGCTTTCTTATGAGGCGTGCTTGCTGGAGGAAAGAGACGGCGCGCTGAGATACTCCGGGGATGAGACGATCAAAGCAAAAATCAACGTACAAAACGCTTTGCTGGCGGACGAACCGGCGTACCTTGCGCAAGCAAACAAAGCCTGTTTGGAACGATATGAATCCGACGAAAGCGCGCTGCTTTTTTCAGAAACGAACGGGCAGGGTCCGGGACGGATACTGGGGTTGCTGCGGAAACGAAAGCAGCGGGAGAAGCAGGAGGAAATGCTGCACAAGCTGCTTTCCGGCCAGTCGCTGCGGTATATGACGCTGCGTGCACTGGAGGCAAAGCGCAAACGCCGTTTCAAGACGGCGCATCCGGAAGAGCAAGTTCACAAATAAAGAAAAACAGAAGAGAAGAGATCAACTTATTGTAGCGGAGGCTGCTTAGACAGGCTATGGATAGTGTGCCGGCGGATAACCATGTCGTAAAAACGAACAATTATGAAACAATGCGCGATGGTTGCGCGATTTTCTAACGCTGTGATATAATATCGCCGTATATGTTGATCTGTTGGCGGAGGAAACCGCGTTGAAGCCGACTGCGGTATTGGACATTGGAAGTTCGAAAATTGTCTGTCTGTGCGGCAGTTTTGTCAGCCATGATGGCATGACGGTGCACGGCGTTTCGGCGTGCCCATACAGTGGCTATCAGGACGGCGTGTTCCCCGACCATCGTTCGCTTCACAACGCAATTGTCGATGCGGTGTCAAATACTGAGCAGGAAGCGCGCATGCGTATCCGTGAAATTGCGCTCAGCGTACCGGCTCCGTTTTGCAAACTGGTTATGGCGGAGGCGGCACTGCCGATCGGCGACCGGTCGAAGCGTGTGATGGCGGAAGATATCGACGACGTCATCTCGCTTTCCCTGAAAAAGGTCAAGGCGGGCGGTTATGTGCTCATGCACAGTACCCCCGTGTCCTTTACGGTGGGCGGGGTGGTGTCTTCTACTCTTCCAACGGGCGCGAAAGCCACGGAACTCGGCGCGCTCGTTTCGCATATGTATGTGCGTGAGGATTTTGTGGAAGCGGTCGGACAGGTTCTCGCCGCGATGGACATCGAGATTTCCATGAATGTTTCCGCGCAGCTATGCGGTGCGCTTGCGATCATCCCGGAAAAGGAGCGCGTGCGCCCGGCCATTCTCATCGACGTGGGATATGCGCATACGGATGTTTCCATCGTGGAAAACGCTGCGCTGACCGATACGCGCACCATCGAGATCGGCGGGAAGCATCTTTCCTCCGACTTGGCTTTCGGGCTGGACGTTCCGGCAGAGACGGCCGAGCAGGTAAAGCGGCGGTATGTTTTTTTGCAGGAGCCGCTGAGCCGGACGGAGATCGTACGGACGCCCGCCGGGGCAAAACGTGTGGAACACGCGGCCATCGAACTCATTGTTGAGGCGCGTGCAGGCGAACTTGTGTCGCTTTTACGCAAGGCGATTCAGGATATGGGGATTTCTCCGGAGGCCAGTCCGGTTACCTATTTAACCGGCGGCGGCGTCGCGATGATGAAAAACGGCGTCGATTTTCTTGGGCGCGGCCTTCAGCTTTCCGTCCAGCGGGATACGCCCTGGGTGGCGGATATGGATACGCCGAACTATACGAGCGCTTTTGCGGCTCTGGATTTTGTCCTGCGAGCGACGGGAGACGATGTTGTAACCAACACATCGCCGGGAACCCTCGTTGACAGGCTGAAAAACCTTTTTACCAAATAAGGGGGACAAACAATGTTTGAACCGGATTTCGAGAACGCGTCATTTGCCAAGATAAAAGTCATCGGTGTCGGGGGCGCCGGCTGCAACGCCATCAACCGCATGGTGCAGTACGGGCTTCGCGGGGTGGACTTTATCGCGATTAACACCGACAAACAGGCGTTATGCCTGGCAAAGGCGCCCACGAAGATACAAATCGGCGAAAAGCTGACAAAGGGCCTCGGCGCGGGCGCAGACCCGGAAGTCGGTCGCAAAGCTGCGGACGAGAGCCGCGAAATGATCACCGAAGCGCTCAAGGGAACGGACATGGCGTTCATTACCGCAGGTATGGGCGGCGGCACCGGCACGGGTGCGACCGCTATCGTGGCCGAATGCGCACGCGAGCTCGGGATCCTGACCATTGCGGTTGTAACGAAACCTTTCACATTTGAAGGCAAAGTGCGCATGCGCAATGCCGAGATCGGCATCGCTGCGCTCAAGCCCGCCGTAGATACGCTCATAACGATCCCGAACGACAAACTGATCGATCTGGTCGGCCGTGCGAGCCTTCCGGACGCGCTCCGCGTCGCGGACGACGTGCTGCGGCAGGGTATTCAGGGCATTTCCGACCTGATTGCGGTCCCGGCGATGATCAACCTCGACTTTGCGGACGTTAAGACGATTATGCGGGAAAAAGGGCTTGCCCATATGGGGATCGGCAACGCGTCCGGCGAGAAACGCGCGGCGGAAGCGGCGCGTCAGGCGATCGAGAGTCCGCTGCTTGAAACCAGCATCAACGGCGCGCGCGGCGTGCTCATGAATATTACGGGCGGCCCGGATCTGAGCCTGCTCGAGGTCAACGAGGCCGCCGAACTGATCAGCGAAAACGTCGATCCGGAAGCGAACATCATCTTTGGCGCGGATATCGACGAGGCAATGGGAGATGCGCTGCGCATCACCGTTATTGCGACCGGTTTTGATCGGTCGGACCGCAGCAACGGCTCACAGCCGGTATCCGGCTTCGGCGTTACGCCGTTCGGATCGTACCGGCCAAACTATGGCGGCGTGCATGCCGCCCCGCAGCCCCAGCCCCAACCGCAGCCCCAACCGCAGCCGATGCCGCAGCAGCCGCAATACCAACCGCAGCCGATGCGCCCGAATCCCGGACAGCCGGCTTATTCTTCAGCGTCCTATGCGCCGCGCCGCCCGGTTATGGCGGACGAACCGGTCGCCGCGCCCGTTCCCCAGCCGCGGCAGGATCCGACGTTCGGGGAGGGCGACATCCGCCGCGATTATACGGAGAAACCCAAGAGCAAACTGGACGTTCCCGCGTTTTTGCGGAATCGGTAAAATGCAACAGACAAAGCGCCGCATTTGCGGCGCTTTTGCCTGTCAAAAAAGTTACCGGGATTGTTAAGGGCGCGTTTCAAAAATCACAAAAGCGCATTACCGCCGCCTCGACATGCATATTTTCGT
>CAYTHS010000091.1:0-11842 GCA_964437665.1 uncultured Oscillospiraceae bacterium
GCCGTTTATGGTTTGGCCCGACAATCATACGCACCATATGCGGCGTGACCAGCCCGACAAAACCGATGCTGCCGCCGATGGAAACACACACGCCGATCAGCGCGGATACGGCGATCATCAAAATCAGCTTCACGCGTTTCACCGGCACGCCGATGTGGCGCGCGTTGTCTTCGCCGATGGCGAAAGCGTTCAGCTCGCGCGCATAACGCAGGATCACCGCGCCGCAAACCATCAGCGCGCAGAGCAGCACCAGCGCGTTCTGGTAGCTCGCGCCCAACAGCGACCCCATCGTCCAGAACGTAATATTCTTAATATGGTCGGACGCAAATGTGATGATCAGTGAAAGAATGCTCGAAACAAACATCGAATAGATCACGCCGATAAGGATAATCGTGTTGGTGGAAAGCGAATAATCGATTTTATAGGAAAGCGATAAAATAATGATCAGCGAAAGAAACGCAAACGCCATAGCGAGCACCATGGTGCCTGCTAACGGTACCCCGGGCAGCGTAACGCCGAACGCGATGGCGATTGCCGCGCCGAGCGAAGCGCCGCTCGAAACGCCGAGCGTGCTGCCGTCCGCAAGCGGGTTGCGCAGCAACCCCTGCATCGCGCCGCCGCAGACCGAAAGCGCCGCGCCGGTGAGTGCGACGCATAAAACGCGCGGCAGGCGAACGGAAAGTATGATGGGTACGCCCATCGTATCCGGCTGCGGCAGTCCGAACGCCGCGTTCCAAATTATACCGAAGGTCTCCTGCAGAGGTATGCCGACGCTCCCGGCGGAAACGCAGACAACCGCCGTAAAAAAAGCGGCAAGCGCAAAAAAAGCCATCTCGCCCGCGCGGAAGCCTTCCCGCGCTTTTGCAGGCGGATGGTTTTGCAAGGGGGACGACAGCGCGCCCCCCTTTTTTTCCTTGCGCTTACGCGGCATTTTCCGTTTCCACAACCGAAAGCACAAAGTCGAACAGCGCCTGCGCGCCGTCGGCAAGACGCGGGCCCGGGCGCGAGAGTTCGTTATTCGGCAGATTCAGAATCGCATTTTCTCTCACGGCGGCGACGTCCTGCCAGCCCGCGCGGGAGAGGATTTCCTCCTCCGGCGTCGGACCTTCGCCGTAATACATGGAGATGGTCACAATCACGTCCGGGTTCAGCTTGATCACCTGCTCTTCGGAAACTTCGCACCATCCGCAGGCCGTGCTGAACACGTTGACAAGCCCGAGCATCTCGGCAATTTCATCCATAAACGTGTCGCATCCGGCCGTCCAAAGCCCGTACGCCAGCGGGGACACCTCAAAATAGACCGTCCTGCCGTCCAGTTCGGAAGCACGTGCCGAAAGCTCGGCAAACGTCTGCTTCATCGAGTCCACAACCTCGGCCGCGTCTTCGTTTTTCCCGGTGAGCGCCCCGATCATTTCGATGGCGGTGTACACGCCCTCGATATCCTGTGCGTCTGATACGACGACCTTCACGCCCGCCGCTTCGAGCGAAGCGACCTGCTCCTCGGTCTGCGCCATCGTGCTCATGATCAGCACCTCCGGTTCGAGCGCAATGATCTGTTCAAGGTTGGTCTCCGCGCCGGACTGCACGGACGGCACGTCCGCTACCTCGGCGGGATAGTCGCAGTATTCGCCGCGGCCGACCAGCGTATCCCCCGCGCCGATGGCATAAAGGATTTCACAGTCCGCCGCCGCAAGCGCAACCACGCGCGTCGCGGGCGCTTCCAGCGAAATTTCGCGTCCCGCCATGTCGGTAAAGCCGACCGGTTCGGCGGCAGGCGCTTCGCCCGCTTCTTCTTCGAGCGGCGCGGCCGTTTCTTCCGCCGCGTCTCCAGCGGTGGCCGGCGCATCCCCGTCGGTCACGGCGGGCTCGGTGTTCGCAGCGCAGCCGGACAGCGCGCCGAAGGCGAGCAGAAATACCAGCAGCAGTGCAAGTAGTTTTTGGTGTTTCATGTTACGAAATACCCCTTTCAGAAATATTCAAATGAATAGAAAAAGGAGCGGAAATAAAATTGCCCCACTCTTGTGAGAGGAGCAATTAATAAACACGCGCGTCAAATCCGTGCCGCATAGCTTCACTCCACCCCAGAAGCATTCATGCGCAAACAGGTCTCCCGGCTTGGCTTCATCCTACTAGGACGCCTTCCCGCCCGTAAAAGCAGTGGCACGTTGTCCGTTCGTCGGCATCACGGTTACTGGGGTAGCCCGGAAATCTCATCCGTATTCCCTCGGCGGGCTTCCCCGCCGGCGCTTCTTCAAGCGCGGATGCACACGCTATTCATTTACCGCTATTATAGCCGAGCGCTCCGCATGCGTCAATCAAATATCCGTGTCCCGGCATGCCGGTTTGTATCCGCTTCTGCGGAAGGCACGCTTCAATTTTGCGCCTCAGTATGATACCATGTGCATATCGAATTGGGCGGAACTGTTTTATGGCCCTGCCGCTGAAAAACCGCCGTGTTTACGACTGCTCCGGCAGAGATGCGTTTGCCGCCGGTATTCTGACAAAAGGCGAGCGCATCGCGGACGTACGCCCCGGCAACTGCGGCCTCCCCATGGCGGGTTTTTCTCTCGAAAGCCCCTATAAGGACAAGATCGCGCGGGACTGCTCCATATGACCGATTTGATCGGGGACTCCCCTTACGCCGGCGCTTTTTTCGACGCGATCGACCCCAACGCCTTCCGTAGTGCCGGGCGCGCGATGCGCGTAAGATACGCGTAAAATAACCCGCACGAGGACCTTTGGAAAGGATTTGCATATGAACAGCCTGCTGCAGTTGAAATACGCGGTCGAGGTGGAGAAAACCGGCTCCATCAGCAAGGCCGCGGAAAATATGTTTATGAACCAGCCGAACCTCAGCAAAGCGATTCGCGAGCTGGAGGATGACATCGGCGTCGCAATCTTCGACCGCACCGCAAAGGGCGTCGTCCCCACTGAAAAAGGCCGTGAGTTTCTAGGCTATGCGCGCAGTATCCTTTCCCAGGTCGCCGAGATGGAAGCGCTTTACCGCCCGGCGGACGACCACCGCATGAAATTCGACCTCTGCGTTCCGCGCGCGGAATACATCAGCCGCGCGTTTGCAGCGTTCACGGCTGCGCTCGGCCCCAACGCATACATCTGTTTTTCCTACCGTGAAAGCGGGCCTATGCGCGCGATTAAAAGCGTTTCCAACGAAATCACGCGTTTCGGAATCGTCCGCTACCCGCTTTCTTATGAGCAGTATTTTCTGAACGAACTGGCCGAACGCTCGCTGACGTACGAAATCGTGCGCACCTTTCCGCGCGCCGTACTGATCAGCCGTGTGCACCCGCTTGCCGGCAAAGACTTGATCACGCAGGAAGACCTCGGTTCGTTTACCGAGATTCTTTATGGAGATTGGTCCGTCCCCTCCCTTCCTGTTTCGGAAGCGCGCCAGCTTGCGCAGACGCGCGAGAACAAAAAGACCATCTCCGTCTTTGAACGCGCAAGCCAAATGGAGCTGCTCGCCAGCATCCCCGGCTCATATGCGCTGGTCCCGCCGGAGCCGCAAAGTGTCTGGAGCTGTTTCAATCTCGTGCAGAAGTCCTGCTCTCTTGAGCAAAACGACTGCCGGGACGTGCTTATCTTCCGCAAAGCGTACCGCAAAACGGCCGAAGACCGCCTTTTTCTCGAAGAACTGGAAAAGTCGGCCGCTTTTGTGGATAGCGACGGGCGTATATAACCCATCTCACTTCGTCAGCCAATCGAACGGCATATATCAGTATTTCTATATCGATATTGATATATCGGTATATCGTTTTCGATTCTTCTTTTTTCCTCCAGGATAACGTAACATGAAGACGTAAGAAAAACACACTCCCGAAGAACCGGCATTCGCCGAGGCACAAACATCGCATAGCGGCGGCGAGCGTTATTTCAGCACAGCGTGATCATTTTCAAGCGAACGGCCTGCATTACAGCGGCAATCTTGGTAACAACCCTCGATCGCCGGAGAGGAAAGAGGTAAGAGAGCGTATGAAAAAAGAAGAAGCAAGAACTCCCGTTGACAGCGTCGAATCGCTGGAACGCGCGCTCGCCCGTCTGCGGGAAGCGCAAAAAACATTCAGCACCTACTCGCAGGAACAGGTGGACGCCATCTTTTTAGCCGCCGCGAGCGCGGCCGATAAAGCGCGCATCCCGCTGGCCAAGCTGGCTGTGGAAGAAACGGGCATGGGCGTCGTCGAAGACAAAGTCATCAAAAATCATTACGCCAGTGAATATATTTACAACGCTTACCGACACACAAAAACCTGCGGCGTGATCGAGGAGGACAAAGCCTTCGGCGTCGTGCGCATCGCGGAACCGGTCGGCGTGATCGCCGCCGTCATTCCGACCACCAACCCGACCTCGACCGCCATCTTTAAAACGCTGATCGCGCTGAAAACGCGCAACGGCATCCTCATCAGCCCGCACCCGCGCGCAAAAGCCTGCACGATCGCCGCGGCAAAGGTCGTGCTGGAAGCGGCGGTCGCCGCAGGCGCGCCGGAAGGCATCATCGGCTGGGTGGACACGCCAAGCCTAGCGCTGACCAACCTCGCCATGAAGGAAGCCGACTTGATTCTGGCAACCGGCGGTCCGGGGATGGTCAAGGCCGCCTACAGTAGCGGCAAACCCGCCGTCGGCGTCGGCAGCGGCAACACGCCCGCCATCATAGACGATTCGGCGGACGTCCTGCTGGCCGTCAACTCCATCATCCACAGCAAAACGTTCGACAACGGCATGATCTGCGCTTCCGAGCAGAGCGTAATCGTGCTGGACGCGGTCTACGAGCGCGTGAAAAAGGAGTTCCTCGCGCGCGGCTGCTATTTCCTCGACCCCGGGGAAACCCAGAAGGTGCGCAAAACCATACTCATCAACGGCGCGCTTAACGCAAAAATCGTCGGCCAGAGCGCGTTCATCATTGCAAAACTTGCGGGCGTAAGCGTACCCGAACAGACAAAAATCCTCATCGGCGAAGTCGAAAGCGTCGAGCTCTCGGAAGAATTCGCACACGAGAAACTTTCTCCGGTACTGGCGATGTACCGTGCAAAAAACTTCGGCGAAGCGCTCGATAAGGCGGAGCGCCTCGTTGCGGACGGCGGCTACGGCCATACCTCCAGCGTTTATCTCAACGCCGTAACGGAAACGGGAAAGCTCAGAAAATTCGCGGCACGCATGAAAACCTGTCGGATTCTTGTCAACACCCCTTCCTCGCACGGCGGCATCGGCGACCTGTATAACTTCAAGCTCACGCCGTCCATGACGCTCGGCTGCGGCAGCTGGGGCGGCAACTCCGTTTCGGAAAACGTCGGCGTCAAGCACCTGATCAACATCAAGACCGTCGCCGAAAGGAGAGAAAACATGCTTTGGTTCCGCGCCCCCGAGAAGGTTTATTTTAAGAAAGGCTGCCTGCCGGTGGCGCTGGACGAACTGAAAACCGTCATGGGCAAACGCCGCGCGTTCATCGTGACGGACACGTTCCTCTATCAGAACGGCTACACCAAACCCGTGACCGACAAGCTCGACGAAATGGGCGTCGTCCACGAAACCTTCTTCAACGTCGCGCCCGACCCGACGCTGGCCTGCGCGCGCGAAGGCGCAAAGCAGATGAGCGCCTTCCAGCCGGACGTAATCATCGCGCTCGGCGGCGGCTCCGCCATGGACGCGGGTAAGATCATGTGGGTACTCTACGAACACCCCGAAGCGGATTTTCTGGATATGGCGATGCGCTTTTCCGACATCCGCAAGCGCGTCTACACCTTCCCGAAGATGGGTGAAAAGGCCTATTTCATCGCCGTGCCGACTTCGGCCGGTACCGGCAGCGAAGCAACACCGTTTGCAGTCATCACGGATGAAACGACAGGCGTAAAGTATCCGCTGGCAGACTATGAGCTCATGCCCGATATGGCGATTGTGGACGCGGACCTCATGATGAACGCGCCAAAGGGCCTCACCGCCGCAAGCGGCATCGACGCGGTCACACACGATCTGGAAGCCTACGCTTCCATGCTGGCGACGGACTACACGGACGGCACGGCGCTGCGTTCGCTGAAAACGATCTTCACCTACCTGCCGCGCGCCTACGACAACGGGCCGAACGATCCGGTCGCGCGCGAAAAGATGGGCAACGCCGCCACCATGGCCGGCATGGCGTTCGCAAACGCGTTCCTCGGCGTATGCCACAGCATGGCGCATAAGCTCGGCGCGTTCCACCACCTGCCGCACGGCATAGCCAACGCGCTGATGATCGACGAAGTGCTGCGTTTCAACGCCGCGGAAGTACCCGTCAAGATGGGCACCTTCCCGCAGTACGACCATCCGCATACGCTCGCACGGTACGCGGAAGTTGCAGATTTCCTCGGTCTGAAAGGCAAAACGGACGAAGAAAAGCTCGAAAGCCTCATCTCCGCAGTCGACGCGCTCAAGGACCGCGTAGGCATTAAAAAGACTATCCGCGATTACGGTGTGGACGAAAAAGACTTCCTCGACCGGCTGGACGCGATGACCGAACAGGCCTTCGACGACCAGTGCACGGGCGCGAACCCCCGCTATCCGCTCATGCGCGAAATCAAACAGATGTATCTCAACGCCTATTACGGAACGCACGTTTCCGTCTGAACGGAATAAACGACGATCTTCACGGTTCCGTACCGGTTTTTAAACCGGCGCGGGACCGCTGCAAGCAAAACCGCGGCCGGGTTTCACCGGCGGAAAGGGACAGCCATGGAACTTACGAATATCATCGCGGCGCGCGCCAACAAAACGGTTTACCGCGACGGCGACACGGTCGTTAAGGTGTTTGAAAAAGGCTACAGCAAGGCCAACGTGCTCAACGAAGCGCTCAACCATGCGCGCGTAGAGGAAACCGCTCTGCACGTGCCAAAGCTGCTCGGTGCGGGAACGGTGGACGAGCAATGGTACCTCATGACGGAATTCGTCCCCGGAAAAACACTGGCGGCACGAATGGTGGAAACCCCAGAGAAAAAAAGCGAATACCTCGAAATGTTCGTCGATCTGCAGCTGACCATGCACCGACAAATCTGTCCGTTGCTGCCGCGACTTCGCGATAAGATGGACCGCAAAATCATACAGACCGACCTGCCGACGGCGACGAAATACGACCTGCATACGCGGCTGGAGTCCATGCCGCGGCATAACAAACTCTGCCATGGGGATTTCAATCCGACAAACATCATCGTCCGCGATGACGGAACGCCGTTTATCCTCGACTGGTCGCATGCGACCCAGGGTAACGCTTCTGCGGACGCGGCGCGCACCTACCTTCTCTTCTCGCTGGCGGGCGACGAAGAAACGGCGGAAGCGTACCTTCAGCTCTTCTGTCAAAAAAGCGAAACCGCGCGGGAATATGTGCTCAAGTGGATCCCCATCGTTGCGGCTTCCCAATCCGTTAAGGGCAAACCGGAGGAAAGGGACCTCCTGTTTCGCTGGGTAGACGTGGTGGACTACGAATAATTATTCCCCGGCGGACGCATTCGCCGCTCATTGCTGTGAAACGCGCGCCCGCCAATGCATCCGGAACCGATCGGTTGCCGCCTCCATTTGAGCGCTGGCATTCGACTTAGTGACCGGCAGCCGGCCGGTTCGCCTTTTTCATATTACTTCAGGACAGGAGCATACAGTATGCAGGAAATTCAGCTGAAGCCCGGAATTACCGCACAAAAATCCGTTCAGGTCGCGCCGGAAAACACCGCCGCCGCGCTCGGCAGCGGGCGCCTCACAGTGTTCGCCACACCCGCGATGATTGCGCTCATGGAGCGCTGCGCCGCTGAAAGCGTCGGCTCGCTCCTGCCGGAAGGCTATTCGAGCGTCGGCACGAAGCTCGACGTAAAGCACCTCGCGGCAACGCCCGTGGGAATGACGGTCCACTGCGAAACGGAACTGACTGAAGTCGACCGACGACGGCTCGTGTTCCGCTGCCGTGCATATGATGAAGCCGGACTGATCGGCGAAGGCACGCAGGAGCGCTTCATCGTTGAGAACGAACGCTTTATGAAAAAAGCCATGTCCAAAAAACCGGCCGGAAGCTAATCGTGTTTCCAAGCGAATTCAGAATCGTTACAGAAAAAAGAGCGTTCCGGCAAAGCCGGAACGCTCTTTTTGTTTCATTGCACTATTCGATCGCGGTAAACGCACTCTTGTCCAGCCCGCAGACTGGGCACACCCAGTCTTCCGGGAGATCGTCAAACGCGGTGCCCGGCGCAACGCCGTTGTCCGGATCGCCGATTTCAGGATCGTAAATATAGCCGCAAACGCATTCGTACTTCATGGGAAAACCTCCTGCACTATTTTTATTGTATTCCTTAGAAAGACGGGCCGACAAGGAAACAGGCGCCGGCCGGATTCATTCACCCGTCGTCTCAACCTCAATATAGCAAAACCGCCGCCGAAAAACAAGCGTTTCGCCACGCTCGCCGCAAGAAGCCGCGCACATATCACAGCGGGCGGCATTTCTGCCGCCCGCAACGCTCAGGGAACGCGTGTTATTTGCCGATATCGCGGTAAACGTCCTCAAAGTAGGTTGCAATCGAGGTATCGTTCTCCCAGCCGCCTAACGTTTCGTTCCAAAGGCTGTCCGCATTCTCGGAAATGATGGCCGCCTTGATGTCGTCGTATACGTCTCCGAGTTCTTTGGCGCCCGCCGTTTCGTCGCCGACAAGCTGGACGATATAGAACATATCGTCAATCTGAATGACGGCGGAATATTCACCGGCTTTGAGCAGGCCGACCGCTGCGACAAGCTGTTCGTCCCAGGTCTCATCTTCGCCGTCCATATACATCAGCAGCCCGCTGTCCACAAACGAAGGATAGCTCGTGTAAAGATCGTCCTCGCCGTACTCGCCCAACACGTCGGTGAATACAGCGCCGCCTTCCAGCGCGGCAAAGGCTTCTTCGGCCTTGGCGCGCGCGTCCTTGATGTATTCTTCATACAGTGCGTCGGCCTGCGCTTTCTTTTCCACGAATTCGCTGATCAATTCGGCAGCGTCCTCAATCTCCGCGGCGGAGACGTCCAGCGTCGTGTCAGCAGGATCGACACCCTGCGCGGCATACTTCGCGGCAAGCGCGTCGAGCGCGGCTTCGCCGTACTGTGCGGCAAGCGCGTCCAAATCGTCCTTAAGCGTGGTATACTCGTCCGAAATTTCATTTTCGGGCATAATGGTGATCGAACGGACACGCACATATCCCTCCGGAACGTAGAGCACCGGGGTGCCGCCGTCCATCTGATACGACTCCGCATCGGCAAGATAATCGGCAGGCGCGCTCGTATAACTTTCCGTCTGCGAAACGAGGGTTTCGTCATAATACGTCTGAATCTCATCCTCCGTCGCGGTCACGTCTGCGGTGACCTTTTCCTTCAACGCAGTCTTGCGCGCGGCGTTGGTGTATTCTTCCATAATATATGCACGGAAGCCGTCCACGTCCATGCTCATGCCGGCCGCGTCGAGCTGCTCCTGAAAGATCTCAAGCGCGCGTGCATCGAGATCGTCCGCGCCTTCATCCTCAGCCTGCTCACGGAAAGACTCCAGATAGTACTGCATTTCTTCTTCGGCTTGTGCTTCAACGTCGGCCTTTTCTTCCTCCGTCAGTTCAATGCCCATCAGGTCGGCTTCATAAAGCTGAATTTTATCGGAAACCAGCGAAGAAATCACGCTGTCCTGCATGGACTCGATCTCCGCGTCTTCGGTGGGCGCGCTCATGCCGTAATAGGAATACATCTGCACCATATAATCGTACTGATCGACAATATCGCCTTTGGTGATGGTATAGTCGCCGATTTGAACGGCAACCTGGTCGAGTTCTTCATCTGCATACGCCGCATCGGAATCCGTCGCCGTCGCCAGCTGATCGTCTTTCAGCGAGCAAGCCGCAGCGCCCAGCGTCAAGGACAGGGCAAGCAGCACGCAGAGAGCGCGCTTCCAGTGAAATTTTCTCATGTTTCGATTTCTCCCTTTTCTATATTCAGCGTCAGACGCAAAGAAAGCGTCAAAGTCACTTGTCATTATATGCCGATGTCCGCATCAACGCAACGAACAATTGTGTAAAGGAATTGTGGCAGTTTTTCACTGATTGCCAAAGCATCTGCGTTTTTCCGACGTATTTCAATCGTCGGCGACTCGCTTGCGATGAGTCTCGCGCCCTCCATGCCGGAGACCGCGGCGATCAGCTTCCCGCCGTCGATATGCGCAAATTCGGAGAACTTCATCCTTGCCTCGCCGTCGCGCACGCTCACGCTTTCGAGGTATGCGCGCGCGGCATACGCCTTAACAAGCGAAATCCGAATGAGGTTCGTCACGCTCTCCGGCGGTTCGCCGTAGCGGTCGATGAACTCCTCCGTTACATCGAGCATTGCGTCCGCACCGTCGATATCCGCAATACGCCGGTAGGCTTTTAGCCGCATCAGTTCGCTCGGCACATAGTCGTGCGGAATATGCGCGTCGATCGGAATATCCACGCTCGTTTCGGTGACCGGTTCAAGAGTGCGGCCCTGCTGCTCGTCCACCGCACGACGCACAAGCTTAACGTAGTATTCGTACCCGACGTCGGAGATATGCCCGTGCTGCTCCGCGCCGAGCAGAGAGCCCGCCCCGCGGATTTCGAGGTCGCGCATGGCGAGCTGGAAACCCGCGCCGAACTGTGTGAATTCCCGGATCGCCATCAGGCGCTTGGCCGCTTTTTCATTCATGGCGCGGCCGGACTGAATGGTGAAGTATGCGTATCCGATCCTGCTGGAGCGGCCGACGCGCCCGCGAAGTTGATAGAGCTGCGCAAGCCCCATGCGGTCCGCGTCAAGCACGATCAGCGTGTTGACGTTCGGAATGTCCAGCCCGCTTTCAATAATCGTGGAACAAAGCATAACGTCCGACCGGTGCTCCATAAACTCCAGCATCGCGGCTTCGAGCTGTGTTTCGCCCATCTGTCCATGCGCAATCGTAATGCGTGCTTCCGGCAGGAGCGTTTCGAGCCTTCGCGCCATGGATTCCATGTTCTGCACGCGGTTGTAGACGACGAACACCTGCCCTTTGCGGGCAAGCTCGCGCCCCGCCGCGTCCTTGATCAGCGCGTCCGTGTATTCGAGCACGTAGGTCTGGACGGGATAACGCGCTTCCGGCGGCGTTTCGATCACGCTGATGTCCCGCACGCCCGTCATGGACATGTTCAGCGTGCGCGGAATCGGCGTTGCGGTCAGCGTCAGCACATCCACGGTCTTTTTGTACGCCTTGATCTGCTCCTTGTGGTTCACGCCGAAGCGGTGTTCTTCGTCGATGATCAGCAGGCCGAGCGCCTTGAACTTCACGTCCTTTGCCAGCAGCGCGTGCGTGCCCACGACGATATCAATCCTGCCTGCCGCAAGATCCCTCTTGATTTGCGCGCGCTCTTTCACGGACTGAAACCGTGAAAGGCATGCAGCCTTGACCGGAAATTCCGCAAAACGCGAACGCATGGTGTTGTAATGCTGCTGGGCCAGAATCGTGGTCGGCACGAGGATGGCCGCCTGTTTTCCGTCCTGCACGCATTTGAAGCACGCGCGCAGCGCCACCTCGGTCTTGCCGTAGCCAACATCCCCGCAGAGCAGCCGGTCCATCGGCCGCGGGTTCTCCATATCCGCCTTGATCTCTTCCAGGCTCTGCCTCTGGTCCGGCGTGAGTTCGTAGGTAAAGCGTTCCTCAAACGTTCGCTGCCAGGCGGTGTCTTTTGAAAAAGCAAACCCCTTCGCGTCAGCGCGCTCGGCATAGAGCGCCGCAAGATCGACCGCGAGTTTTTTCGCCGCGCTCTTTGCGCGGCTGACGCGGTTCGCCCAGTCCGCGCCGCCAAGCTTGCTCAGCGGCGG
>CAYTHS010000092.1:0-11823 GCA_964437665.1 uncultured Oscillospiraceae bacterium
CCCGGATCACGGAAAATGCACCGTAAGCCAGGAGGTTATTTTCCGTAAAGATGGCGTCCGGTTTATGCAAAGAGAGGATTTTCCGCATAGTTTCAACTCCGCTGTCATAGTCGTGCTCACATTCGAATACGTGGCCTTCGGTGGGAAGCCCGTGTGCCAAGAGGCAGTCCAGGAACCCGCGTACGCGGTCGTTGGCCGAGGTTTCGCAGCGTGGGCCGGCGATGATGTCCATCCGCCTGCGCCCGAGGGAGACCAGATGTTCCGTTAACTCGTACGCAGCGCGATAGTTGTCGATCGTGATGACCGGATGGCGGGAATTGCCGGACGGCGAACTGTCGATGAACACAATATGATCGTCCGGACCGGCGTCGCTGTAGATATCGCTGACGCCTGCTGGTGCGACGACAATACCGCAAACATTTTTGCTCTTGAGCATATCGTAATAATCACGTTCGTTTTCAAGCGCTTCGTCCGAATCGCAAAAGATAACGCTATAGCCACAGTTTCTGGCTGTTGCATCAATGCCTTTAAGCAGCTTACCGAAGAATATATTTGAAATATCAGGCAGAATTACCCCGATGGTCGTGGTCTGATTGGTTTTAAGAAAACGGGCGTATTCATTCGGCTGATATTGGAATTCGTCTGCCGTATCCAAAATGAGCTGGCGGAGTTTCGGACTGATTCTGCCTTTGTTGTTTAGCGCGCGTGATACCGTTGAGGGAGAAACATTGAGCTTTCTAGCAATATCGGTAAGCCTGACCATCGTCGAGTCATCCGTTCCTTTCGCAGAAATTTGTTTTGAAGCAAGCGAAATATTATAAATTCCGCATGATACACCAAATGATATCGAAAGACCTTTGGAAACGCAAGATAAATGTTAAAACAAAAATAACAATAGGAAACGAAGACGAAGCCGGTTTCCAACCTGCAATCCCGTGTTGAAAAAAAGGAAACGGCGCATCTAGCCGCTACAGTTAGAAACGATGATGCAGGGGATTGACAAACTAAATCGGGTTGGGTATAATTTTTACGAGGATGAGCAAACGATTGCGCATCGCTGCTTCAAAGGTTTCCAATCGGGAGCGGAAAAAAGCCTGCATGAAAAATCCAAACAAAAAGCAAATTCAAACGCATATTAACGATTCGCTTTTTCTTAGCCGCAAATAAATCTATGTGTGCATTCTGAGCATAACTCCCAAACAAAAGACCGGCATGCCAGCCGACATTAATATCTCCCGAATGTGGAGAAACGTCAAAAAAGCTTACATATTCAATATAAAGCATCATGAGGAGGACACTATGAAGAACCATGTATTCATTCCCGACGATGAATTCTTGACACGCTGCAAAAATGCCGCAGAACTGGTACGCAGAGATCATCTTGACGTATTGATTGTCAACTCCACGGACGGCGACTATGCAAATGCACGCTATTTTTCAAACTTCTGGCCGTTGTTTGAGCGTTGCGGCGTCGCTATTGCTCCTGACGGCGACGCGGCGTTGATGGTTGGTCCGGAGAGTCAGGAATTCGGCGCGGACCGTTCCAAGCTCAAGAAGCTTTTCGTTCTGCGTGAATACCGCGAGAGCGCCGACCCGCAGTATCCGGAACTCAAGTGCGATACCTTCAACGATGTTCTGAGCGGAATTGGCGTTTCCGGCGGAAACATTCGCATTGGCGTTGCAAGTTATATTGATACCACGGTTGAGATTATGGAAGGTATTCGCAGGGCGTTTCCGCAGGCCGAGATTGTCAACGCAGGGAATATTATGACCGAACTGCGCAGCATCAAATCCGAAGCGGAAATCCGCTGCCTCAAGGAAGGGTATCGTATTGCGGAAATCGCTACGCAGGAAGTGATTAAAGCCATCCGTCCGGGGAAGACCGAACTCGAAATGGTCGGCGTTGCGCAGCGCGCAGTTTATGAAAACGGCGCCGAATATGAAGGACTGCCGATGTATGTTTTTTCCGAAGCGTCCACACGGCACTGCATCTCGCGTTCCTGTTACAGGGAGTTCAAGAAAGGCGATATTGTACAGCTCAATCTTTCCGCAAAGATCGACGGATATTCCGCATCAATCGGATTTCCGATCGTGCTTGGCAAACTGGAAGGACACCGGCGCGACGTCGTTCTCTTTGGCCTTCAAGCGCACAATTGGGTGCAGAGTCAGATCAAAAACGGCATGCAGGCCAGCGAGATTGCGAAGATGGCGTATCAGTACTATGTCGATAACGGATTTGGTGAAAACTATGTTTACGGTCCGATGCACGGCACCGGCCTCTGTGAGGTGGAAGCGCCCTGGGTTGAAACCAGTTCGAATTATTCCTTCAAGCCCGGTATGTGTTTCCAGATCGATACCTTTGCCGCCACAAACGAGTTTGGCGTTCGCTGGGAGAAGGGCGTGTGTATCCGTGAAAACGGCGTTGAAGTGCTCAGCGGTGATATCGGGAAGCTTTACGAACTTGATTTTTAACGGAGGCGCGCAGTTTGGCTATGGAAAAAATCAAAGCGGATCGGATACTGACCAACGGGTATCTCATCACGATGGATGAGAAGCGCCGTATCATCGAGAACGGCGCGGTGGCGATTCTTGACGGAAAAATCGCGGCGATCGGGAAAAACGATGAGATATTGGCAAAGTATGAAGGCGAGCGATACGACTGCCGCGGGGGTGTGGTGCATCCCGGCCTTGTGGACGCACACGAGCATGTTGCGTGGCACCTTATGCGCAGTATCGTACCGGATACGTTTACGGTAGCCGAAGTTTGGGAAAAGTACGAGAACCCGATCGTTTTGAACATTACCCCGGAGGATGAAGAATACAGCTTGCTGCTGGCGACCATCGAAATGGCGGTGAACGGCACGACCATCTTCGGCGATACAGGCGGTTCGCGCCACACGGAAGGCATGTTTAAGGGTGCGAACATCGTCGGCGTCAAAGGCTATACCAGTCACGGCATCAGCGACGATTATACACCTGAACTTAAAATCATGGAATACCCGTTCGCCAAATGCATCGAGCTTTTTCGAGATGAACTGACCAGGCACAAGCGTACGCGCAAGACCCCTGTTGGCGCGCATGTGGGCCTGGCGGGGATGGAACACACTTCCGGCGATTTGATGGTTGCGGCGAAGGCATTGTCCGAAGAATACGGCGTGCAGATGCAGGTGCATTGCGGCGTATATGAGTCCGAGATACAGTATTTCCGCAAACGCTACAACAAAACACCGATCGAATTTTACGATGATCTTGGCGTACTGGACGAAAAAACAACGCTGGTCCATATGATACACACGACGGACCACGACCTTGAGATTCTTGAAAAACGCAGGCCATCGGTGGTCCATTGTCCCGGCGCGTCGCTGCGCTACGGACTTGGCGCAATGCGTGTGGGCCGGTTCAGGGAGATGATGGACCGCGGCGTAAACGTCGCGCTCGGTACGGATGCGGGCAACTGGTGCGACGGACTGGATATTTTTCAGCAGATGTATCAAGTCTGCGTCGGACACAGAGAATGCAAAAACGAGTATCCTGTTTTTACCCGCGAAGACGCATTTGAGATGGCTACGATTAACGGCGCAAAAGCGCTTGGCGTAGAAAACGAGTGCGGCAGCATTGAAACCGGCAAAGCAGCGGACCTCGTTATCCACTCGATCTATCGACCCGAGATGCTGCCCCAGAGCGAACGGCTGATGCAGTTGGTTTACTCGAGCATGTCGCGAAGTGTAGACTGCGTGCTCATCGATGGAGAGTTCATCGTCCGCAGCGGAAAGCCCACCCGGGTAAGCATGGAAGAACTCGCGCCCGTATTCAATGCGAAACAGGCGGATATGCTCAAGCGCATGAACTACAGGATCACGCGGTCCTGGCCGGTTGAATAGCCGAAAACGGTATGGAGGGGCTCCTGTTGAATAAGATCGGACGCAAAATCAGAATGGGCTGGCGGGCGGTAACGCGCAGCACGAAGGCGACCATCGGGTTCTTAATGATCGTGCTGCTGATTGTGATCGTAATCTTCGCGCCGCTGATCGCCCCGTATGAAGTGGATGAGATGAACACGGGGCCGGTCTTTTCGAGGCCGTCGCTGGAGCATCCCATGGGAACGGACCATTATGGAAGGGACGTTTTCAGCCGGATCGTCATGGGTACGCGCGTTTCGATGCGCGTGGGCGCGCTGGTTGCGGTGCTGGCCATCGTTATCGGCGTCCCGCTTGGTCTTATGGCCGGTTATCGGGACGACCTTTCCGGATCGCTCATTATGCGAACGGTAGACGTTATGCTCTGCTTTCCGTGGGTCATGGTGGCGCTTTGCGTGGCTGCGCTGATTGGCGGTGGCGAAAAGGTCATCATCATCTCTCTGGTGTTTGCGTATGTGCCGACCTTCATTCGTCTGATGCAGGGCGTCGTACTCTCCGTAAGAGAACAGGAGTATGTCGGTGCTGCGCTGGTGACGGGAGAAAAGCAGAGTTCCATCATCGGCCGGTATATCCTGCCGAACTGCACCGCGCCCCTGATTGTCGAAGCGACGCTGGTGATGTCCTTTGTGATTCTGGACGAGGCGGCGATCAGTTACCTCGGCGTTGGGATTCAGCCGCCGACGCCGAGCTGGGGCGTTATGCTCAACGAAGGTTCGCAGTACATGTGGAACGCACCCTATCTTTCTATATTCCCCGGCATTGCAATCGCGTTTACCGTGCTGGGCATCAATCTTTTCGGCGACGGTCTGCGGGATATTCTTGATCCCAGGTATATGGGCGGCCTGAGGGAGCTTTAATCTATGGATAACGAACGAAACATCTGTCTTCGCGTAAAGGATTTGCGTACAAACTTCTATACGGACCGGGGCATTGTACATTCCGTCCGCGGCGTTAGTTTTGACGTTGCAAAGGGTGAAATGCTTGGTATTGTCGGGGAGAGCGGCTGCGGAAAAAGCGTTACGGCTTTTTCGGTCTTGAACCAGGTCAAACGACCGGGGAAGATCGACGGCGGCGAGGTGTTTTTTCACGGAAAAGATATTTTGAAGCTTTCGCCGAAGGAGATGCGTAAGATACGGGGAAGCAGCATGTCCATGATCTTCCAGGAGCCGCTGACCGCGCTGAACCCGTCCTTTTCCATCGGATGGCAGATTGCGGAGTCCTATCGGATTCAGGGTGAAAAGGACAAAGCCGTTATACGCGAAAGGACCATCGATATCCTGCGGAGAGTCAAACTGCCGGAACCTGAAATACGGATGAATGAATTCCCATATCAGTTCAGCGGCGGCATGCGCCAGAGAGCGCTGATCGCCTTGGCGCTGGCCTGCAGGCCGGAGATCGTTTTTGCGGACGAACCGACGACGGCGCTGGACGTGACGGTGCAGGCGGAAATACTGGATTTGATCCAGAGCCTGCAGGCGGAGATGGACATGTCGGTCGTGATGATTTCTCACAATCTGAACCTTATCGGCGAACGGTGTGGGCGCGTACTGGTATTTTATGCAGGCAGAATCGTTGAGGAAGCGGAAACGGAGGAGCTCTTCAAAAACCCGACCCATCCTTATACGATCGGACTTCTAGGGTCGCTGCTTTCGATACGCCAAGATGGCAACGCGGATCCTAAAACGATGCCGGGCGAAGTGCCGAATATGCTTGAGAATATCAAATCCTGCAGTTTTGCCCCGCGCTGCCCCTACGCGGACAAGCGGTGTTTTGAACAGGAACCAGAGCTCGAACAAATCGCCGCGGGGCACTATTGCAGCTGCCATCTGTTTTCGAGAGGAGGCGTGAAATGATGGAAGAACTGTTGCGTGTTGATAATCTGAAGGTCCAGTTTCCCGCCTCCGAGACATTCAATGACAAACTGTTTTCATTTAAGAAGAAGTATGTGAAAGCGGTCGACGGCGTAAGCTTTACGATTAACCGCGGGGAAGTCGTTGCGCTGGTCGGCGAAAGCGGCTGCGGCAAATCCACGATCGGAAAGTTTCTGGTATCGCTGGTCCAGCCCAAGAGCGGCGCGGTTTATTACCGGGGCGAAGACATGAGGCAAAAAGGGAAGATGCGATCCCTTCGCAAGAATGTCCAGTATATTTTTCAGGACCCGTTTTCTTCATTGAATCCGCGTATGACGGTCAAAACGATTCTGTCCCGGCCGATTCAGATATTCCATCTTTGTAAAACAGACGAAGAGCGCGAACAACGGATCATGACGCTCTTAAGTCAGGTAGGTTTGACGCATGAACACGGCCTGCGATTTCCGCACGAGTTTTCCGGCGGGCAGAAACAGCGTATCAGCATTGCGCGCGCCCTGTCGGTCGAACCGGAATTGATCATCGCCGACGAACCGACGGCCGCGCTGGACATTTCGATCCAGGCGCAGATTCTCAAGCTGCTGATCAACCTAAAGGAAACGCTCGATCTGACGATGTTGTTTATTTCCCACGATCTGGGCGTCGTGGAGTACATTTCCGACAGGATACTCGTTATGTATCTAGGTACCATCGTGGAAACCGGGCCGACCAAAGAAGTCATCAATAACCCGCTGCACCCCTATACTAAGGCACTTCTTTCGGCAGTCCCTCAAAACCCTTTGCAGAAAAAGAGCGAAAGATTCCGGCTGTCCGGCAACATTCCCAGCACGGTGGACATACCCGGCGGATGCCGGCTTCACCCGCGGTGTCCTCTCGCAACGGAGGCATGCCGCAGATGTGACGTAAAGCTTGAGGAAGTTGCTCCGGGGCGGAAGGCAGCCTGCATTATGATTCAGAAATACAAATAAACAGATTTGCTGCAGAGAGCGGCAAAAATAAAGAGCCACAACGAAATAGGAGGTAAGGAAGGCAATGAGTAAAGAGACTTTGAAGAAACTGATTTCCCTGATTCTCTGCGTTGCACTTGCAATCGGAACCGTCACGATGACCGGGTGTGCGGCGCAGACGCCCGCGGAGAGCGCAACGGAATCAGAAACAACAGAAACCGAAACCGCCGAAGCCTCGGCAGGATCAACGGACGATATTATCATCGTTTCGATCGATACAGAACCGACACACCTCGCACTTTCTCTTTCTCCGGATTACATCACCGTATGGGTGACGAAAAATATCAACGACTTCCTTGTACAGTACGATGCAAACATGGAACTGCAGCTTTCCGTTGCAAAGAGGCTCGACCGGATCGACGACACCACCTACGAGTTTGAGATTCAACCGGGCGTTCTTTTCCACAATGGACGCGAAGTGAAGGCAGAAGACGTCAAATTCTCGCTCGATTACATTATGGATCCCGACAGCGGATCTTCCACCGCGTCGTACTTCACCTCTTTGGACTCTGTGGAAGTGACCGGCGATTACACCGGTACAATTTATCTCAAAGAGCCCTATGCACCCTTCGTGAGCAGACTGACTATGGTTCCGATCATCCCGCAGGAGAGTATCGACACGATCAAAACGGCTCCCGTCGGCTGCGGACCGTTCATGTTCCAAGCGTGGAACAAAGATCAGGATATCCAGCTTGTTCGCTTTGATGACTACTGGAAGGAAGGGTACCCGAAGGCCGCCGGACTTACCTTTAAGTTTATCAAGGAATATAACACGATGCACAATGCGTTCCTGGCGGGCGAAGTAGACATCCTTCTCTGGTCGAGCTTCACCGACATCGCCATTTGGGACGGTACGGAAGGCGTGCACTCCCAGGCGACCGACCTGTTTGACGCGTTCGTGCTTGTCTACAACACCGAGGTGGAACCTTTCAACAATCCAAAGGTCAGAAAAGCAATCGCGCTGGCGCTCGACAAGCAGGAACTGATCGATCTGACTTCGCAGGGCTACGGAAAAGTGCTGGATCAGCCCGTTTACCCCGGTACGTATTTCTATAATGAAGACGCCGCCTACACGCAGGATATCGAGGCTGCAAAGGCGCTGCTGGCCGAGGCCGGTTATCCCGAAGGATTCACCTGTTCGCTCAAGGTTCCCAACACCGTTCAGGAAGGCGGCTGCGGAGACGTGATTCAGGCGCAGCTCAAGAAAATCGGCATTGAGTGTGAACTTGAAAAAATGGAAGTGAGCGTGTTTATCGACGCGGTCTGGACCAAGAAGAACTTCGAACTGTGCGTGACCGGCGACGGTTCCGAAGGAGAGCCGGACACATGGCTTTCCCGCTGGATCAAGACAGGCGCGGGCAACAACGTCGGCTCTTACAGTAATCCCGAGCTTGACGCGCTGATTGCGGAGGGCGCAGCCGCCGCGACCGACGAAGAACGCAAAGCTGCTTACGACAAGGCGTTCCTGCTGATGCGCGACGAGCAGCCGATCACCTATTTGTTCGGCGGATATCTCTATTCGGCGCTGCAGGACGACGTGATGGGCCTCCAGGGGTATGCAAACTGGTGGTTCGATTTCGACGGCGTATATAAAGCCCAGTAAACTCTTACGATTGCAGAGCTGTTCCGGCTCCGGTTACCCCGTTTCAAGGGCCGGAACAGCCCTGAACGACCACCAGAAAATGATAAAAAACTGTTATCTGAAGGCGAGGTAAACAAAAATGCTGAAATATATCGTTCGGAGGCTTCTGCTCATAATACCGATCGTAATCGTTGTTAGTATTTTGGTGTTTCTCGTCATCAAGATGATTCCCGGAGACCCGATTACGATTATGTTCGGCAAAAACGCCAATCCGGAGCAAATTGCCTACGTCAAGACGCTGTACGGACTGGACAAGCCTCTGGTCGAGCAGTATTTCACATGGGCGGGCAATTTGCTGCACGGCGATTGGGGGAGTTCCATTCAAACGAACGAACCGGTTCGGAACATGATTCTTGAACGAATGCCGCGCACGATCGCATTATGTTTTTGCGGGATAATTGTCGCGCTGATTATTTCGATTCCCTCCGGCATTGCCTGCGCCCGCCATCATAACAGTGCGCTCGACCTTTCGCTGACCGTGATGAACCTGACGTTTATCTCGATTCCGGGATTCTGGCTCGGTATGATTTTTATGCTGATATTCTCGGTCCAACTCCGGCTTCTGCCGACATCCGGCTATGTTTCTGCCGCGGAGAGCCTGACTGGATGGATCAAATGCATGATCCTTCCGACCGTAACGACGGCCGCGACGTTCTTTGCGTCTCTTTCCCGACTGATGCGCTCGAGCATGCTGGAGGTACTGCAGCAGGATTATATATCCCTTGCCCGGATCAAGGGCAACAAAAACGGCAGAATCTACTATATACATGCTCTGCGTAATTCCTTGATCCCGCTGGTCACGAATATCGGCTTGACCATGGGTTATCTGATGGGCGGCGTCGTGGTCATTGAAAAAGTATTTGCCTATCCGGGGTTGGGCCTGCTGCTGATCAACTCGATTACGCAGCGTGATTACCCGTTAATTCAGGGCATTCTGCTGATTTTTGCGATCATCATTGTTGTAATCAATCTGCTGACAGACCTGGCCTATATGCTGGTCGATCCGAAAATCCGCTTTGGATATAAAAAAACATAAGAATAAGAGGTGTTTTCTATGAGACGCTTTGGGCAGCATGCAGTATTAAAAGAGGATAAAGTAGAGGAGTATACGGCGCTGCACGTCGCTGTTTGGCCCGAGGTGCTTGACGTCATCAGCGCATGCAACCTGCATAATTATTCGATTTATTTATCCGGCAGAGAACTGTTCGCGTATTTTGAGTACACCGGCAGCGACTACGACGCGGATATGCAACGCATGGAGCAAAGCGAAATCATGCAGCGTTGGTGGACGTATACAAAGCCATGTTTTCTGCATCATGACGAACATGAATATTACGTGGACTGGAAAGAAATTTTCTATCTCAAATAACTGTTTACCGGAGGTAAGAATGTACGGGAAAAAGGTCTGGATATTTCCGGATGGAGAACGTCCGCCGCTTGGCGATTATGAACTAATTGGACACGAATCGTATGTTGTGCTCAATCCGACCGGTCAGGATGCACATCTTTGCTTTACGATTTATTTTGAGGATAAACCGCCGATTGACAACGTGTTTGTCACCGTCGCCGCGCAGCGCGTAGGATGTTTCCGGACGCATGATCCAAAGCAGTTCGGCGGCGTCACGATGCCGGTCGGAGAGCAGTATGCTGTAAAGATCGAGAGCGACGTGCCGGTCGTCATTCAGTACGGACGATTGGATACCCGCCAGCAGAATATGGCGTTTTATACGACGATGGGATATCCATGCGCCGAATCATGATTTGAGGAGCCGGTGATATTATGAAACCAATTTATGTTTTGTTTGGCGTCGATATGGAAACTGACGTGGGGAGTTTTACCCCGTTTTATGAAGGAACGAAACACGGTACGCCGCGTTTGGTCGAACTGTTTGCAAAAAGAGGAGTAAAGGGGACCTTCTTTTTTACCGGTGAATGCGCCAGGGAGAACCCGGAGGTCGCGAAGATGGTCGCAGACAGCGGAAACGAGGTCGGGTGCCATTCGCTGTATCATGAAACGATCGGTGACGAACTGTTTCCCATCCCAGGCGTCAAACCGCTGCTTGCACACGAAGTAAAGCCGCGGCTTGCCCTGTGCAAACAATGGGTTTCGGAAGCGGCCGGCGTCGTTCCGACGTCGTTTCGCTGTCCGCGCCTTTGGGGCTCGACGGCTGTGGTAAACGCTCTTGAGGAACTGGGATTCACCTGCGACGTGACTTATCCAATGTACTTTTATCGGGAACAGTTTTCCCCATACCATCCTTCGCGCAGCGATTGGACTAAGAAAGGCGAAAGTTCTGTTTTGGAGGTCCCGAATTTTGCGGACATGGTTATGCAGAGCAAAGATCCGGGACTGGAGCGCGACCGCGACCAATGGCCGTTGTTCCGGACGGAAGGCGGAGAATATATGCTTGGACGCGTAAGGGAGTTTCTGGAGTTTTGCAATCAGAAGGCGATACCGCGCGTACTTGCGTTTTACATACATCCATGGGAATTCTGGCCGATGGAGAAAACGTATCATTTTGGCGAAGCAACCGTAATTCCGGATGAATTCATTACAAGAGACTGCGGAGACAAGGCGCTTAACGCGCTGGATACGCTCATCTGCGGGCTTGGCGACATGCATGCGGAGTTTGTTACAGCCGGCATGCTGGCCAATATCTTTTCGTGAGGTGAAAAAATGAAAAAGATTAAAGTGCAGAGCCTTTCCGAACCCGCGTTTGCTTCCTTTGGGACGGTTATTGAAACGGAAAACCGCCCGTTCTGCGGCGAGGACGGAATCTATCGATGGTATGAAAAGCAGGCGCAGATTGACGGCGCGGAAACCGTCTCAATCAACTTGCTGACTGCGAACAAGCGTCCGTTTGCCACGAAACGCTTTGAAGCGCATGCACGTACGACCGAAACGCTTCTGCCCCTGACGGGGGGCGTGATTGTTGCAGGCATGCCGGCGGGCGAGCCGGATTTACGAAAGCTGCAGGCATTCTATGTCCCGGTTGGCAAAGGTGTTTCATGGTCAACGGGCGCATGGCACTACGCTCCGTATCCGATCGGCGGCGATGTTACATGCGCGGTGATTTTCCGCCATGGGACCGGTTCCGACGACGCCGTATTCGCGGAATTGCCGGAAGCGGTGGGATTCGAGCTTTGAAAGGGAAATGAAGGGACTCTTTGCTTGTTCAGCCGTGTGGGGTTGCAAAGCGTGACGGGGAGGACGAATCCTGAATTTGCATGACGGTATGTCTGCAAGAAACGCAAAAATAAATGCGCCGCTGCCGCAACAGGACATGATTTCTAATCAACATAAACAAGCTGAGCCGGTGGATGCATAAGCGGAATGCGACGGCGTCGGCAAAGCTATGCTTACGGGACACAATCACCAACAATCCTTG
>CAYTHS010000093.1:0-11726 GCA_964437665.1 uncultured Oscillospiraceae bacterium
TATTTGTGATGAAATAGTCTGCGTCATACCAGATCATTCCTATCTTCCCGCTTCCATCGACCGCTTCGGATATCAGCTGTGCCGCGGCGCGTCCCATGCCCCACTGGTCGCCCGTTACGATCGCAACGTATTCTTTGCCCGGCGTATATCCGTTCACACCATTATCCATCAAAACGATCTTAACGCCCTTTTCAACCGCCGGCTGCAAGGCCTGCGCCGCTGAAACGGGGTCTACCGGCAGCGTGATCAGGATGTCCGGTGTAAGCGCCAGCGCGCTCTCCACGTCCGTTGCCTGCTGTGCAGGATCGAAATTGCACTCGGACGTAAACACAACATCGATGCCGAGCGCTTCGCACTGCGCTTCAGCGCCGCGCTCGATTGCGCCGTACCATTCGCCGGAACCCGCGGAGATGATCGCCGCTTTGTATTCGCCTTGTGCGATCTTCGCCTTCTCCTCATCGGTGAAAACCAACGTGTTGATCGGCTCGGCGACTTCGCCGTTCGGGCCTTCGGAAAGCAGCGACGCGTCATTATACACGACCAGGTCCGTATTCAACTCCGGCGTAGCCGCGGCGTCTTCCGTTATCTGGTCCGAGACCGCTTCGTCCGAGGCGTCCGGTTGTGAATTGCCGGGCGCTGCGCAAGCGCTAAACATCGAAACAACCATCATAATCCCAATTAGTACTGCTATGAACTTCTTCATTGTTCTCCTCCTCCTGTTTTTATCCATAACATGACCGCTTGCATCGCCGCCATGTCATAAAACATTTCGCTGTTTATGGTCACCACATCGTGCGGATAATGCAGTAATCCGCCGTTTTATGTATCAGGCTTACCGCGCCGCCCAATACCGTTGCCTTTGCTTTTAAATCGGAAATCTCGATCGAAACATCTTTTGACAGTTTGCCGTTTACCTTTTCCCGCAGTTCGCCCATGATCTCGTTGGCGGAATTCATGATACCGCCGCTTAGGATGATAACCTGCGGGTCGATGACCGAACAGGCCGCTATTATGGTCATTGCAAGCTTGTTGATGAAATTCTCAATGATATTGATCGCCCATTTTTCATTGTTCCGATACGCTTCAAAAACACTCTTCGCCGTGTATTCATAGTTTTCATTTCCCGGCAGGTGTTTGGCCTGAATCGCAATACCTGTTCCGGAAATGGAATATTCAAGCGGACCGAACGACGGGTATTCCCGCTCCAGTTCTTTTTCATCGAAAATAATATATCCCAGTTCGCCGGCCGCCTCGTTGGCGCCGCGGTAAATACATCCATCCACGATCAGTCCCGCGCCGAGGCCCGTCCCAATCGAAATCAACACGACGTTGCTTCGGTTGCGGCCATGACCAAACCACATCTCGCCCAGCGCAGCCATGTTGACGTCGTTTTCGACCACAACCGGCATTCCATATTTCTTTTCAAGCATCGTCTGAAGCGGCAGATTCCTCCACTCCAGGCTTGGCGCATAAACGACTTTTCCGTCGCCGCTTGTCGTAATCCCCGGCACGCCCACAGAAATGCCGCGGATGATTTTATCCTGCTTTACGGCAAACGCAAGCATTTCATCGATCAGAGAGACTACAACATTGTAACTCTCTTTATTTTTCGTGTTGTGAACAGGGATGTTTCTCTCCGCCAGAGTCCTTCCGCTTAGGTCCACAACGCATGCGTACGCTTTTGTACCGCCAAGGTCCAGACCGATCGTAATGTTCTCATCCTGATTCATTTCAACCAGCGGTCTTTTTCTTCTGCCGCTTTCTTCAAACTCCCCGGTATACCGAATAAACTTTTCTTTAATCAGCTCGTCGATAATACGCACGACACTGGGGAGACTGATATCCAGGTCCCTTGCAAGCACGGCGCGGGACATACGTCCATTACATCTGATGTATTCTAGAATTGCCGTTCTGTTGATACTCCGCATGACTGAAGGCGTGATGGACAAGTATTTCTTCATGATCAATCCCCGTGTAATTAATTACTTTTGTTTAGTTATTATTTTAACGCGCTTTTTTAATTTGTCAACCACCTTTTTCACAAAATCAAAACATGTTTTTACACGCCCCTTACGGTCCGGCCTGATTTTCCCAATTTACATAATGAAGCCTTGAAGCAGCATGCTGTTTCAAGGCTTCGGCAACAATACACCGGGGCAAAGGTCGGACACGCGTTATCGTTCTTCAAGCAACTATACATAATCCGACCGGACGTTACGGGCCATCATGAGCGCCCCGTTTGGCTACACGAAAGAATCATCGGAGCGACCCCGTAAAGTCTTATTATCTCCTGCCAAAAGCAATATCCATTCATCAGATCCGGTCAGGGCTAAGCTCCTCGGATCGTTAAGCGCTGCAGTCCTTGACCAATGTTTCCGGCTGTACCGGTTCATCCGGTGCGGTACTGTCGCCCGGCCCGGGCGGCATCCTTGTGCTCTTTGACGCTCGTTCGGCCAGAAACCGAAAGGCAAAGTACGGTCATTCCGGCAAAAAACACCCGCGAGAAATCTCACGGGTGTTTTTGTTAATCGTTGCTGCTGCGTCTGAACACAGAATCGCAACGCTTTTCCTTTGCGTTATTTCGCCAGAGTACCGTAGTAGAGCATACCTTCCGCTTCATAGAGCAGAGCGTCGCGTTCCATGCCGGCCGGCAGAGACTTCGCTTCGCTGATCAGAGCGGTGTATTCGTCGTTGACCCATTCGCCGTAGTTATACGAATTGTCGTTGACAAACATTTCGAGGTACGTGATCGGATCGTTGTAGTCGGCGATCCAGCCCAGACGTGCAACACCGAACGTATCTTCAGCAAGGCCGGTGGTGTAGACGTTCCAGTCCTGATTGGCCAGTTCCATGTTCAGGCCAAGAATGCCGCTGACGTCGCTCTGTACAGCCTCTGCAACCGCCTGGTGCGTTGCGGAAGTGTTGTAGTAGTAGTAGACTGTCGCGCTGTCGTCATAGCCTTCTTCAACCGCCTCTTCGAGCAGGTATTCCGCCAGTTCGCAGCGATCTTCATACTCGTTCAGGTCAAGATCGAGACCATCAGCGAGGTTCGTCTGCAGCCACTGCCACATGGCGGGCATATCGGCGGAAATGGTGGAAGCAAAGTTGTTGCCTTCGCTGTCGGTGATACCGGCGGCAACAAGCCCCGTCGCGGGCGACTGGCCTCCCTGGGTGACGTTTTCAACGATGTTCTCACGGTCGACCGAGAGAGCAATCGCGGCGCGTACACGCCAATCCGGAATGTTTTTGCAGCTCAGGTAGAGATAGTACGTACCGACATAATCGTTGATGAAGCAGTCGCCGCTCTCCTGGAGGGAAGCGATCATATCCGCCGGGAAGTTTTCGATGAAGTCATATTCACCGGCTTGATAGGCGGACAGGATAGCGGTTTCGCTGTCGCTGAGGTAATAGGTGATGGTGTCGGGGCCGGCGAGAGCTTCCGCATCATAGTAAGCGTCGTTCTTCGCCATCTTGATGTAGCTGTCGTGTACCCACTCTGTAATTTTGTACGGTCCGTTGACAACGAGGTTCGCCGGATCGGTCCAGTCTGCGTTGCCTTCCACGACGTCCTGACGCAGCGGCATCAGGCTCGCAAACGCGCACAGTTCCACGAAATACGGGCACGCGGCGACCAGATTGATCTGCAGAGTTTTGTCGTCGACTGCAACGATTCCCAGTTCGCTCGGGGCGACTTCCCCGCTCTGGATTTCGGATGCGTTCACGACGATTCCGTCGAGAATGTAGCCGTAATCAGACGCGGTGTCGGGGTTCACGAGGCGCTGCCAGGAATAAACGAAGTCCGCGGCGGTAACAGGTTCGCCGTCGCTCCAGTTCGCATCACGAAGAACGAACGTGTAGGTGACGGTGCCGTCGTCGTTGGCCTCGCTGCTGTAGGACTCAGCCATGCCGTAGGTGATCTCGGTGTTGAGCATGGACGGATCGTCCGCATACGCTTCGCCGGTGGTCGTGTACTTCATCAGGTTCTCGAACTGATGCTGGGTATAGGTGGAGCCGTCTACCGAGCTGATCAGGCCGGGGTCGATGGTTTCCGGTTCGGAAGCGATGCAGGCCGTGATGTCCGCTTTACCCGTCGCGCCGGTGAAGAAGTAATACCCAAAGGGCGTGTACCACACATCTTCTACGCCGTCGTGCAGGCAATACATGTTCGTGTAGAAGTAGATCGGGTTGACTGCAAAGCCACCGCCTTCACCGGACGTCATGAGAGCATCTGTCTCCTCCGCCGGCTCGGCCGGTTCTTCGACAACTTCTTCAGCCGCAGGTTCTTCAACAGCGGGTTCTTCGACTGTCGCGGTCGGTGCGCATGCACTAAAAACCGAAAGAACCATCAAAAGGCTGAGTAGAATAGCAATCGTCTTTTTCATTTTTTTCCTCCTCTTTTTGTTGTGTATTTACAAACCGCTTTGATCGGCATATTTTTGTCCGGCCGATCAGCATTCGCGGTATTGTAACAGTGTTTATTACGTCACTTTTTCTCCAGCAGGTGACAAGCCGCATAGTGTCCCGGCGAGTATTCCTTGAACTCCGGCTCTTTCTCGCTGCACACCGGCATCGCATAAGGACAGCGCGTATGGAACCGGCAGCCGCTCGGCGGATTCAGCGGACTCGGGATATCCCCCTCAAGAAGAATCCGTTTGCGTGTTTTGTTCTTCTCGGGGTCCGGCAGCGGAACGGCGGAAAGCAGCGTCTGCGAGTACGGATGGATCGGTTTGTTGCAAAGCTCGTAGCTTTCTGCCAGCTCGACCATGCAGCCGAGATACATTACTCCGATGCGGTCGGAGATATGCCGAACGATCGAGATGTCGTGCGCGATAAACATGTAGGTCAGCCCGCGCTCCTTCTGCAAGTCCTCCAGCATATTGATAACCTGCGACTGAATCGAAACGTCCAGCGCGCTGATGGGTTCGTCGCAGATAATGAATTCCGGTTCTACAGCGAGCGCACGCGCGATACCGATGCGCTGCTGCTGGCCGCCGGAAAATTCGTGCGGAAAACGATTCGCATGTTCGGAATTCAGCCCGACGTCTTCAAGCAGCCGGCTGATGCGTTCCGCACGTTCGGCTTTTCCTGACGTAAGCTTATGGATATCCAGCGCTTCGCCGACAATCTCGCCGACCGTCATCCGCGGGTCGAGCGACGCGGACGGATCCTGAAAAATCAGTTGTATTTTTCGGCAGTACGGCAGCATCGCAACTGCGATATTGTTTTCTTTGTCAAAGATTGTTACGCCGTCATACACGATTTTGCCCGCCGTCGGTTCATACAGCCGCAGAATCGTTCTGCCGAGCGTGGTTTTTCCGCAGCCAGATTCGCCGACGATGCCAAGCGTTTCACCCTTGAAGATATGCAGGGAAACGTCCTGCACCGCCTGAACGTACGATTTACGAAAGAGGCCCGTCTTAACCGGGAAATACTTCCTGAGGTTTTCAATTTCCAGCAGTCTGGTTCCCTGGCTCATTTCTTCGCCTCCCTCTGCTCACAGGCTTGTTTAACATGCAGCCAGCAAGCGGAGATATGCCCTTCCTCGCCTGTTTCGACAAGCGGCGGCTGGTTATTGAGGCAGATCTTCATGCAGTGCTCGCAGCGCGGACCAAAGCTGCATCCTTTCGGAGGGTCCAGCAGATCGACCGGCGTCCCTTCTATCGGGACCATCCGTTCGCGTGTTTCTTCATCGAGCCGCGGCATGGAGCGGAGCAGGCCCTTTGTGTACGGATGCTGCGGGTTATAGAAAATCTCGTTGACCGTTCCCTGCTCAAGCACATGCCCCGCATACATCACCGTCACCTTGTCGCAGATTTCGGCGACCACGCCGAGATTGTGCGTAATAAAGATGATGGACATATCCGTTTTGCGCTGCAGGTCTTTCATCAACTCGATGATCTGTGCCTGAATCGTCACGTCCAGCGCTGTGGTCGGTTCGTCCGCGATGAGCAGTTTCGGTTTGCAGATCAGCGCCATTGCGATCATCGCGCGCTGCCGCATGCCGCCGGAAAACTCATGCGGGTACTGATGGAATCTCTTTGCGGCGTTGTTGATGCCGACAAGGTCCAGCATTTCGATCGCGCGCTGCTTCGCATCGGAATGCGAAATGTTTTTGTTATGGCAGGTCAGCGCTTCAACGAGCTGATCGCCGACCGTATAAACCGGATTCAGGCACGTCATGGGGTTCTGGAAGATCATGCTGATCTTGTTTCCACGAAAATCGGTCATCTGCCTGGCGTCATAGGCGAGAATGTCTTCGTTTTCAAACGTCACGCTGCCGCCGACTACGCGTCCGGGACTTTGCAGCAGGCCCATAATCGCGTACGCTTCGACACTCTTTCCCGATCCGGACTCCCCAACGATGCCCATGACTTCGTTATATCCCAGCGAGTAGCTGATACCGTTAACCGCCTTCACCTCGCCGACAGGCGTGAAGAAGGACACTTTCAAATCCTTTATTTCTAACAGCTTACCGTCCATTCCGTACACCTCCCTATTTCTTCAGCCGCGGGTCCAGCGCGTCGCGCAGGCCGTCGCCGACCAAATTCAGCGACAGCACGAGAAGGCTGAGCAAAATCGCGGGGAATAACAGCCTGTATGGATAGACCGTAATCGTATCGATTGCGTCCGAACACATGGAACCCAAGCTCGACATCGGCGCGGATATGCCCAGTCCAAGGAAGGAGAGGAACGATTCCAGAAAGATTGCCGAGGGAATCTGCAGGCAAGTTGTGACGACGAGCTGCCCGATGCTGTTGGGCAGCAGGTGCCGCTTGATGATACGCTTGTTGGAAGCGCCCAGCACAATCGCCGCGGTAACATATTCCTGCTTTTTGAGCATCAGAACCTGTCCGCGGATGATACGCGACATACCGACCCAGTAAAGCAGGGCAAACGTGATGAAAATGCTTACGATTCCCACGCCCAGCGAACTGAGCGCTTTTACAAACGCAACATTGGAAGAGTCAAACCAACTCTGCAGGGGCTGCTGTAAAACGACCTGCAGCAGCAGCACGATCAAAACGTCCGGGACCGAGTAAATCAGCTCCACGATCCGCATCATGATAAAATCGGCCTTGCCGCCGAGCAATCCGGAAATCGCGCCGTAGGTCGCGCCGATTACCAGAACGATCAGCGACGCAATAACGCCGATCAGCAGCGATACACGCGCGCCGTACATACAGCGCGACATAATATCGCGTCCGGCGGAGTCCGTTCCGAACACATGCGGAAATACGCTGGAAATCATCTTGATTTCCTCGGCTTTTTCCGCGGCGGGCTGTATGCCGCTCATCTCGTAGGATACCGGAGTGGTCTCGTATGCCGCATCGGTTTCGGCCGCTTCGAGATAGTCGTCCTCCTTTACGGTATACAGCGGCTCGGCGGCGCTCGTGTCAAGAACCAGCAAACCGGAACGAAGCGTCTTTTTCAGCGTAAAGGTATACCATTCTCCGCCGTACTTAAACGTATAGGTTCCCTTTTTGAGCGAAGTAATGGATCCTGGCTGCATAGACGTTGCAAACGCCCTGTCGGCGTCCTTCAGTATGTCCCTGACAATCTGCTCGCCCTCGGAATACTCGAAGGGTCCGAGCTTCATCGCCCCGCGGTACTGCTCCTCATAAGAATAGGGAATAAACCGCGGCCCAAGAAAGGCAAAAAACGTAATCAGCAACACAACGGCCAGCGCGACCATCGAAACATGATTCTGCCGGAATCTGCGTGCAGCGTCTTTCCAATAAGAAACGCTTTTGTGCATTTCGACCATGGACTCTTTTTCTTCTGCGCTGGCAGTCGAAAAGTCTGCGCTGCAAAACTCGTTTTCGGCAAGGATATCGTCGACCTTAGCATGGAAGATATTGAACTTCGGCATTTTTTTCTCCATCGCTCACTCTTCCCCTTTCGACAAACTGATCCGGGGATCAACAAGCTTATATACGATATCGACCACCAAATTCATGATTATAATCAAAGAAGCCAGCACGACCGTGGTACCCATGATGATGGGATAATCACGATTGAGTATGCTGGAGATGAAATACTTGCCTAAGCCGGGGATGCTGTATGTCGTCTCAACGACAAATCCGCCGGTTATGATGTATGCGGTAAGCGGTCCGAGATAGGTTACAACAGGGATCAGCGAATTCCGCAGCGCATGCTTGAACACAACTTTTGCGGTCTTCAGTCCCTTTGCCCGCGCAGTGCGTATGTAATCCTGATTGATCGCATCGAGCATGCTCGCGCGCGTCAGCTTCGCGATATAGCATGACGGATAAAACGCAAGCGCGAAAACAGGCAGAACGAACGCGCTCGTCGTGTCGAGGCTGCCCGAGAGGACCGGAAGCCACTTCAACTGAACGCCGAAGAGCACCAGCAGCGTCGTTGCGACGACAAAACCGGGGATCGCCACGCCGATCGTCGTAATCACACGCAACGCCCCGTCAAGCCAGTTTCCGCGGTTATATGCCGCGACACACCCCGCGGGAATCCCGAGTATAATCGCAAGCGAAAGCGCAAGCAGTCCGATCCGTGCCGACAGGGCAAGTTTGCCCTGCTTGAAGATGACGTTTGTGACGGGCGCTCCCTCCTGCATTTTCAGGGACGTACCCATGTCCCCCTGAAAATATCCCTTCAGATAGTTCGTAAACTGAACTACCAGCGGTTTGTCAAGTCCATACTTCGCCTCAGCGCGCGCAATCTGTTCCGGCGTGGACTTTTCTGTAACGAACGGGCTTCCCGGAATCGCATTCATCAGGAAGAACGTCGCGGCGGTAACCACCAGAAGAGTCAGAATTGCCGAACCAATCCGCTTGAGTATGTAAGATGTCATTTCCACACTCCTTACAGTTGCTTAACCCGCACTTTTTTGCCGGACACAGCGCTGCACCCTCCGGCGGTACGGTCTTACAAAACAACCCTCCGGGCTTCTGACAAAGCCCGGCATCCCATGTATAAATTGCCCAAACAGCTAATAAACATTTATATTATATATAAACATGAAATTGTCCGTGAAGTCAATACATTGTTTAGCCCGATAAAAAAGAGAAGTTGTATAAAGAGAGGCTCATTTCGCGCTGTTTTTTCTCTTTTCTCCGAAAAAGGCGCTTTTTTTTGTATATTTTTTTATTTTCTTTTGCAATATTCATTCCTGCTTTTTTATGCTTCCGCACAGCTCGTTTTGCATGTAAATGGAAAACTCCTCTGTATTATGCATTCGACGCATAGGTGTTTTATGCGGATTTTCCGAGGTTTTACTGCCGGCGGCACGCCTGCTTCCCGCCGCCCCCGGAAATTGATTCGTCCGCGTTTCCCCAGCATGCTTAAGCGCTTTCTCCACAAAGTCATCACGGCGCTCAGGCACGTGTGTTCCAATCCTTCGCTGTCCCGCCGGGCGGAGCCAAAGTACGGCTTTCGCTCAAATGTTAAACACATGGCGGTTCGCTTTTTTAAGCCGCTTCACGCATATGCGCGTATCCAGGACAGTCTGCAGACGTGCCTGTGCACACACTTCCGCGTCAAATGAAACGGCGTTGTTCGACATCCTTTTCCTTCTTCCCCCTTCCGCTCTTATAGTTTTTTTTGGCCTATTCCCTTGAATCGTATGCTTTTCTTACGTAAAACATGCTATAGTGGTTAGGAATGCTGCATTTGTATGGAACCCATCCAACGAATATGAAACATGGAGGAGAATAATTATGAGCGAGAATCATGAGTCTTCCAAAAGAGTATCGACCGCCGCCGTTTACGGATTGGGGTTTATCGGCGCCGCAATCTACTATATTTCTACGGCAACAGCATTCTGGATCGGTGTGCTGGGCTTCTTGAAGGCCCTTGTCTGGCCGGTGTTTCTAGTCTATGGAGCATTGCGCTTTTTAGGCATGTAGCAACGCGTCCACCCCGGCATCCGTTTTGCCATGATCGGTCGAATGCGCGGGTCTGTTGCTGCAAAAAGTCTGGACGGCTGTCCGTTCGGGAAGCAATAGCATCCGCGCGTTTTTTCTGCGCAATGAATCCTAATGCGGCAGTCGATATCTGATCGGTTCTCGGAATAACCGCTCTTTCCCTCCCGTTTTCACGGTCGTCGGGCGTTCCGCTGTTACGGGTCGTCCGAGGCGACCGTAACATACAGTAAGCGTTCGTTCCTCCCTTATCAATTCCAAAACTTTTCAATAGATGTGTCCGGATTTTCCGGACATTTCCATTTTTGGCGGTTTCGATCGGATTCATGGGTTTCCCGCCGTCCACAAATCAAACGGATAGCGGCATATGGACGTCCGCTGCAATGAAAGAAATGAAAAAACTAAAAAGCCGTATCCCGCGCTTCATGTGCGGTCTGCATGAATCGTCCGCCCACATACGTGCAGGCGGAATAAATTCCATGTTTCACCGCATTGTTCCATAAGCTTACTGCAATTCCCCGGCGCTCAGGCCTAGCGCGTTGATGACATGCCGGATATGGATGCTCATTGCGCTTTTTGCGCCCGCGCCGTCCCGCAGGCGCAAGAACCCGCAGATGTCGCGATTGTCGTAAATCACGATATTCTTCAGCGCGTCGGCATTGTCGGTCATCTCCATCGCTTCGGTCACGGCGGCGTTGATAATCGGAAACATGCGGATGATAAACTCGTTGTGGGACGCGGCGGCAATCATTTCATGAAATCGCTGGTCTTCGTCCGGCCAGTTTCCGTCCTCGCGGACCAGCCGTTCGACATACTGCGCGTGATCGAATATACCCTGCAGTTCCTCCTCGGTGGCGCGGAAGCACGCTAACATAATACACTGCGGTTCAAACATGAGCCGGATTTCATACATGTCGGCAACGCGCGCATGACTCAGCGAACCTACATCGTATTTATTGAATACGGACAGGTCGTCGCTGATAAAGGTTCCTCGGCCCCTCTGCACGCTGAGCACGCCCTGCGCAACCAAGTAGCGCACCGCTTCACGAAGTGTAGTCCGGCTGACGCCCAGACTCTGGGAAAGGTCGTTTTCATTGGGAAGCTTATCGCCCGGCGCAAATTTTTTTTGCAGCACAATGATATTGTAAAGATCGTTTGCCACACGTTCGGAAAGGCTTTTGTTTTCGTTTGCCATCTGTACTGCTCTCTCTCGTGTTTACGCAATTATACATCATACGCCCGCCCGCTTACAAGAAATCTTTGTTTGTTTACACTCTTGACATAATACTACATGTTTTGTAGTATGATGTCGTATGATTCATTATGTCATACTACTTCTTGTATGTTCAGGATTTATTTATGAAAACAACTTTAAACGACATATCCCACGGTCAGTATTCCGTCCGTCCGGTGGTCGCAGTCGCCGCCGCGCAGGATGCATTCGTACTCTCGGCACTGCGCAGAGCCGTCGACCGGGGGCTTTGCCGGGCGTTGCTGATCGGCGACGAACACGAAATTTATGCCGCCGCTTCACAGGCAGGCGTCGACCTTTCCGGCATGGAAATTCTCGACTGTCCCGATAAAGCGGACTGCTGCAAACTGGCGGTGCGGCTTGTACGCGAAAAACGGGCTCAGGCGGTCATGAAGGGGTTTGTCGGCACGGCGACGATGCTGCGCGAAGTCGTCAACGCCGAACACGGCCTGCGGGAAAGCGAGCTCATCTCGTACGTGAGCGTCTTTGAACTGCCCGGCTTCGAGCGGCTCGTATATTTAACCGATCCCGCGATCAATATGTACCCGGACGTTGCGGCAAAGAAGCATATCGTCGAG
>CAYTHS010000094.1:0-11724 GCA_964437665.1 uncultured Oscillospiraceae bacterium
AGTCAGGAATCGTTTCATAATCCGTTCGCTCCTTGTTTTCCATCTGTGCACTCCGGCTGCGGTCCGGAATTTTCCAGTGCGCAAAGCAGATAACGTTCCGTACGCGCTTCTGCCCGTCCGCCCGTCCGTTCCGTTACGGCATGCAGGAAGCTTTCCTTCGCCTTGCACGGCACAATGCAGGTCAGTTTTACATCCTCTGCAAACTCTGTTTCCGTTAGACGGCCCCGCGCCTTCAGCAAAGGCTCCAACAGCGCATAGGCCGCGTAGGAGAGCATAATGCGGATCTGCGCGCAAACTTCCACGCCTACCACTCCCGCATTCTCAAGCGCTTCGGACGCAGTCCTGCCGTACGCACGCACAAGGCCACCTTTGCCGAGCAGTACGCCGCCGAAATAACGCACGACAACGCAAAGTGTATTTTCAATTTCTCCTTGCGCCAATACGTTCAATATCGGAGAGCCCGCGGTCCCGGAAGGCTCCCCGTCGTCCGCAGACCGCGTCGTCCCGCCCACCAGGCGGAATGCATAACAAACATGCCGCGCGTCCCAGTGTTTTTTTCGGATTTCGGCGATGCGTTCCTGCGCCTCAGCTTCGGATGAAATCGGAATGCAATAGCCAAGAAAGCGGGACTTGCTGATCACAATCTCGCTTTCTCCCGCCCCGCCGATGGTTTTATATGGTTTTATCCCTTTCGAATCCGGCAATATCTCTTTTTGCCCTTTCTGATTATCACGCCTTCACCATCAACGTCCGCCGGGCTGAGCGTTTCGCCAACGGAAGCGACCTTGCGTTCCCCGACGAATACGCCGCCGCCTTCAATCAGTCTGCGCGCGTCGCTTTTGCTCGAAGCAAGTTTCGTCAAAACAAGCACGTCCGGAAGCCTTAACCCGCTCGACTCGATCTGCTGTTCAGTCAGCTCGCATGTTGGTATGCTGCTCTGGTCGGATCCGCCGGAAAAAAGTGCTTCAGCGGCCGTCTGCGCTTTCTTCGCCTCTTCCGTTCCATGGACCTGTTCGGTCAGCGTAAACGCGAGCACACGTTTCGCTTCATTGATCTTTTCATCCCGCAAAGCGCCGAGACGGCGCACTTCTTCCATCGGAAGGAACGTCAGCAACGAAAGGCATTTTTCGACGTCCTGATCGCCGACGTTGCGCCAATACTGATAAAAGTCGAAGACGCTGCACTTTTCCTTGTCCAGCCAAACAGCGCCCTTTTCCGTTTTGCCCATCTTTTTGCCTTCGCTCGTAGTCAAAAGCGCGTTGGTAAGGGCATATGCGGGCTTTTGCTCCTTGCGGCGGATCAGGTCCGCGCCGTTGAGCATATTGCTCCACTGGTCGTCTCCGCCCATCTGCAGAACGCAATCATAACGGCGGTTCAGCTCCAGAAAGTCGTAGCTCTGCATCAGCATGTAGCTCATCTCAAAAAACGTCAGCCCATGCTCCATGCGCTGTTTGTAGCACTCGGCAGTCAGCATGCGATTGACCGAGAAATATACGCCGATATCACGCATAAACTCTAAGAAGTTCAGCGGATACAGCCAGTCTCCGTTATAGACGATCTGCGCGCGCCCGTCAGTGAAGTCGATCAGCCGCGACATCTGCTTTTTAAAACAGGAAGCATTATAGGAAAGCGTTTCCTTGGACATCATCTGGCGCAGGTCCGTTTTTCCGGACGGGTCGCCGATAAACGCCGTGCCGTTGCCGAGCAGAGCGATCGGCTTGTGCCCCGCGCGCTGCATATGCGCCATCGCCATGAGCGCAACATAATGACCGATGTGCAGGCTGTCCGCCGTCGGGTCGAACCCTATATAAAACGTAACTTTTTCCTTCCCAAGCAGTTCCCGCAATTCGTCCGGATGCGAGCACTGTTTCAAAAAGCCGCGTTCTTCCAATATGTCGTATACGTTTCGCTCCATTTTGTTACCCCTCCATAGCCACTTTACATCTTTGACAATATACCACGAAACAAAAAAAGAAACAATGCGGAAGCATTGCCACGGCTCCCCAGGGGAACCACTGGGATTTATAAGGGTCGAAGATTATTAACCGGATGTTCCGACTGCGACGGTCGATCAAACGCAGCATAGCGCCTGAAACGGGCGTTCCTCAGCGGCAATCGATCCCGTTTACGCCTCCAAACGAATTAGCGGACACGGCGCAAGCCATCCGCTGGGATTAAAGCTGTCTACGTAAGTTTTTGAAAAATTAACACCTGCTATTCGATTCCGCATCGCCCTTCTGCATTCCGATCGTAAACCGGAATACAGCGTTCTCCTCCTCGTTTCTTGCTTCGATCGTCTCATCCAGGTGCGCTAATACCTCCTGAACAATCGCAAGACCGAGTCCCGTTCCTCCATCCGAATGCGATACGTCCGCTTTGTAGAAACGTTCAAACAGGTGCAGAAGATGCGTCTCGCCGATATGCCCGGTGTTCTTGACGGCAACAATCACTTTGCCGCGGTTTTCATCCGAGGACATCTCCAGCGTAACCGTTCCTTCGTCGTTTGCAAATTTAATCGCGTTGTCGATCAAAGCAATCAGCACTTGTTCGATACGGTCCCGGTTTGAGCGGACGGTGACCGCGCGATCGCAGTTCCATATTGTTTCAATTCTGATTCCGCTGTAGGAAGCGACCAATCCCATCTGATCGGACACCTCGGTTATTAAGTCATTCAGCTGAAAAGCATGTTTCTCAAGCGCCACCGCACCGGACTGCAGCCTGGAAAGTTCAAGCAGATCGTTGATCAGCCGGGACAGACGCAACGACTCCCGCAGGATATAACCGTAATAGCGCGAACGGTCGTCCTCCGATTTGATCAGTCCGTCGTTCAGCGTCTCCGCAAGACTTCTAATCGAGGCAATCGGCGTGCGCAGTTCATGACTAACGTTCGCCACATAATCCCGCCGCGTCTGTTCAAGACGTTCCGCAGCCGTAACGTCCTGCACGACGATTATGGTGCCGGGCGCGACCTCGCTTGTCTCCTGAGAAAGCGATACGACCATGAGCAGTTTCTGCTCCCCGACGTCCAGCATAATCGACTGTGCGCTCGCCCCGGCGCGCACTTTTTCGCAAAGTGGCAGCACGGGTGCAAGGGCAGCGACGAGTTCCTTCTCACTGCAGGCACCAAGCAAATGACATGCCGCCTGATTCTTGTAGATGAGCGCGTTATTTGCTTCCAGTGCGATTACGCCTTCCTGCAGACCGTCCAAAACCATATGCAGACGGTTGCGCGCAAGCACCAGATCGCTGATATTCCGCTGTATCCGGTCGGATAGATAGTTGAGAGCCGCGCCGAGTTGCCCAATTTCATCTCCGCCGCTGTCATCCGCGCGAACGGAAAAATCGCCTCCGGCCATAGCCGAGGACGCACGCATCATCCTGCGAATTGGATTCGTCATACGACGCGAAACAAAGTACGCCGGCAGAATCATGCAAACCGCCGCAATCATCGAGCTGAGTATCAGCGCGCGCACGAAACTCATCATCGAACTGTATACCTCGTCCGTCGGACGCGACATCAGCACCGCACCGACGATACGCTGCATATTATCCGTTATTGTAACGCCGACAACGATGCCGTCTTCGGAACGCCATTTGGTGGAAACCAGCTCTTCGCCGGTTTTTACAACTGTTTTTCCGTAATCGCGAATCGCATCGCTGACGGTAGGATCGTCCGCAAATCCCTCTATTGTAAACGCAATCAAGTCCGCGCTCTCGTCGAAGATGTAAACGCGCGTACCCTGCTGTCCTTTGAGCGAAAAATCCAGAAATGAATCGTATGAAACCTGCCCCGATTGCAACCTTGTGGCAAGCCGCGCCATCGAACGAGCGCGCGGCAGCATCTCGTCGGCAATACGCTTTGCGTGCACGCCCGCGCCCGTTACGAGATATAAAAACACCGCGATCACGGACGTCAGTACGCAGCCGAAGATCAGGAAAAAAAGGAATCTTTGAAAAATAGAGCCTTTTTTCATCGCAGCCCAGTTATCTTCCCCATCGTTAGTCGCTCGCGCCAAATTTATACCCGACCCCGTAAACCGTCCGGATGCCCCAGCTCAAGCCTTCGTCGGGAATTTTCTGCCTGATGCGTTTGATCTGCGTATCGACCGCACGCGTGTCGCCAAAGTAATCGTATCCCCAGATCTTCGAGAGGATCTGTTCCCGGTCGAAAACACGTCCCGGATGGGAAGCCAGCAGATAAAGAATTTCCACCTCTTTCGGTGTGAAATCCACCGTTTTTCCCTTAATCCTGACTTCATAATTAGAAAGACTGATCTCCAAATCTTCCATTCGGATCGTTTTTTGCTCGGTCTCCGGCTCGGCGGACGTGCGTCGTAGGACCGCTTTGATGCGGGCTATCACTTCACGTGTGGAAAACGGTTTTACGATATAATCGTCCGCGCCGATTTCCAAGCCTACAACGCGATCGATTTCTTCGCCTTTCGCCGTCAGCATGATAATCGGCACCGCGCTTTTCTGCCGGATTTCACGGCATACGTCGATCCCGGATTTCTCCGGCATCATTAAGTCAAGCAAAATCAAATCGGGAGATTCGCTTTCGGTCATCTTCACCGCCTGTGCGCCGTTATATGCGGAAGCATGCGTAAACCCTTCGCTTTCAAGATATACGCCAAGCGACTCATGGATGATCGGCTGATCGTCACAAATCAGAATATGTGCCGTTTTCTGCATATCTGCACCCCCTTTGTTTGATTATAATATTCGCTCTGCCACAATTCAATGCCATTGGCCGCCTTGTCAAAATTGTACAACATTCGTACAAAATCGAACGCTTTGCCGACATTTTGCTTTGAAAAGCGTTGTACGGCCAATCCGCTGCGCTTATTGGAAAACAACGGCCGCGGGACGACATCTCCGCGGCCGTTGCCCGCCTTATGCGATCAGTTTTTATTCTTCGCGCGTTTCTCTCTCTGCTTCGGCGGCAAAACCTCATATGGCGCGTCCTGCGACACATGATCGTTCTTTTGCCGCTGTGGTTCCGGTTCTTCGTGCAGGATGCTCGTCGTAGTGCTTGGTCCAAGGGCGATGGCGTTGCTGATATACTTCTTCAGCGTGAAATGAAAGCTCGTGCCTTCGCCCGCCGTGCTTTCCACAAAGATGTTTTCTCCGAGCTTATCCACAATCTGCTTTGCGATGGAGAGCCCCAAACCGGTTCCGCCTTCGCGCCGGGACTTGTCGGTTTTATAGAACCGCTCGAATATATGCGGCAAATCCTCCGATGCGATGCCGCAGCCCGTGTCGGAAACGCTCACAAGAATACGATCCCCCGTGGTTTCCGCAGCGCTGATGGTGATGCTGCCGCCTTCGGGCGTATAGTGCATCGCATTGTCCAGCAGAATGATCAGCAGCTGTTCAACGCGGTCCTCGTCCGTCATAGCGTACGGAACACGCTCCGCATCCAATTCGAGCGAAATGCCTCGCTGTCCGGCCTCGTTTTGATAACTTTGCCGGATATCCTGCAGAAGTTCGCCGATATCGACGGCTGCGATTTCCATGTGCTCCGTGCCGGACTGCAGACGCGAAAGTTCCAGCATGTCCGTAATCAGCCGAGACAGCCGGATCACTTCATGCAGCATAATTCGGTAGTAACGCTGGCGCGTCTCTTCGTCCTTGATCATTCCGTCGGAAAGCGGTTCAAGCAGACCGCGTACGGCAGTGAGCGGCGTTCGCAGTTCATGACTGACGTTGGCCACGTAGTCCCTGCGTGTTTTTTCCAGCCGCTCCAGATCGGTCACGTCCTTAAACAGCCCCACAACGCCCGTGCATTCCCCGTCGTCAGCCATAACGGGAACGATAGTAATCCATAATGTACGGTCGTTGGGAAGTTCATAGTGTATCGTCACCGGTTCCCGCGAATCGTACACCGACCGGAACAAATCCCAAATGGATTCGTCAGGTACAAGGTCCATCGGCATTTTAACGTCTACCGTGCCAAACATCTTCATCAACGCAGGATTATAGTGCGTCAGGCAGCCGATGTTGTCGATGGCGGCGACGCCGTCGGTAAAGCTGGAGAGAATCTGGTTGAGCTGCCGCTTCTCACTTCGGAGTTGGTAAATTGTCTGGGAAAGATTGTCACAAAGCGTGTTGAGCGCGCGCGCAAGGATCCCGATTTCGCCCGACGCGTGTTCGTTGGCGCGCGCATCAAATCTTCCCTTTGACATTTCGATGGCTACGTTGGACATCTCATGAATCGGCCTTGAAACGCGGTTCGTACTCAGCGCCACAAGCAGCATAACGATCGGAAGTATGACCAGTACGGTGCCTGCCAGCGCGTTATTGAGCTGATTGAAAGCAGACTGAATACGTTTGATCTGCTTGATAATCAGAATTCCGCCGGTCACGTTTCCGTCCGAATCGCGTACCGGTATGCCGACGGCGACCGCCGATTCGCCGTTGAGAAGCTTCATATCCTCATTCTCAACGGTTTTACCTTTCAGAACGTTTTGCATTTCCGCGCGGTAATATTCCCCGAAATCCTGAATGCCAACCGAACTGCCGTTATTGCGATAGATCAGCAATTTTCCGAGCGCATCGGAGATCAGGATGGCGGATTCGCTGGAAGCCGTTTGTTTTTCTATGAGCCGCTGAAACGCTTCTTCCGTCATGTAGCCGTTTTTATATTCTTCATATATCTGTCTGGAAACCTCGGCCTCAGGCTCGAGGTTCGACATTTCTATTGAAACGTAAGTCCTTTTCCCGATATACGCATAAGCCGCCAGCAAAACAATGTTTGCCAGCAGCAGTGCGATGATCGATACGATTAGGATTCGCCAGTAGAATACGCTGCGCATGGGTGCCCTTACTCGGTTTCGAATTTGTAACCTACGCCGTAAATCGTTTTAATGCTCCAGCCAAGCCCAGTGGAATCCAGTTTGGCGCGGATGCGCTTGATATGGGTGTCGACCGTGCGCGTCTCTCCCGCAAAATCATATCCCCAGACACGCGAAAGCAGTTGTTCGCGCGTAAATACCTGCCCGGGATTCGACGCGAGCATATGCAGTATTTCGATCTCTTTCGGCGTACAGATAACAGCCTTGCCGCGGAGTGTCACCGTGTAACTCTTCAAATCGATCGTAAGGCCGTTATAGGTGATCACCGAGGAATCATTCTTCGGCTGCTCGGTCGCGCGCCGCAGCACCGCCTTAATACGGGCGACCACCTCGCGCGGGCTGAAGGGTTTAACGATATAGTCGTCCGCACCGAGCTCGAGGCCGACGATGCGATCGATTTCTTCTCCCTTTGCGGTGAGCATCAGTATCGGAAGCTGCGAAGTCTTGCGAATCTCGCGGCAAACCTCGATGCCGGACATTTTCGGCATCATGATATCAAGCACGCAGAGAACAACCTCAGGCGTGATGCTCTGCAAAGCCTGCGCGCCGTCATAAGCGTCCGTTACTTCGAAGCCCTCCGCTTTCAAATAAATCCCAAGCGATTCATGTACGACGGGATCGTCGTCGGCAATTAATACTTTCTGCGACATAGACTGCTCCTTGCTGTCAATAATTCTAATTCAGTATATCATATGTCGGCTCGCGCCGTACAGCGGTATGCTTTTACCGCAGCAGCAAACCGGCCTTTTTTGCATCCTGTTCCATCACCTCGACCAAAGCGCGGTTATAAATCCCGCTGGCAGGATGATACAGCGGGATCAAGTTAAAGCAGACGCCGTCCGCTTCAAGCGGTAGACTCTTGCCATGTACGCTGCCGATAACGGCGGCCTTCTCTTCGCAAATACGACACACGGCCTTCAGCGGCGTATTTCCGAGCGTAAAAACAAAGTCAGGCCGGATGAGTTCCATTTCATACTTCAGCAGCGGCAGCGCATCCGTCACCTCGCGTATTCCCGGCGTGCGGTTGCGCACCGATCTGCCCGAACGCACGACCGGCCGATATTTTACCACGTTTGTAATATACGTTCTTTGCCGTTTTATCCCGAACGAGTCGAACAGTTCGTCCAACTGCCTGCCGGCCTTGCCGACAAACGGCCTTCCAATCCTGGTTTCTTCCGCGCCGGGCGCTTCGCCGATGAAAAGCACGCGCGCGGAGAAATTACCTTCGCCGAATACGGGCGAAGCATATTCTCCCTGCGGCGAATCATCCGGCGCAAGACACAGCAGACGTTTGCGTTCCGTGCGATAGGCCGCCGCAAGCGCAGTACGCCTTTGTTCGCCGCTCATCGCTTTCGTCACGTCAGCCTCCATTATTCTCTGTTGCGCCGGCCATCAGGCTCTGCAACGCGGTAAAGTCTGTGCGCAACGTTTCGTACAGCGGTTCTATTGCGGAATACTCATATCCCGTGAGCGCGACTTCCAACGCGGCGATGTCGTTTTTAAGCTTATCGCTTTGCTCGAGCGGTACGCCGGCTGCCGTATTGAGATAATCGGTCACCTGCTGTATCAAGTCCTGCGCATCCAGCTTGAGCTGGAAAATAGAAAGCGACTCGTCCGAATGTACCGTGCAGGTCTTCATCGACGCGATGAACTCGTCGGTGGAAAGTTCCGTCCGCACCGCGTTGGGAAACGCTTTGAGCAGGTATTCGTCTTCAAATTGGTAAAACTGCGAATCCGGCCGGATCAATACGTAGCTGACTTCGGAAACGAGTTCCTCCGGACAAAACTCGGTTGCAATCGCGTTTTCCGCCGAACATATATTCAGCGTTACGTGCATGTCGTCATACGCCGTCGGCGCATTTGCCGCAAGGAACCAATCGGTTACCGGCTTGTGATCTTCGTCGTCCTTGCTGGCGTCTGTTGCGAGGAGTCCGGAGACGGTGTCCACCGTACGCTTGACCAGTCCGAGCGACGTCGGATCTACGTCAATGATCGGTTTGTCCTCCAGCCCTTTGTGAATCTCGGACATGTACGACTGCCAGAGCGGCGCGGCGGCATTCCCGCCGGAAGAACCCTTTTTCAGTTTGTTCGCCGGATAATCGTGTCCAATCCAGAGCGTAGACGTATAATACGGCGTTATGCCTGCAAAATAAACGCTGGCATAATCGGAGTTGGTACCGGTCTTGCCGGCCACGGTCATGTCCGTGATCTTTGCTTTCGTACCTGTTCCGGACTTCACGGCGTCGGTCAGCATATCGACCAGAAGATACGCCGTACTCTCCTGGAAAACCCTATGGGTGTCACGCACCTCGTCCGCGTCCAAAATAACGTTCCCTTCGGAATCAAGTACCTTTGTGAACGACAGCGGTTCGTTATAAACGCCGTCGTTTGCAATCGCGCCGTACGCTGCAGCCATCTGAATCGGCGTCAAGCCGGACGTGCCAAGCGCAAGGCCCGCTCCGTCCACATTGACCTTGCTTTCCGTTGCGCCAAGTTCGTAAAGATACTCTGCGGCAATCGCGGGCGTCACATAATCCATGAGTATGCGTGCGGCTACCACGTTAAGCGAGCTCATCAGTCCGCGCCGGAGCGTCACAGGGCCGTATCTCGAGCTGAGTCCGCCGGAAGGATATCCCTTCTCCGTGTTCCATCCGTTGATCGGTCCGTCCATGTTCGCGATGATGCTCGCCGGGGAAAGACCCAGGTCGAGCGCAGGACCATATACGGAAAGCGGTTTAATGGCGGAACCGACCTCCGTATAGCTCTGCGAAGCGCGGTTCAGCCCTTTTCGTATCGTCGGTTCGTCGCGTCCGCCCACGATGGCGCGCAGTTCACCCGTGTGATAATCAAATACGACCGCGGCCGCCTGGGGCTCCACCGTTTCCGTCACCGTGCCGTCCGTGTTGGTTTCGACCAACAGCGCTTTCGACGTGTCCGCAAGCGAAGGATAATTATCCCACTGACTCACTGTGGATTGAACGGTCTCCTGCACCGAAGGATCGACCGTCGTGTAGATATGATATCCGCTTGTGCGCAGTTCGTTCTCAACGGCGCTGCGGTTGGCGGACGTATCGCTTAAACCGCGTTTTTCCAGCAGGTGGGTCACAACATCACTGATGGAGTACTCAACAAAATATGCCATGCTGTACATCTGCTTCTGCTGACTCACCTCGACGATGTGCACCTTTTCCGTCAGGGCAGATTCGTATTGGCTCTTTGTGATATACCCCGCCTGATACATGCTGTCCAAAACATGATTCGTGCGTTCGTCGGTAACTTCCATCTGGTCGCGCTGATACATGTTTTTCCGCGGGTTATAACGATAAGGCGCCTGAGGCAGCCCCGCAAGCATGGCGCATTCGCGGATCGTCAGTTCGGAAAGCTCCTTGCCGAAATAATCCATAGCGGCCGTTTCAACGCCGTAATTCGACTCGCCCAAATGGATATCGTTTAGATATGCTTCCAGAATATCGTCCTTCTCTATGAGTGTCTCCAGCTCCAGCGCAAGATACGCCTCCTGAATCTTCCGTTTATAATTCCGCTGCGTGCCAAGTATTTTATTTTTGATCAGCTGCTGCGTGATCGTGCTTCCGCCGGAAGAATTGCTGTTGCCAAGGATCTCCAGCGCAGCAGAAAACAGCCGTTTGAAATCTACGCCGGAATGTTTGTAAAAGCGCACGTCTTCGACGGCGATGAACGCGTTTTTCAACATGTCCGGGATATTCTCGATATCCACCCAGTCGCGGTATTCCACGTCAGCAATCGTCGTGATAAGATCGCCGTTCATGTCATATAGATAGCTTGTACGGTCCGAAATGGTCAACTGCGCAACGTCGAGCGAAGGCGTTGTTTCAACGTACGCCTTGACCACGCCGACCACTAACCCCAATCCGATGAAGCATACGACAATAAACGCCAGCACCATCAGTTTGAGTGAAGTAAACAGCACCGCGAGGAAAAAAGAGTTCGGTTTATTCCTCTTTTTCAACAGCGGCTGATGCCCTTCGGCTGCGGGTTCGTTCAATTCCGGAGCGTCCTTCGGTTCAACCCGAAAGAACGGATTGCTTTTTGTCATGCCTGTTAACACCTCAATGAAATCGTTGGTATTATAGCATACGCTTGAATCCCTTTTGTCGTTTGCCGCAAAAAGTTCATACTTTCTGCGATAATTCCTTCTATATAACTCTGTTTTTTAGACCTCAATGCTTCTTTAGGACGAAACGGTTGGGATCAAAAGCGCTGCCGCCGCCGTACTTCTGCATGCACAAATTTAGGTCTTTACAAACCAGCGTCTTTCCACTATAATAGCACATGCGGCTCGGGGCTTTAGCGAAGTTGGCTATCGCGCTACACTGGCAGTGTAGAGATCACCGGTTCGAATCCGGTAAGCTCCACCAAGATAGAAAGACGTCCCTTTTGAGGCGTCTTTTTGTCTTACATATGATTTTTTTACACATAAATATACTCTTTCTTGCTTTACTTGTTTATGTCGTCATATTCCGACAAAATCCCTTATTTTACATGATTTTCGCACATTTCCAGTTCTTTGCACAGCCTCGTCTGCTTGATAAACTTGATATTGGGATGAAAATAAATTGGGAGGACATTAGCCTTGCAGGTAACTTATTTGATTGGTAATGGGTTCGATCTCTCTTTAGGATTGAAAACCAGCTATGCTGACTTTATCAAAATTTACGGAAACACAGACTACGGGAAGCAATGTATAAGGGAACTGAAAACCGCTATCAAAAACGACCCTAAATCATGGGCAGATGCGGAAGTTGCCATGGGAGAAATTGCAAAACGCTTCACCGGCGAAACCGCTGTTGAAGATTATCTGCATTGTCATTCGGATTTTGTGAATGAATTG
>CAYTHS010000095.1:0-11696 GCA_964437665.1 uncultured Oscillospiraceae bacterium
CAGGCGCAGTGGTGCTGCGGCGAGGCTTCTCAACAAGAATATGCAACTTGAGGCGGCGAAAATGCGCTTTTGTGATTTTAGGGAACACACCCTAGCAATCCCAGGGACTTTTTCGAACGGCTGCTGCATTGTTATCCGACGAATGCTTCCCGGTGTTTATTCCGCTTCCAAATCAGGACGGCCAGCGCCGCACAGCCGCCAGCGAGCAGGAACACCGCGCCTTCAATCAGCCAGACGTTGACGCCGCTTTGCGACATCGCCACGGCGGCAAAGTCTACTAACGCATGCAGCAGGACCGCCAGCGGATAAAGGGCGAACGACTTTTTATTCTTTATGGCAAACCAGACCAGCACGGAGAGCGACAGGTGCAGCGCTACCGCGCCGATGCGCTCCAGTGCCCCGACGAGGAACATCCAGGGTGCGGTCTGCGCGAGCGTCGCGGCAGCAGAAACCATTGCAGGCGCGGCTGTTCCCGCGTTGACCATGAGTGAAAAGACAAGATTGGAAATCATGCTCAAGCTCAGTACCAGCACCGCCTCGATCCCGCCGTGTCCCGCGCCGTACATCAGCGCGTTCGCGTCGTTTCCGCGTTTTTTGCGCAGCACGGTCGCAAACGCGGCCAGCCGCCCGGTTTCCTCAAAAACGCCTGCAAAGAGTCCGCCTGCGGCAGCATAGAGCCAAAGGTTATTCTGGACGTTCTGCCAGCCGCTCCATTTCATGATCAACAGATAGGCCGCCTGTTCGAGTCCCAGCGCAAACACTGGGAATACGATGCAGCCGATCCAGAACGGCAGCCGGTCGGCATGCAGCTTTTTTCGGAAGTACAGATAGAGTACGAGCGGAATCGCAATTGCAGCGAGCGCCGATATACCCATAAATACGATGGACGACGCAGGAATTGTGTATGCCATGGTCAGGTTCCTTTCTCCTCCGTTTTGCCGAAGGTTTCCACACACCAGCTTTTTTTGCCGCAGCATGTGCAGGTCAATCGGCATGTTTTAGGATTGTGCCGCGCCCAGAACCTTTCCCGGAAGACCGGGCGGAACCGCACGCCGCATTCCGGACAGATATAGAGCGTGTTTTTGTAGTACATTCTTGTTACGATGATTCCCAGCAGCACGACAAGCGGAATTCCGGTGGCAAACGGCCACCAGACGCCTGTGACGATCCAAAGTATGATCGTTCCCCACTCTATCAGGGTCATGGGCACTGCCAGCAGCAGCATTTTTGCATGGAGCCAATTAAGCTTCTTTTTTTCTTCCACCATATGGTCCAGGTCCGCAATCGATTCGAGGGAGAGCGTCCGGCCGGAGCGGACGGCTTCGCGAACGCTTTTGATCGCTTGCTTCTGACTTTCAATTTTCTGAAGGTCTCCTTCGATCCGGCGCTCCTGCTCGTCCAGCAATAGGAGAAGCACTCTTTCGGGGCGTTCGCTTTTCAGAATACCCTTTATGGAATCCAGTGACAGGCCGAGCGACTTGAGCGCGCAGATCAGCCGCATTCGGGACAGATCGCCTTCGGAGTACAGCCGTCTTCCGCCCTCGGTAAGGCTCGCCGGATGCAGCAAATCTTTCGTATCGTAAAACTGGACGGTCCGAACGGATATACCGCAGAGCTTTGCGACTTCTCCGGTCGTGTAAGCGGACATGGATTATCACCTCCTCGGAAGACAGCATACGATATGACGCAGCGTCACAAGCAATAGGTTACTTAAGGGGATTTTGGGAGCGGCCTCGTTTTTTTTACAAAGCCGGGGGAAACGATGCTGGATTGATTTTACCATGAAGCGGGCCCAAAACAAAAGAACTGCGTTGCGGTAATGCGCTGCAAACAAAAAAAACACTACGTCGTTAGAAATTTCTGTATATCGGCAAACAAACCATGATGCGGGCAAGGGCGCCATATATTGCATATATACGCATGAAAGCTCCATTAATACAACGTATTCATGGCAATAACGTATAATATTCACAATTAAATAATAAAATTGCGGGATTTCGCTTGACTAATTATGCCTATTTTATTAATATATATACAATTCTCAATTTGGAGGCGATCCCTTATGTCGGATATCAAGAAGATCGTATTGGCGTATTCGGGTGGACTGGACACATCCGTAATCATTCCCTGGCTAAAAGAAAACTACCCCGGCTGCGAGGTCATTGCCGTGGCCGGAAACGTCGGACAGAGCGGCGAGCTTGACGGCCTGGAGGAAAAAGCGTTGAAAACCGGCGCTTCCAAGCTCTATATCGAAGACCTGACGGACGAATACGTGGACGAATATATCATCCCCGCCATGAAAGCCGGCGCGGTGTATGAAGATTATCTGCTCGGTACGGCGACGGCTCGGCCGGTCATCGCTAAAAGACTCGCGCAAATCGCTCTGAAAGAAGGCGCGGACGCGATATCTCACGGCTGTACCGGTAAGGGCAACGACCAGGTGCGTTTCGAACTGGCCATCCAGCATTTTGCGCCGGGCATGAAGGTTATCGCTCCCTGGCGCGAATGGACGATCAAATCCCGCGACGAGGAGATTGCATACGCCGAGGCGCATAACATCCCGCTGCGCGTGAGCAAGGAGACCAGCTATTCCAAAGACAAAAACCTCTGGCATCTTTCCCATGAGGGACTTGACCTGGAGGACCCGGAAAACGAGCCGCAGTATGAAAAGCCGGGCTTTCTGGAAATGTGCGTTTCGCCGCTGGACGCGCCGGACGAACCGGCCTATGTTGAAATCGAGTTTGTCCAGGGCGTTCCCGTCGCGGTGGACGGCGTGAAGATGAGCGCGAAGGAAATCATCTACAAGCTTAACGAAGTCGGCGGCGCAAACGGAATCGGCCTGCTGGACATCGTGGAAAACAGGCTTGTCGGAATCAAATGCCGCGGCGTGTACGAAACCCCCGGTGGAACGATCCTCTATAAAGCGCACGAAGCGCTCGAGACCATTACGCTGGACAAGCTCACCGCGCATAAGAAGCAGGAACTCGCCATCACCTATGCCGAACTGGTGTATAACGGCCTCTGGTTCAGCCCGCTGCGTCTGGCGCTGGCGGCGTTTGTTGACAAGACGCAGGAAACCGTCACCGGCAAGGTAAAGCTCAAGCTCTATAAGGGAAACATCATCAAGGCGGGCCTTTCCAGCCCCTACAGCCAGTATTCGGAGAGCATCGCAACCTTCGGCGAGAGCGACTATAACCAGAAGGATGCGGAAGGGTTCATTAATCTTTACGGCCTGCCGACGCGAGTACAGGCGATGCTGGAGTCTAAGCAGTAAAAAACGGCCGGCGTGCCGGCGCAGCGGTGAATAATAGAAGGAAGTAAAACGGATGGAAAAGCTCTGGAGCGGGCGGACAAACGGTAACAACGCAAAGCTGGCGGACGAATTCAACCGTTCGATTACTGTGGACAGCCGGATGGCTTGGCAGGATATTGAAGGATCGATGGCGCACGCCGCAATGCTCGGGGCGCGCGGGATTATCCCGCAGAAGAGCGCCGAACATATTCTTGAAGGACTGCAGGGCATATTAAGCGACCTTGCCGCCGGAAATCTTGCGATAGATCCGCTTGCTGAGGATATTCATTCGTTCGTCGAGCTGGAACTGACGCGCCGCATCGGCGACGACGGGAAGAAACTGCATACTGCGCGCAGCCGCAACGATCAGGTCGCGCTGGACGTCCGACTTACTCTGCGCGCTGAAACGGACGAGACTCTTGCGCTGGTTAGGGCGCTGATGCAGAGCATGGTGACCGTCGCGCAGAATTATGCGGACGCGGTCATGCCCGGCTATACGCATGTGCAGCGCGCACAGCCGGTCACGTTCGGACATTGGATGCTTGCGTACGCGTTTATGCTCGAGCGGGATGCAGCGCGGCTGGAAAACGCAAAAGCGTTGATGAACGTCTGCCCGCTCGGCGCGGCGGCGCTGGCCGGCACGACCTATCCGGTCGACCGGGAGGCGACGGCAAAAGCGCTCGGGTTTGCGGGGATTACGAAAAATTCGCTGGACAGCGTTTCGGACCGGGATTTTTGCATCGAGCTGGCTGCGGCGCTTTCGATCCTGATGATGCATCTAAGCAGGCTTTCGGAAGAAATCGTGCTCTTTTCGAGCTGGGAATTCGGATTTATCGAGCTTTCAGACGAATTCACCACGGGTTCGTCCATCATGCCGCAGAAGAAGAATTCCGACATGGCGGAGCTGGTACGCGGCAAGACCGGGCGCGTCTACGGCGACCTGACGGCGTTGCTCACGCTCATGAAAGGACTGCCGCTGGCGTACAACAAGGACCTGCAGGAGGACAAGGAAGCGGTTTTCGACGCGGTCGATACGGCAAAAATCTGCCTTCGTGTGCTTGCGTCTATGCTTGGTGCGATGAAAGTGCATAGAGAGAAAATGCTGCGCGCCGCCGCCGAAGGCTTTCTTAACGCAACGGACTGCGCGGACTATCTCGTAAAAAAGGACATGTCGTTCCGCACGGCGTACCAAATTGTCGGACGGCTGGTCAAACGCTGTATCGCACAGGGGCAAACGCTCGACACGCTGCCGCTGGCGGAATACAAAGCATTTTCCGGCCTTTTTGAGGCGGACGTGTATGAGGCGGTCGACCTGACGAACTGCGTAAAAGCCCGCACCTCTCCCGGCGGAACGTCGCCGGAGTCGGTGCAGGAGCAGATCCGGTATCTGACGGGGTATTTGGGCCATGATTAAGGTTTTTATCGATGGGAAAGAAGGCACGACCGGACTGCGCATTTTCGACCGGCTTTCGGAGCGGGACGACCTTGCGCTCATCACGTTACCGGAAAAGCGCAGGAAGGACGCGGCGCTCCGCAAAGAAGCGCTCAACGAAAGCGACGTTTCTATTCTCTGCCTGCCGGACGCGGCGGCGATCGACGCGGTCGGGATGGTGGAGAATCCGAACACACGCATCATCGACCCTTCCACCGCGCACCGCATAGCGGAGGGGTGGACATACGGGCTTCCCGAGCCGTTCGACGGCGGGTATGAAGCGATCAAAGATTCAAAACGCGTCGCGGTGCCGGGCTGCCATGCCAGCGGGTTTATCACGCTGATTGCGCCGCTTTTACGGGAAGGAATCCTGAAAAAGGACGCGCTTCTGACCTGCACGTCTTTGACCGGTTATAGCGGCGGCGGGCACAAGATGATTGCGCAGTACGAGTCGGACTACCGGGACGTGACGCTGAAATCCCCGCGGCTCTATGCGCTGCGGCAGGATCATAAACATCTTCCGGAGATGAATTATTACACGGGTTTGTGCGATACGCCCGCGTTTTTGCCGGTAGTGGCGGACTACTTCAGCGGAATGCTCACGGTGATCACCGTGTTTTTGCAGCAGCTTGCGCCGGGCAAGGGGGCGGAAGACATCCGCAGCGTATACCGCGAATGCTACACGGGCCCGCTGGTGCGTTACCGGGAAAAGATGGACGAAAACGGCTACCTTTCCAGCGGGAAACTTTCCAGCCGGGACGGCATGGACCTAAGCGTTGCGGGCAGCGAGGCGCATATCACGCTGCTTGCGCGTTTCGACAATCTCGGCAAAGGCGCTTCCGGCGCGGCGATTCAGTGTATGAACATCATGACCGGCGCAGATCAATACGCCGGGCTCATACTTGGAGAGGACTAAACGCATGAAACAGATCGAAGGCGGCGTGTGCGCCGCAAAGGGTTTTCTCGCCGCGGGCGTGTACTGCGGCATCCGCAAGAATAAATCAAAAAAAGATCTCGCTCTCATTTTCAGCGAGGTTTCCGCCGCGTGTGCCTGCGTTTACACGACCAACCTCGTGCAGGGCGCGCCGATTGCGATTACAAAGCGGAACGTTGCAAACGGGTTTACGCAGGCGATCGTCTGCAACAGCGGCAACGCCAACACGTGCAACGCAAACGGGGTTGAAATCGCCGAAGGGATGTGCGCGCTGCTTGGCAAAACACTCGGTATCGCGCCGGAAGACGTGGTGGTCGCCTCCACGGGCGTAATCGGCAAACCCATGAGCATGGGACCGTTTGAAACCGGTATTCCGCTGCTTTATGGCGCACTCGGCAAAAACAGCGCTGTGGCCGCGGAAGCGATCATGACCACGGACTTAAAAAAGAAGGAAATCGCCGTCGAATTCACGATCAGCGGCGTTCCCTGCAAAATCGGCGGCATCGCCAAGGGCAGCGGCATGATTCAGCCCGATATGGCGACCATGCTTTGCTTTATCACCACGGACGTTTCCATTACGCCCGCCATGCTGCAAAAAGCGCTGAGCGCCGACGTGCCGGAGAGCTTTAACATGGTCAGCATCGACGGGGACACCTCGACCAACGATATGGTGACCGTGCTTGCCAACGGGCTTGCGGGCAACACACAGATCACGTCCGAAGGGGAAGCGTTCGACGCGTTCTGCGCCGCGCTGCGGAAAGTTACGCTGTATCTGGCGCGCATGATCGCCTCGGACGGTGAAGGCGCGAGTAAGTTGATCACGTGCAGGCTCGGCGGCGCAAAAGACGTGCCGTCGGCTAAAAAGCTGGCAAAGTCCGTCATCAATTCGCCGCTGGTCAAGTGCGCGATGTTCGGTGCGGACGCGAACTGGGGACGCGTGCTCTGCGCGCTCGGGTATGCGGGCGTTCCGGCGGACGTTTCCAAAATCGGCGTGGCATTCGCATCCGCCGCGGGAAGCGTCGAGGTCTGCAAAAACGGCGCGGGCGTGGACTTTTCGGAAGAGACGGCAAAAGCCGTGCTTTCCGAGCCGGAGATTGAGATTCTGATCACCATGGGCGACGGAGATGGGGAAGCCGTAGCGTTCGGATGCGACCTGACATACGGGTATGTAAAGATCAACGGGGATTACCGCACATGAATATCAGCATCAAAAACCGCGCGGAGGTGTTGATTCAGGCGCTTCCCTATATAAAGAATTATTACGGAAAAACCGTCGTGGTTAAATACGGCGGAAGCGCAATGGAGGACGAAACCCTCAGAAAAGCCGTGATGGGAGACGTGGTGCTGCTCACGCTCGTCGGGGTCAAAATCGTACTTGTTCACGGCGGGGGGCCTGCTATCAGTTCGGTGCTCAAACAGATTGGAAAGGAAACGACGTTTATAAACGGCCTGCGCGTGACCGACCGGCAAACCGTGGATGTGGCGCAAATGGTGCTTGCCGGTAAAGTCAACAAAGGGCTTGTCAATCTGATTCAGTGCGCCGGCGGTATGGCGGTCGGTCTTTCCGGCCTGGACGGGCACATGATCGAAGCAAAGCAGCTAAACAAAAAACTCGGATATGTCGGAGAAATCGTTGCTGTTCATCCGAATCCTATCATCGATTTGCTGGAAAAGGGATATATCCCCGTCGTATCCTCGATCGGGTGCGACAGCGAAGGCAGCGTTTATAACATCAATGCCGATACGGCGGCGTCGCATGTGGCCGCGGCACTGAAGGCGGAAAGCCTGATCAACCTGACGGATACCATCGGCGTGCTCAGAGACGCAGGTGATCCGGCATCGCTGATCAAACGAATCAAGCTGGACGAAATCACTGCGCTGAAGGCCGGTGGAGCGATCACCGGCGGGATGATTCCGAAGCTGGAATGCTGTGCGCATGCGGTTGCGGAGGGCGCGAAGCGCGCGTTCATCATCGACGGACGCGTGCCGCACTCCATCCTCATCGAAATGCTCACCGATGAAGGCATCGGCACCATGGTTGCCGTTTGACGCGAAAAAGGGAGACACTATGACGAACGAAAAACTCATCCGTATTACTGAAGAAAATATCCTGCCGACGTATACGCGTTTCCCGGTCGCCATCGAGCGCGGCGAGGGCGCGCGGCTCTACGACTTCGGTGGAAAAGAATATATCGATTTTGCCAGCGGTATCGGCGTTTGCTCGCTCGGCTATGGCAACGAGCTTTGGACGGAAGCCGTCGGTCGGCAGGCAAAAAAACTGCCGCACACGTCCAATCTGTACTACACCGAGCCTGCCGCGCTGCTTGCGCGCGAGCTGACGAAGCGCACCGGCATGGCGGGCGTGTTTTTCGGCAATTCCGGCGCGGAGGCCAACGAGGGCGCGATTAAGCTTGCGCGGAAGTATTCGTTCGATAAATATGGCGCGGGGCGCAGCACGATTGTGACGCTGAAAAACTCCTTCCATGGTCGCACGGTCACAACGCTGGCCGCGACCGGGCAGGACGTGTTTCACCACTACTTTTTCCCGTTTACGGAGGGGTTTTGCAACGCAAACGCCAACGACCTGGAAAGCGTCGTTTCCGCCTGCGAAAACGGCGGCGTATGCGCCGTGATGCTGGAGCTCATCCAGGGCGAGGGCGGCGTGCTTCCGCTGGAGAAACCGTTTGTGACGGCTGTTGCCGAATACTGCGCGGCCAACGACCTTTTGCTGATCGTCGACGAGGTGCAGACCGGCGTCGGGCGTACGGGTACGCTGTTTTGCTTTCAGCAGTACGGTATCAAGCCGGACGTAGTTACGTTTGCAAAGGGGATTGCGGGCGGTTTGCCGTTCGGCGGATTCCTCGTTAACGAAGCCTGCGCAGGCGTGCTGTCCGCGGGGACGCACGCGTCCACGTTCGGCGGCAACCCGATCTGCGCCGCCGGTGCGCTCGCCGTTTTGAGTACGCTGACGCCCGCGTTTCTTTCGGAAGTCGCCGAAAAGGGAGAATATCTGCGCGACACGATTAAGAAGATGAATTTGCCGGTCGTAACGAGCGTGCGCGGGATGGGACTCATGACCGGCGTGGGTGTTTCGGTTTCGCATAAGCAGGCGGTCGCCGCGCTCGTGCAAAACGGCCTGCTTGCGCTGACCGCGGGCAGCGACACCGTCCGTCTGATGCCGCCGCTGACGATTACGAAACAGGAGATCGACGCGGGTATTTTAATATTGGAAAAAACGCTGGGAGGAATGTGAAAAATGGATCTCAAGGGCAAGAGTTTCTTAAAATTGTTGGATTTTTCCGCGGAGGAAATCGCGGGCTTACTCGACCTTTCCGCCGCGTTCAAGACGCAAAAAAAAGCCGGAACGCCGCACGACATGCTGCGCGGCAAAAACGTTGCATTGATCTTCGAAAAGACCAGCACGCGCACGCGCTGCGCGTTTGAGGTCGCGGCGTTCGACCTCGGCATGCACACGACCTATCTCGACCCATCCGGCTCGCAGATCGGCAAGAAGGAGAGCATTGCGGACACTGCGCGCGTGCTCGGGCGGATGTACGACGGCATCGAGTACCGCGGGTTCGGCCAGTCGATCGTCGAGGAGCTTGCGGCGTACGCGGGCGTGCCGGTTTGGAACGGCCTGACCACGGAGTTTCACCCGACGCAGGTGCTCGCCGACCTTTTGACCATACAGGAAAAGTTCGGCACGCTTAAGGGAATTAAACTGGCTTACTGCGGCGACGCGCGCTTCAACATGGGCAATTCGCTGATGGTGGGCTGCGCCAAGATGGGGTTGGACTTTGTCGCCTGCGCGCCGAAGAAATATTTCCCGTCCGCGGAACTGACCGAAACCTGCCGCGCGTTCTGTGGCGAAAGCGGTGGCTCGATTACGCAGACGGACGATATCATGGCGGGCGTTTCCGGCGCGGACGTGATCTATACGGACGTTTGGGTCTCCATGGGCGAACCCGTCGAGGTTTGGAAGGAGCGCATCGACGACCTTTCGCCGTATCAGGTAAATGCCGCCGTCATGGCAAAAGCCAAGCCGGGCGCGATCTTCATGCACTGCCTGCCTTCGTTCCACGATCTCAACACCGGCATCGGCCGCGAGATGGGCGCGCGCTTCGGAAGAAAGGACATGGAAGTGACCGACGACGTGTTCAACTCCCCGCAGTCGCTCGTGTTCGAGGAAGCGGAGAACCGCATGCACACGATCAAGGCGGTCATGGCCGCAACGCTGTAAACACGATTTTCAATACGGCAGCTTCGTCCGACCGGACGGCGCTGCTTTTTTATGCAAACAAGCGCGAAAAAAATTTGGCGTCTCGTGTCAGATTTTTAACGGTATGACAGATATAATATGTGAGGGTTCTCATTTGAAAACAGGAGGATCATACATGGATGCAATGAGCGATCTTCTTCTGCACGATCCGGAACGGGCGCTGAACAAAATGCTCAAAGCGTATACCGGCCTTGTCTATAATGCGGCGGCGGCCGTTCTTGGAAAAGGCGCGCGCGAGGAAATCGAAGAATGCGTCAGCGACGCGTTTCTTTCGGTTTACCGGCGGCGCGAGGCGCTGGATTTTCGCGAAGGCTCGATTAAGGCGTATCTTTGCGCCGCCGCGCGGAACATGGCGATCGACCGGCTGAAGAAACGGAACAAGGTGGAAACGGAACCGCTGGACGAAACGCTGCCTTCCGGCGAACGGACGGACATAACGGCGCTGGCCGGCATCGAAAAGGACGAGCTCGTCCGGCGCGTGCGTTCGCTCGGCGAACCAGACAGCACGATTGTGATTTGCCGGTTCTATTTCGGCATGCGGACAAAACAGATTGCAAAAAAGGTCGGCATGAAGGAAAACACCGTCGATCAGCGGCTTCGGCGGGCGCTGAAAAAACTCAGGGATATCGAGGAAGGAGGCAGGACAGATGCAGAATGACTGGAACGATCTTTTTCCCGATCTCTCGGTAACGCAGACGCAAACACTGCTTACGGGGATCGACGTGCTCCCGCTTTCGGCCGGCGCGGCGAAACGCGTGCGCAGCCGGGTTGAAAAGGCCGCCGTGCCGAAAGCTTCGCGCCGCCGTGCCGCCGTGCGTGCGATGGCGTCGCTTGCGGCCTGTGTTGTCGCGATTGCAGTATTCTTTGTGTGTTTCCCGAAAGCAGCGCAGGCGGTCGCGTCGTTTTTCGGCATCGACTATACGCCGAGCCGGTATATGAACGCAGCGCCGGAATCCCGCACGCCCGTGCCCTCCGTGGAGGAAGCGCTGGACGACGCGGCTCCGGCGGACGTCGGGTATAAGACGATTATGCTGCAGGAGGCTGGATTCCCGCAGCAGTATCAGGAGTACCGCGAGAAGAACGGCTACGAACCATATAAGGAAGAGGACTGGGCGTGGGTGCGCGACATCCGCCCGGAAATCGCCGAGGTGCTCTATGACGGCCAAATGCTCATGTGGAATACAAATCTCTATACGTCTCATCACGGCGTCGAGGCGTTCATGCGCGGGTTCGGGTATCCCGGCGGCGACCCGGGCGGGCAGAATGCCGACGCGATGACGGTGTCCGTGGTAACGTATACCGTCGAGGGCGATCCAACCGTCTACACGCTGTTTTCCAGCGGAGGAGGTCTTACCCCGATTAAGGACGACGCGGCACGTGAAAGCGCCGATCATGTGGTGCTTTACACGGACTTTTACGCGGACGGAGATGAAAAGCTCCTGCCGGACGGACTGGTCACTGTGACGCAGACGATCCGCATTGCCGAAGACGACGCGATGGGCTGCTGTGCGGCGGTCGGACTGATCGAGCATACGTTTACGTTCGATGCGACGGCGGGCAACACGGCCTCGGCAAACACGATCGTAAAAAGCGTTCCGCTTTCCGGAGAAACGTATTTGTCCATGGATCACTACGAAAGCGAAGACGGCGCTGCGGATACCTGGAGCATAGAAACAAAGAAGGTTTTGCTCGACGGCGTTTCGCTGAATATGGAGACCCAGTATCTGCCGACCGGGATGCGCGTCCGGCTGACGGTGGG
>CAYTHS010000096.1:0-2236 GCA_964437665.1 uncultured Oscillospiraceae bacterium
TTTTCCGTGATCCGGGCAAATGGACTGACCGTACCGAAGGATATCTCCTTGGCTTGTTTTGACGCAAGCGACGATTTCGGCATGATGTCCATCGCTTTTACAACCATCCTTCAACCGGTTGCCGAATTCGGGAGAAAAGCAGTGGAACTGCTCGTAGGCATGAACGATGCACAGCAAGCGTACGACGGGCCGATGGAAATTATCATGGAATACAGCTTCCAGCGCGGGCAGTCCACCTGACTTGTGTCCAAGCGACCATATAGTTGATTTCCCGATTTTGCGTTCATATCACATCCTCTTTGCTGTACGGCGCTTTTTTTTGTTAAACAGTGCTTGCCGGTATTGTTCCGTTCGCGTGTCCCATCCGGTGGAATATCGGCCCGACATGCTTTTTCAGGATTGCGCCTGCGTCTGCAGCGCATACCGGTGTCCCTTTTTTCGTCCACAACGCTGTGCAATACTATTTTCGTTTACAAAAAAGACCTCGATTGCCAGATATTCATCCGGCAATCGGGGTCCGTTCCGTATGTGCGTCTAGGGTGTGCCTACAGCGTCACACTCGTGCCGCTCTTGCCTTCCATCGCCGCCGCCGCGTTTGCAAGCGAAGCGATAATGGCTTTGCGTCCGCTTTTTGCAAACCCGATGGCCGCCTGCATTTTAGGCAGCATGCTGCCGGGGGCGAAATGCCCCTCCCGGCAATACCGCTCGGCATGTGCAACGCTGATATGCTCGAGGGACTGCTGGTCCGGTTTGCCATAGTTTATGGCGACCCTGTCCACGGCGGTCAGAATAATGAGCAGATCCGCTCCAATGAGCTCCGCAAGCTTTGCCGAAGCAAAGTCCTTATCGATAACGGCCGGTATGCCGCAGAGGCTGCCGTCCCGCTCAACCACTGGAATTCCGCCGCCGCCGACAGTAATAACAACCTCTCCGGCTTCGATCAGCGCGTTTACGGTTTCCTTTTCTATCACGTCCATCGGTTTAGGCGACGGTACTACCTGCCGGTAACCCCGTCCCGCATCCTCGACCATGACGCACCCTTTTTGGGCCGTAATTTTGTCGGCCTGTTCTTTGGTGTAAAATGCGCCGATGGGTTTTGTCGGATGCTGAAACGCGGGGTCCTCCGCATTCACAAGCACCTGTGTTATAACCGTAGCCACGGGTTTATGGATTCCGCGCCGTTGCAATTCGTTCCGTATGGCGTTCTGAAGGTGATACCCGATATATCCCTGGCTCATCGCACCGCATTCCGGGAAAGGCATCGCAGCCTTGATAGCACCGCTTTCAGCCGCCGTCGACATCCCCAGATGGATCATTCCAACCTGCGGACCGTTTCCGTGCGCAATCACAACTCCGTTGCCTTTCGCGATCAAATCCACAATGGGTTTCGCTGTCTGCGCCACAAGCTGACGTTGCTCCAGCGGCGTGTTCCCCAGGGCGTTTCCACCTAAAGCAATTACAATTTTCGACATGTTCCCTCTCCGACGATTACCAGTCTCTTTCGGTGAAGAAAGCGTCCAGCCGCTCCTTGGCGCTTGCTTTTTGCAGTTCGGTGGCTTCTTTTTGATAGCGCATGAAATACACAAGCAGCCCGCGCATCGCGGTGAGACGGTTGCCGGCTTCTTCCCAGCACAGGGACGCATCGGAATCCGCAACCTCGTCGGTCACGTCCTCGCCGCGCGTGCAGGGCAGGCAATGGAGGAATTTACAACCCAGATTGCCGAGCTGCATAAGCTCGCGGTTCACCTGATAATCATGGAATACGCGGACGCGCTCTTCCTTCGGCATCTCGCTTTCATACAGGCCATACCAAACATCCGTGTAAATAAAGTCTGCGCCGCGCACCGCATCGCGGTCGTCGGTCACCTGCCAGGTTCCGCCGGAAACAGCGCAGTTGCCCTCCATGATCGCTTTATGCTTCTCGTTGAGCTGGTGGGCTGCCGGCCCGTAGTGCACAAAATGCATCCCGAGCTTTGTGCAGATGAAGCCCAGAGAAGCGCATACCTGCGTACCGTCGCCAACGAAGACCACCTTGCAGTCCTCCAGCTTCTTGCCGCGCGGCAGATTTTCCACAATCGTAATCAGATCGCCGATCTCCTGCGTGGGATGGTTGTAATCGCTCATGGCGTTGAGCACGGGAACGGTGCAGCTGTTGGCAAGAGCGACGATGCTGTCATGAGAGATAACGCGCGCCATAATGATGTCAACGAGTTTGCTGAGCACCCGGCCGGTATCC
>CAYTHS010000096.1:2246-11370 GCA_964437665.1 uncultured Oscillospiraceae bacterium
TCCTCGATCGTTTCATGTCCGCCAAGCTGAATCATGCCCGGCCCCAGATACTGCGCATGACCGCCGAGCTGCTGCATTGCGGTTTCAAACGAAACACGCGTTCGCGTGGACGATTGCTGGAAGATCATTGCCAGCGTCTTGTTCTTTAGCAGCGGCGGGTAATATCCGTTGCGGATGCAATTTTTGATTTCGATCGAAAGATGGATAATATCCAGCAATTCTTCCTTTGTAAAATCGTTTGTGTCGATAAAATGCCGAAGTTCCATTTTGAGTTCTCCTGACTGTTTAGTGATTGTATTTTATTTTGTCCGAATTTGGTACCGTTCGACCCGACCCGGTTTGCACATGATAATCCAAGGCCCGCTCAGAGGTGCTCCATCGGAAAGGAATCTGGTTTCTTGCCGAATATAAACCACACAGCCACACAGCATACCGCACCGGCGAGTATGCTGCCCCACGGCGGCAGACCGAATCCTGCCGGCAGCGTTCCAATTGCCGCGGATATTCCCGCAACGGTCAACGCATAGGGCAACTGTGTTTTTACGTGGTCGATGTTGTTGCATCCTGTCCCGATCGACGAAAGAATCGTCGTATCCGTGATCGGCGAGCAGTGGTCCCCGAAAATAGCGCCGGAAAGAACACTGGCGACACACGCACTCAGCAGCGCCGACGCCTCGGCCCCGGTTAGCTGCTGTTGTGCCGTAACCCCAAAGGCGATCGGAATCGCGATGGGCATCACGATAAGCATACAGCCGTAACTGCCGGCGGCAAAGGAGATCACACAGCAGACAAGGAACACCAGCGTCGGGATGCACCACGCAGGCAGGTTCAGGCTGATGAGCTCCACAAGATAATACGCCGTTCCAAGCTGCGCTACCACGCCCGAAAGGCACCAGGCCAGGCAAAGGATAATGCCCGTTACGAACATAGCGGATGCACCGGAAACCCAGGTTTCGACGCCTTTAACGAATGAAAAAGCTTTCGTGGCAATCCCGAAAACGAGCGCGATAATGCTCGATATAATCGTTGCCTTCACCAAAATGGTGATCGTGTCGGCTTCGCTGAACGCTGTCGAGATCGTGCTGAGGCTGAATCGGGACACATCGGGCGAGAGCAGCCCCTTTTCCAGCGCCGTCTGCAGCCCCGTGAAGTAAAACTCTACGACGGCGATGCCGCAAAGCGCCACAATCGGGACGACGGCGGCCCATATCTTGCCCGCGGAGGATATCTCTTCGATACGCCCAAGGCACACATTGTCTTCTTCCGCGCGCGTGCCCGGCTTGACCGGCGTGCCCCTTCGGGCGCGCACCTCCGCGTGTAGCATCCGTCCGTATTCACGCCGCGTAAGAATGCCGCTGAACAAAAATATCAGAGCGAAGATGTTGTAGAAGCAGTACGGTATGCTCGAGAGAAACGTACCGTAAGCCGAGGCGGTCACATTTGCAACCACAAAGCCGCTTTCAATGGCTGCAAGCTCGGCGGATATCCAGCTTGAGATAATCGCAAGCCCAGCCACCGGCGCGGCGGTGGAGTCCACGATGTACGCCAGCTTTTCGCGGCTGACGCGCAGCTTGTCGGTAACCGGGCTCATTACCGGGCCGACGATGAGAGAATTGGCATAATCGTCAAAAAAGATTACGACTCCCATCAACTGAGAGATCAGCTGGGCGCCGCGCGGGCTTTTGACCTTCTGCACCAGCCGGTTGGCAAGCGCGCGGAATCCGCCGGAAATGCGAATCACCGCTACAAGCCCGCCAATTATGAGGCAAAGCAGTATTACCGAGCAGTTGTACGGGTCCGAAGCAACGTCGATTACTCCATGGACCGTGTCCGAGGCAACGCCGTACAGCATGGGGAAGAATCCGCTGCCGCCGTCGAGCAGAAACAGCATGCTATAGCCGACCAGCACGCCGGCAAGCAGCGACGAGATGACCTCCTTGGTAATAAACGCCAGCGCAATCGCAACGAGAGGGGGAATCAGAGAAAGCGGACCGAGCGCAAGGCCTGTAGCTTTTGCCTGTGCCTGCACATTTTCTTCCGCGGACAGACTCGTATCGATCGACTTCGTATGCTCCGATACGATCTGTGCCCAACGATCCGTGCGCAAGCCGATTAGCAGAACAATTGCAATGATGCACGCAATCGCGAGCAGCAAGAATGCCCGTTTCCGCTTTCCCATGCTTCCTCCTTTCCCAGACGCAGAAGGAAATGCCTCTGCGCTATACTTGTTTCTGCCGCTGTCTGCGTCAGGCGGTTTTCTTTCCGCCCGCCCTGTAAAGCCACTCGCCTGTAATAACGCAGAGGAGCGTGCCGACGACTTTTACCCAGAACGCAAACATGTTCCCGGCAATAATGTCGTCATAGAACAGGTAGAAGATGGAGATGGCTACACAGGCAATACAGAGCACGCCGGAAATCCACATGCCAGCGTTGCCGCCGGGTACTTTGTAGACGCGTTTCGCATCCTTGTCCTTGTAACGCAGGCGAATTGCGCTGGCAAACATGAACAAATACGGCAGCATGAATATAACAAAGCTGAACGAGAGCAAATCCCAGAAAATGGCGTTTGCATCTTCACTGCCGAATGCGAAATTCAATATCAGCATCAGCGTGGAAAGCACTCCCATAACAATGTAAAGGTTATCGGACGTTCCATGCTTCTTGCTGCGATGGCCGAGGAACTTGGAACGCTTGTCGAGTTCCGCGCCCTGCAGGGCCTCGTTTGCGCCAAGCGTCCAGGAAATCATATTGGAAACGAGCGTCAGGCAGGAAACCACGACGAGTACTTTCAGTATGACCTGCTGTGCGCCGCCGAATACGGAGCAAAGCTCCTCGAGTGCATAGTAGAATCCATCCAGGCTGTCGATTTTGTTCAGTGCAACCAGAATGCCGAAGGTGCCGAGGATATACAATACAGTGATCGCAATACCGGCCAGTATAGTCATCTTCGGCACCGTTTTTCCGGGGTTTTTGATCTTTGAGCCAATCGAACCGATCAGCTCAAAACCGAGCAAGTTGTATACAATAACGGCCACGCCGCTCGATAGGTCGCCAAGCGACTTGATTTTGAAACTGTCGAACGAGAAATCGCTTGCCGGACCGTTTTTGAACAGATAGACAAACCCCAGAACTCCGAAGATAATCAGCACGGCCATCTTTGCAAAGGAGGCGATCGCCGTAACCGTGACGGACAGTTCGATGCCGCGGATACCGATCCAGCAGATGATCCAGCACATGGCGACCGCGATCAATGCGATCACAAACGCCGGGGCTTCGGGGAAAAACGCATAGGACATCCACCAGGAGAAGGTCACAAACACAGCGGGCATCCAGAACGCCACGTTGATCCAATAGAACCAGCCAACCTGCACGCCAAGATGATTTCCAAAGGCGCGCGAGGTCCACGAGGTGATGCCGCCGTCATCCGGATAGGTGCTGCCGAGTTCCGCCGAGAGCAGGCCGTACGGCAGGAAGAACAACACCGCCAGTATAAGCCACATAGTGATAGACTGTACGCCGAATGCGGCCGGCGCCGGAGCAAGAGAATCCAGCACAATGATGCTGCAGATGGTAAAGAGAACACACTTTACAAGGCTGACTTTTTTTGTGCTTTCCATAGGTTACCTCCCTTTCATTTTTACATACCCGGTCAGATAATCTGCTGCTGTGTAATGCAGTGAATGTTGCCGCCGCCATACACAACTTCACGGGTAAACACACCCACCGCTTTGCGTTCGGGGAACATCGCCTGCACCTGCTGAAGCGCAATCGCGTCGTTCTCGTCCCCATACTGCGGAACGATCACGCCGCCGTTTACGATCAGGAAATTCATGTAGGAAGCAATGCAGATGTCGCCTTCCTCACGGGGAAGCGTATCCTCCACGCAGTCGATGGCAAAATCCTTTCCGATTGTTACGGGAACTTTAGGCATGCAGAGCTTGTGTACGATAAGTTTGCGTCCTTTTGCGTCTGTCGCTTCCGAAAGAGTTTTATAAGCGTCCTGGCACTGTTGATAGAATGGATTATCTTTATCGTCCGTATAAATGCAGGCAACCTCGCCGGGGCGGATGAAACAGGCGACGTCGTCGACATGTCCGTTCGTTTCGTCGGGGTCGATACCGTCTTTGATCCAGATGACCTTGTCGATGGCAAGATAGTCGGACAGCATTCCCTCAATTTCCTTGCGATTCAAATGCGGATTGCGCCCTTCGGACAGCAGGCACATTTCCGTCGTAAGCAGCGTGCCTTCTCCGTCCGCATGAATCGAACCGCCTTCCAGCACGAATCCGGGAGTGCGATAGGTGTCGATACCCTCGATTTCGCAAACCTTCTGCGCAAGCGCCTGGTCGGCGTCCCACGGGAAGTACAGCCCGTCTACGAGACCGCCCCATGCGTTGAAGTCCCAGTCGACTGCACGTACGCAACCCTGATCGTTTTTCACAAACGTCGGACCGCAGTCGCGCATCCAAGCGTCGTTGTTCGAGATTTCCACAACGCGGACTTCCGGCGGCAGAGCGTTTCGTGCATTCGCATATTGACCGTAAGAAACGCACATCGTTACCGGCTCGAACTGAGATATGGCTTTGGCAACTTCCGTATAAGCTTTCTGCGCTGGCTTGCCTCCGTCACGCCAGTTATCCGGGCGTTCCGGCCAGATCATCCAAATCTGTTTCTGGTTCTCAAATTCTCCAGGCATACGGAAACCGTCGGCACGAGGCTTCGAATCGATACGTTTCGACATTTTGATCCTCTCTTTTCTGATTGAAATATGGTCTGTGATTACGTTATAAGCGCTTATAACAAAATCAGATTATTCCAATTCCGCCATAATGTAAATTAGTATCAATCGAAAAAAAACGGAGTAACGCTCTTCGCATAATGTTACTTTTAAAGGAACACCGTTACGCCGCGCCCGCATAGAGCGTATTCTCAAATAGCTGATTGGCTGCATCCCCGGGGAGTTTCTCCTTTTCTTTCCTTTATATATTTGGCTTGATGCCATTGCCGTGCGATGGTACAATGCTGTATAAACAAAATATTGTAACGCAAGGAGAACCCTATGAACTTCTACCAACAAACAAGTGAAAGGGTTCACACCCTGTCGCCAACTGAAAAAAACATCTTCAACTATGTGACGCGAAATCTGCAGGCTGTCAAAAGCATGAGCATCCGCGAACTGTCGGCCGTTTGTTACGTTTCCAGCACAACGCTGTTTCGTTGCGTCCGCAAACTCGGCTATTCGGGGTATGCCGAATTTATCGAAGCAATCCGGGAAACCGAACGCGACTCGCGCGGAATCGCCATCCCTAACATCGTGCGCAACGATAAATACCGGGACAGCTATCTGAAAAATATCATCGAAGCCGTGAAGATCATCACAGAAGAAAAGATGGATCAATTCGATTATATCCTGTCGAGGTACCCGACCATCTATATTCTGGCCGGCGGTCTGAGCGCGGACGTTGCAAGATATTTCTATCGTTTGCTCACCACTATCGGTTATGACGTGAAGCTGCCCCATGAAGCCTACGAAATCAAATCCGTAACGCATCGAATCAAAAAAGAAGACGTGCTGCTGGTGCTGTCCTACACCGGCGATAACGCGCCGCTCGTTCATCAAATCGAAGAAATCTTCGCGGTTGCGACGCCGACAATCGTTTCATTCACGCGCGCAGACAACAATACGATCCAGAATATGAGCGATCTCAACTTCTACTTCTTCGCCGATGAGATCAGCTATGATGACGTAGATGTGACCAGCCATGTGGGAATGATTGCCATCCTGGAAATCCTCCTGTATAAGCGGATTACAAAAGAAAAGTCCAATCAGCGAGCATAAAAGGCATACGATCAGGCAATGCGGACCGTATGCCGTTTGGGATACCCTTTGTTCATTTTGCTGCAGATTCGCCAGGGGGTGTTATCAAAGCATGAAAGGTACAGTTTTTAGAAACACGCCCAAGCACCGTCGTTACAGAATCCTGCTTAAGAATTCCTTCGTCCGTTCATTCTGCGGATCGTTATAGATATCCTCCGGCGTACCTTCCTCAACGACCCGCCCTGCATCCATATAAAGAATGCGGTCGGCGACCTCGCGTGCAAATCCCATCTCGTGCGTCACGACGATCATCGTCATGCCCTCCTTTGCAAGCTTTTTCATAACCAGAAGCACGTCCCCGACCAGTTCCGGGTCGAGCGCGCTCGTTGGCTCGTCAAAGAGCATGATCTTCGGGTTCATCGCCAATGCACGCGCAATCGCGACGCGCTGTTTCTGTCCGCCGGATATCATGGACGGATACACGTCCGCTTTTTCCAGCATATCGACCTTTTCCAGCATTTTCGTGCCGATTGCAGCCGCTTCATCACGGCTCATGCCCTTCACCTGTGTCAACCCTTCGGTCACGTTCCCCATAACCGTCATATGCGGGAAGAGGTTGAAGTGCTGAAACACCATGCCGACTTCGCGCCGGATCAGATGCAGTTTTTTCGTCTTTGCGTTGATTTCTTTCCCGTCGATGCTGATCGTCCCGCTGCGCGGTTTTTCCAAGAAATTGATACACCGCAGCAACGTGCTCTTCCCGGAACCGCTCGCACCGATTATGACCACAACCTCACCCTGTTCGACCTTGAGGTTGATATCGTCGATGACCTTATGTTTTCCATACCACTTATTCAAATGCCTGACTTCAATCATCACTCCGCCTTTTTTCATACGTTTACACCGTCCTCGCTTCACTGACACGCAGACGCTTTTCTATGCGGTTTGCAAAAAATGTCAGAACCGTCGTCATAATCAGGTAATAAATCGCAGCGATCAGCAGCATCTCCATATAATGGAACGTGGACGAGCCGAGCTGACGCGCATGCAGCAGCAGCTCCGGAACGGAGATCGCACTCGCCAGCGACGAATCCTTCAGCGCGATGATAAACTGGTTGCTCAGCGGCGGCACCGCGCGCTTGAACGCCTGCGGAATGATGATGCGCCGCATCACTTTGGCCTGCGTCATGCCGAGCGAAATACCCGCTTCGCGCTGGCCGCGGTCGACGGACTGAATCGCTCCGCGCAAAATCTCCGCGATATACGCACCGTTATGGATGCCGAGCGCAAGCGCCGCGGCGGGCAGCTTGTCCAGCAAAATAATGTTCGTGAATCCAAGATACAGGAGCAGCAACTGCAGCAGCAGCGGCGTTCCGCGAATGATCCAGATATAAAATTTCGCCGGATAGTTTAAGAGCGACCATTTTGAAACGCGCAGCAGGCCGAACACAAGTCCAAAGCCAAGCCCTACCAGAATTCCGAATACCGTTACCTGCACCGTCATCCATGCGTACGGCAGAAACGACGTAAAATATTTCGGAATGATGGAAAAATCCCATACACTCATATATCTACCTCCTGAAAAAGAGGGGATCTGCGCACCGGCGCAGTCCCCCTCCTGTTACCGATATCGTGTTTTATTTTATAGTGATGTCCGTACCGAACCAACTCTCGCTGATTCCGGTAAGCGTGCCGTCATCTCGCATATCGGCGAGAATTTCGTTAATTCTATCAAGCAGCGTATCGTCCTGCTGATTGATGGCAATTCCCATCGATTCCAGTCGCAGGATATTGCCCGCCAGCGTCAGGCTGTCGCCGCCGCTCATCTCACTCATTGCTTTGACCGCAACCAGCCGGTCGGTGATTACGCCGTCGAGCCTGCCGTTGATGAGTTCCATCAGCGTCGCGTTATCGTCCTGATACATGCTTACGTCGGCATCTAGGCTTTCCGCGTCGGCAACAAAGTTCGTTCCCGTTGTCACGCCGATTGTCTTGCCGTCCATCTCAGACGGATCGGTAATGCCGGAGTCAGACCGGACGACCAACTGTGCGCCGGAGTAGTAGTATGGGTCCGTAAACGATACAACTTCAAGCCGCTCGTCCGTGATGGCCATACTGCCGAGAATTCCATCGTAACGTTTGTTGCGCAGGCCTTCGATCAGACCGTCCCAGTCACTTGTGACATAGTTCAGTTCAACACCGAGGCGCTTCGCAATTTCGCGGCCTACGTCGACGTCAAATCCAACGACATTGCCGTCTTCGTCAAAATAATTAAACGGTGGATATCCGCCGCTTCCAACAACCGTCAGTTTTCCGGCGTCCAACACTCTCTGCAGGCTGTCGGTTTCCTCCGTCGCTTTGCCTGCGCATGCCGTCAGTAAAACAGACAGTGCCATTATGATTGCCAGCAGGACGCTTATTTTTCTTGTTTTCATTGCAGTCTCCTCCCTGTGGTTCTCCGCAGATGCAAACATATGGTCGCTTCCATCTACCAACTTACCTTATCATGATAAGTTGTTAGTTGTCAAACTATTACCAGTAATTATGGTTGTATACTTGTTAATTTGGTTGTCAATTTAATTTTGATGCTTTTGGGGGGTCTCCCCCCCCCGGTCAGAATCTGATCATACTGCTCCTCCGATTACACGATAAACGATGTGATCGCTAGTTGCCGAGCGCACACTGATGTTTCGTTGTAAACCCGTCCTGATAGAAAAATCCCCGTTTGTCGGCAAATATTCCAAGCAAGCGGAGACACGACAAACGGCAGATACGAGGTGCATCCATTCGTATCACGCCGAAAGTGTTTGTTTACTATATGTTGTTGTATATGCTGTCCCTCTTAAGCGCCGGATTCCTTCCGAACCGAGGTAGAGTTGCGGATCGACAGGCTTACATCAAGGATTTCGTCCTTAACCTCCTCTCCGTTCAACAGTCTGAGCATCATATCGGCGGCCTTAACGCCAATCATGTACGCATCCTGCTTTACGGAGGTCAATGAAGGCGATAGGATCGGCGCAATCGGCCCGTCGTCATAGCCGATTACGGAAATGTCTTCCGGAACGGATATCCCCTGTTCCAGCAATAGTTTTATGACGCCGGAAGCGACCGAATCGTTAAACGCAATGATTCCGTCGACATCAATTGACTGTGACAGCATTTCAACCGCCACGTTATAACCGTCGATGTAATTATACTTGCACATCAGCACCAGCGACGGATCAAAGGGGATCCCTTCTTCTTCCAGCGCTTTTAAGTACCCGTTGAACCTGTCCATAGTGGAGTAAGCGCCCGAAACCGGTGAGG
>CAYTHS010000097.1:0-11236 GCA_964437665.1 uncultured Oscillospiraceae bacterium
GAGCGCCTCCAGACAGCGCGCCTTTTCCGTCTCGCCGGCATGCTCGAGATAGTATTTGATCAAGTAGGACCCGGTCGTCCAGACAAAGCGCCTTTTTTCAGGCGTGTTGACGAGAAATGCCAGATCGAGCGCTTTGGGGATAAACGAATCCACGTACCGCCGCATTACCACCGCGGCATAATCGGTAAAACCGACGTCCAGATGCGTTTTGGCGACAACGATAACACGCCGAACATCCAAATTGACCATACCATACGCCTCCGCTATTCAAAATAAACCGGGTTGGACAGCAGCGCCTTCATGGGCGGCAGGCCTGGCGCATACACGCGACTCATCTCGGCGCGCACGAATTTTGTTGCGAAATATCTGCGGGTAACGGAATAGGATATCGTGTCCGGCGGGCAGACGATCCGCTCCGTCGCCTGGTCGGTGATCAGGCGGATTTCATCGCCGCCCGACAAATGGCCAAACACAAACGTAACGTCCGCGCCGACGGGCGCAACACCGCCGAACGAAACGCGCCCATCCGCCGTTTCGCATCCGATATCCACAACCGGCCCGTTCGGAAGATAGGTGATAAATCCGTCGCCGCGGCGCAGCGCATCCATGACGTCCGCGCGGGTGCGCGACAATGCATATAAGCACATGGTCGGCGCCGCAAGGCTGCCAAGCAGACCGGGAGAATGATAATCGCTCCCGCCAAGCGCGGGGATGCGCCTGCCTTTGCAGAGTTCACTGTGCCAGTATGCAACGGCGCGTTCGTTTCGCTCGCTCATCACGCCGTTCCATACCTCCAGCGCGTCAAACGGCACGTCGAAACCCCAAAGCCACGGCACGAGCGGACAAAACGGATGGTTGAGCACGACCAGCGCTCCGCCTTCGCGCGCGGACTGCATCAGTGCGGCTGCTTCCGAAAGGCTTCTCTTGTCATATCGTCCCGGGAGCGGCGCGGCGCTTCCCAGGAAGTTGGCATGCCCTTGATAGTGCGTCCATTCGACGCCCGGCAGAACGCTGATGCCTTCATACAGCGGCGGGGACGACACGTTGTTGTGATCCGTAATGAACAAAAAATCCAGTCCTTCGCCGCGCGCCATCCCGGCAAGGGCATCCATGGAAAACACGCCGTCGGACGCGCTTGTGTGCGCATGGATATCTCCGCGCAAAAGCCGCCGGTGTTTCAACTTGACGTTGATTTCGAAATCCAAGTCCACGCCGTGTTCCGGCACGCAATACGCCCCCGCAATAATGCTCCAATCCCCGGCGGATAGTTCCGCTTCGGCAAAACCCGCGCTGCTTCCAAGCGGGGAAACGAACACATGCGCGCGATTGGAGCCCGCCGCGCCGGCGAGTTGTCCTGTCGGCGTTTCCAGCGCAAGGTCGACGACGCATATGTTCTCTTTGCGGACGAACCCGTCCGCAGCGCACTCCGTGTAACGCGGATAATGCATGCGCACGTCGATGCGTTCGGCATTATCCGGAACGGTGAACGAAATTCTGCGATAGGAGCGTTCCTCGCTCTTATCGATATGCAGCATGATTTTCATCGGTCTGTCCGTTTCCTTCCGCGAATCGGCGCGTTTCCCCAGTTTGTCAGAATAAACCCTTCCCGCTCCAGCAAGGTTTGGAACGAGTCGCTCGTAAGATATTCATATTCCCAAATGCGCTTTTGCCATTCGGGTGTTTTGTTCTGCAATCCGGCGTCCGGAAGCGACGGGTGCATGAACACCTCGGTGACGCCCGTGCCCGCGCCAATAATCTCGCGGGTATAATAGTCCGCAAGCGCTTGATAGCCGTCGATTTTTCCGACCGGATGCGGATTTGTGATAAAATCGTCGATCAGCCGCACACCGAAACCGTCCCCCGCGGCAACGATGGCGCGGTGGGCGGCGCGCAGAAGCGCACCCGGTTCATGCCTGAACTGCCTGCGTAGAAAATCGCTCCTGCGCGGAAAGCGAAACGGCAGATCATAGCGCCTGCAGAGCCGGAACGCATTCAGAAAAAACAGTCTTCCGTTGATTCCATAGAGCGTGCCGCCATGGCTGTCGGCATGGTCGGGCGTCACCCCGTTATCGAAAAGGAATCGATACTGCGCTTCCAGTTCGCGCGTTACATCGGCGCTTTTTACCGCCGCGGAAGCGCGGGCGGCGTTCGGGATCATCGCGCCGTCTTCACACAGCGAAGGCACGCGCTGCGCCCCGGCGCACGGCGGCCAGCGCTGATCTTCCCATTCCGCATGTATCGTCCAGTGTACGCCGACGGGAAGGCTTCGCGCATTGGCGGCGGCGCATGCCTGCTGCGCGCGCGTTGCAGGCGCAAGGAGCGTCGTCGACGTGATCCGTTTCGCCTCAAACAGCGCCGATATCGCGTCGTCGCCCGGCTTTGTCAACCCAAAGTCGTCGGCATTGACAATCAGATACCTCTCGTTCATACCGCTTCATCTTCCGCCGCCAGTTCTTCGTCCACCGGCGCGTTTTCATTCGGCGGGAATCGTAGGAACCTCGCGGTTACGGCGCTGAGCACCATTACGGCAAACGGGAAGATCGCAATCAAAAACTTTGCCGCTTCACCCGGCATAGTTCCGGGGTTGTCGCCGCTTTCAAAGCCGTAGAGAGTGCCGACAAGAAGGAACGCAAGGCTTGTAAACAGCCCACTGAGGCGGTTCATGAAGCCCATGGCGCTGGCATAGGTGCCTTCCCTTCTAAGGTTGTACTTTTTCGTGTCCTCGTCCATAATGCGCGCGCCAATGAGGTCCATGGTCGTAATCGCACCCGCAAAACCGAGGCCGACGAAGCAGCTTGCAACGATTGCGCCAAGCAGACTCTTCATAAAATACAGGGGCACAAACGACAGCGCAAGGAAAATCAGCGCCGAACGCCAAACAGGCATGACGGTGTATTTCTTAACAAGCTGCGCCCAGGCGGCCACGCCGCCCATCGCCAGCAGGAGCACGACCGCAAGCAGAATGGTGGTCGCGGAACCGGAGAGGTTGAGCGTGTACTGGGTGTAAAACGAGACGGCCTGCATCACGAGCGCCATCGCCGCGCTGTACAGTGCATTAGTAACGCCGAATATCCAGAATTTCGGGTTTGTGACCAGCGCCTTGATCGTCGGCCAAAGCCTCGGCTTTTCCGCCGTTTCGTCATGCGCCGTTTCGTGGCTGCCGAACGCCATATAAAGGATGACTGCCGCCGCTAGGACGCCGTAGATGATCGACGTCGGTCCGTAACCGATTTTTTCCGTCACGATCGGCGTCAGCGCAATGCTGATGCCCATGGCGGCCAGCTGAAACGCCTGCCGCATGGCGTTTGTCTTGGCCCGCTCCGCATCGGTTCGGAACAATTCCGGAAAGAGCGCGCCGTAGTTCGCGTTGATCAGCGAGTCCAGCGTACCGGTGAGCATATACATCAGCAACATGTAAACGAAGATGCTGTTCCCGCTTAGAAACGCCGGAAGGTTGTAAAAAGCGATAAAGCACAGCACCAACAGCGGCGTGGCAATGACAAGCCAGGGCCGCCTGCGCCCCCATTTGGTACGCGTCCTGTCGGACAAAAAGCCGTATACCGGATTATCGATCGCATCCAGAAACGTATAAAGGAACAAAACAAGCGCAAACTGTGTAGTTGTAACGCCGTGCTTGATAACATAAAATGCCGCGGCGTACGTCTTGAACATGTTGATCGGAATACTCGTGCCGAACATTCCTATGGCATAGCGAAACGGACTAGTTCTCTTCGTCTGCATAAGCGTCCCTCCTGATTGAATGGTTTTGAACTGTAATTTGACTGTATCATCGGCATGCCTGCGTGTAAACGGGGCGGCGTTGTGATCTTTTGAAAACGTATTGTGATTTTTTAAACAATCAAAAGGCTATTGACGATTTTTTTATGAAAATAGTATGATTCTCATATGGATAGTGATTTATACAATTGTGATTTTACAAACCCCGCCGTTGACGAGGCGGATATGCACATGGTGGATTACCATGAAAACACGCGCTTGCGAACGCACCATGTTTCGTTCCATTGGTGGAACGAACACACCACCACGCTGCATTATCATAATTACTTTGAGATCTTCCTCGTTACGCGCGGGAGTGCACAACACCGCCTGAACGGAAGCGAATTCATGCTTCGGCGGAATACAATACAGCTGATTCGCCCGCAGGACGTGCACCGGTTCGCTGCCGCGCGCGGCGAATCCTGCACGCATATGAATCTGCTGATCCTGCCGGAACGGATGCAGGCGCTTTGCGCCGCGCTGCATATCCCGTTTGATGCAATCCGCAGCGGGCCGCCGATGAACGCGATGCTCGGCGATGCGGATACGACATTTTTTCTCGACCGTGCGGAACAAGTCAGCCTCTGCGGAAACCGTGCGGACGACGCTTCACGGATAATACTGGAGATGATCGCGGAAGCGCTTTCGCTGCTGTATCGACGCCATGCGACCGGCGGCACGGGTGAATGGTTTGCGGAGTTGCTGCTAAAACTGCGTTCGCCAGAATATTTGACCTGTCGCGCTTCGGATGTGTATGCACTCTGTCCGTACAGCGCGCCCGTGTTGATTCGCCGTTTTCGGGAGAGCAAGGGTTGTACGGTTGTGGAGTACCTCACGCGCGTTAAGATGGACTACGCACAGAGCTTTCTGCTTTCGACGAACTTTCCGGTTCATGAAATCGCATCCCGGCTCGGATACGATTCGCTCAGTCATTTCTGCCGGATATTCAAAAATCGTTCGGGGATGACGCCGCAGCAATACCGCCGGCATGCGCATGATCAATCGCTCCGTCTGGAATAGTTTAAACACAGGTCGGTTCCGATCCCCAGCCAGTATTGTTGGGTTATGCTCCCCGCAGGTGCAATGGTCAGGGTACATTCGCAATCTGACCACTTATTTGTACGTGTTCTTTTGTAATTCTGCAGCAAGGAAAAGTCATTTATACCAATTGCCTGAAGTTGGTTGCTATCTGTTTTGAAGAAATACATGTCCATTCTTAACCAACAGAACGCTGGCGAAGGGACAATCACGAGTTCCGTCCGCACAGCGCTACTTTACCCTGGCGTCGGCTGAATTTACCAAAAAATCCGGCTCTGAAGCCATTTAAATACCGATTTTTCCTCATTCAGTCCGGACGTTTTTTTGAAAGGCACCTCACGGCAGGATAACGTACAATAAATCCTATACTCGATATTTATACGATCTTATCAAAGAAACCACGAGCTATTTCATCCATGAAAATTTATGATTAAGATTATCTTATATAATTATAAGTAAAAGCACCGAGCTTGTTCTGCTGTGAAAGCCGCCGTCAGTCAAATCCTATCCTATTTCCTTGTCACGATTACCGACACCCCGTAAGGAATAACGCTGATCGAGGCGTTCAAGCCCTTATCCGCACGCGCCATGTCAAGCGCAGCATCCAGTGTGGCGGCGTAGTCCATTTTCATTTCGCGGACGATCCGTTCCATCTCCGGTCGTGTAACAAAGATTACCCTGTTATGCCGGAGAATCCGCGCCAGAATCTGGCTTTCCCACTGATCTGGAATTGTCTTGTTCTGCGGCGTCGCCATGATTGTATCGTAAAGCGCGGCAAGGTTTTCGTAGTCCGCAAGCGAGCGGTAAAACGCATCTCCACCCGTCCCGTCCGAACATTCGGCGAGCATGATCAGTACGCCGCCGTCCTTCGCCGCAGTCTCCGCAGCCGCTAGTCCCTTTACACATTGATATAAATTCTGATCGAGCGGCGCGCCGCCGTTGGTTGTGATCACAATATCGTTGGGCTCGGCAGAAACCTCGCAATACGGTCGTAAAAACGCACAACCCGCAACATGCGCTTCAAGCGGATCGCCCGCGAACGCCGCGACCGTTTGTTTATCCTCGTCGATTACCACGTTTACAATATACCGAAGACCTGCCAGTTTCGCGGCTGCAACCATGTCCGCATGGATCGGATTCCCATCCAGAACGCCCGCTCGTGCGTATGGGCTGTCGATGAATTTACTGCAATGGTTGCCGAGCACGGTCGCGCGGTCGCACACGCCGGGCAGGATACTCTTTCGTCCGCCGGAAAACCCGGCAAAAAAATGCGGTTCGATAAACCCTTCCGATACGAGCAAGTCCGTCCCCGCTGCAAGACGGTCGACCACCAGCGGCGCGCCGGACGGCAAAACACCGATTGGAACGTTCGCCGCCGTGTCGGCGCAATCATGAACGACGATTCGTTCGTTCGCAACGATCAATTCTCCGAGTTTATCAACCAGTTCCCGCTTTGTCGTTCCACGGTGAAAGCCGGTCGCGACAAGCAATGTGATCTGGATGCCCGGACTTCCCCGCCGTAATTCACAGAGCATGCCGGGCAGGATGTCCCGGCTCGGAACAGGCCGCGTATGATCGGAGACAATCACGGTGCAGGTTCGTTTCCCCTTAGCCAGTTCATACAGCCGTTTGGTCCCGATCGGATTCGCCATCGCCTCCCGAACGAGTTCCGGGCCTGTGCGATCGCTTAAGAGTTCGTCCACACGGGAGCGCAGCACGGTTACCCCGGTTTCGTCAAAAGGAATCGTTGTATAGCCGTACGGTAAATACAGCATCTATAACACCTTCCCCGGGTTGAGAATCCCGTTGGGATCGAACGCCTTCTTGATTCTTCGCATCAGTTCTATTGCCGCATCGCTGTACGCGTCCGCCATGTAGTCTTTCTTTGCATACCCGATCCCGTGCTCGCCGGAAACAAGCCCGCCGAGTTCCCTTGCTTTTGCATACATCCGCTCAAACACGGCACTCAGCTTTTCCCCCCATTCGGCCTTGCTCAGTTCGTCCCGGCAGATGTAAACGTGCAGATTGCCATCTCCTGCGTGCCCGAACGACGGCAGCCGTATACTGAACTCTTTTGAGAGTTCATGGGTATACAGCACTAATTCCGCGACTCGATCCCGCGGCACCACCACGTCGCACTCGTCCATCTCCGTCGTCGATGCTTTGATCGCCTCCAGAAACGCGCCACGCGCCGTCCACACCGACACCTTACGTTCCTCCGTGTCCACGATGTACGCGTCCACAGCGCCGTTCTCCAAGCATAACTCCGCCACGCCGTCCAGTTCCGCTTCCACCGCGCATCGTTCGTTCCCATCTGCCGTTAAGAGCAGGTAGGCAGGCGCTTTCGTGTCCGGGAAACGTTTTCCAAGGTACTCCTCCGAAAACAGAATCGTGCCTCTCTCCATGAATTCAATCGCCGTTAAGGACGCCTTGCTGCGGATCAGTTTCGGCACCGTCACGATCGCCTCTTTAATCGAAGGAAATGGGATTAATAGCGACACCGTGATCTTAGGAAGAGGAACAAGCTTTAGGATCGCTTCCGTAATCACCGCCAGCGTGCCTTCGGAGCCGATCAACAGTTCTTTTAGCGCGTAGCCCGTGCTGTTCTTGACCACCTTGCCAGCGAGATGTAATATTTCTCCGCTCGGCAGCACCGCCGTGAGCGCACGTACGTAATCCCTTGTCACCCCGTACTTCACCGCTCGCATTCCACCTGCGTTCGTGCTAATGTTCCCGCCGACCGTCGCGCTCTTTTCACCCGGGTCCGGCGGATACAGGAAGTCGTGCTCCTCGCAAAATGCGGCAAGATCCATTAAAAGCACGCCCGGCTGCACAGTCACCGTCAGATTCGCTTCATCCAGTTCAAGTATCTGGTCCATGCCCGTCGTCTCCAGCATAATACCGCCGTACAGCGCGACCCCGGCCCCAACCAAACCCGTCCCGCTGCCGCGCACGACCACCGGGATATTCTGCTCGTTGGCGTATTGCATGATCGCGGAAACTTCCTCCGTGCTCAGCACTTTCACAAGCGCTTCCGGCATACTCGACACGCCGCCGAGTTCGTCGTGGCTGTAGTCCTCGCCAATCTGTTCGCCGGTCAGTACGCGATTAGAAGCCGTGATCGTTTTTAAATACGCGATATCCTCACTCGTCATCTTCTTATACATTCCGTGTACCCTCCCGGATTCGTTCGATCAGTTGCGGAACGATTTGATACAGGTCGCCGACGAGTCCGACGTGCGCAAACTCGAAAATGCTCGCGTTCGGATCTTTGTTGACCGCGACGATCCGCTCGCTGCCCTTCATGCCTGCGGCGAATTGCACCGAGCCTGAAATTCCCAGCGCGATCAGCAGCTTCGGCTTCACCGTCCGCCCCGACAGCCCAATCTGGCGTTTCGGGTCGAGCCAGCCGGCTTCGATCATGGCACGCGTTCCGGCCATCTGCGCATGAAGTAATCCCGCGAGGTCCTTTGCCAAAGCTAAGTCCGCTTCTTTTGAGAAGCCCCGGCCGCAAGCAACGATCGTGTCCGCTTCTGAAATGTCGATCTCCTTCGGCTTCTCTTCGATCTTCAGCACGTGCGTTTTACTCTGCCGCATTTTATCCGTAACCTGCATGTCGATCACTTCGCCCGTCGCTTCTTCGCTACGCTTGGGCGCATTAAAGATCTTGTACCGCGCCGTGCAGAACTGCGGCCGGTTGTTTGGCGTGACGATCTGCGCCATGATGTTCCCGCCGAACGCAGGCCGAATCTGTACAAGATCGGTGGTTTCCTTCATTTCAAGGATCGTGCAGTCCGCCGTCAGGCCCGCGCCGCAGCGCGCGGCGACCTTCGGCGCGAGCGAACGGCCGAGGCTCGTCGCGCCCACGAGAATCGAAGATGGCTTGACTCTTTGGATAAAATCGTACAGCGCGGCGGCGTACGGTGATACCGTGAACCGTTCAAACGCCGGATTGTCGTAGACAAACACTCTATCCGCGCCGTAATGCAGCAGCTCGCCGGCAAGTGCTTTTACACTGCTCCCAATCAGCACAGCATACACGGGCTCATCCGTCACTTTTACAAGTTGCTCCGCCTTGCCGAGCAGCTCCAGTGTGACCGGATGGAGTATATTGTCACGTTTCTCCGCGAACACGGCTACCCCGCGCCATGCAGATTTATCCAGTCCCGCCTTCTTTTCGTCCTCCCACGTGATTGCGCCTTTCGGCCCATTCTTCACACAGAACTTGCAGCTCTTGCAAGCAGCGTTGGCGGAAAGGATGCCGCCTTCATATTCCAGCGCATCGAACGGGCAGATTTCCTGCAGCCGTCCGGCGATTTCGCTTGTGATCTTGTCCTGATGGATAACTAGTCCCATGTATGCTCCTTCAAACGAATTTCTCCTCGCGCAGTATACCGTACAGCGCGCTTGCAAGTTCCGATCCCGTGCCGGTCAATGTTTGTTGCTCTACGTCGTTCTCCGGCGGGAAGATACGTTCAACCTGCGTCGGCGAGCCTTTTAAACCCAGCTTTGTCCGGTCCGCGTCCGGCAGGTCGCAGACAGCCAGCACGCGAATTTGCTTCTCAGCGTCGGTCGCTTTCTTGCGCTGATACGACGGCAGCCGCGGTGTGTTCGTGTCCTTGTCGATCGTTAGCAGACACGGAAACGTGATTTTCTGCATCTGCAGCACGCTGTCGAGGTCGATCGTTACCGTGATTCCCTTTTCGTCAATCCCGTCTATCCTGACAACGTTCGTCGCGTGTTCGATACCCAGCCGTTCCGCGAGCTCCGGCCCGACCTGCGCCGTATCGCCGTCGGTCGTCTGTTTCCCGCACAAAATGAGGTCGAATGTCCCCATCTCCTTTACGCCGAGCGATAGCGCGTGGCTCGTCGCCGCAACGTCTGCGCCCGCGAACGCACGGTCGCACAACAAAACGCCCTCATCAGCGCCCATCCAGAGCGTTTCCGTAAGCGCGGACCTCGCCTGCGGCGGCCCCATACTCAGCGTTTTCACGCACCCACCCGTTCTTTCCGCCAGCACGAACGCAGCCTCCAGCGCGAACAGATCGTACGGATTGAGTTTCGCCGCGACTCCGTCGCGTTTCAGCACGCCCGTTCCTTCGTCCACTTCCACTTTATTTGTCCCGGGCACCTGCTTGATGCAGACCAATATATTCATATTCCTCCCGTTTCCGTTACCTTATACACCCTATATCTTTTTCTGTTCTTGGAATAATTGCGTACATTCAGAATCATTTTTATTTCTATCGCCTACCGGCGTGCTGTTCTTGCCGTGTGATTATCCACAGGCGACATGGGATTGCTCTCATTCGACGCCAGCACACGCCTTTTGATCGGCCCGTAACTGAGTGCGGAAACACCAAATTGCCAGAACGCACACCAAATAAACAGGCAAAGCGGTAACGTATATGGTAAAAAGAATCCGCCCAGCAGCACAACTCCGCTGCCGAACACTACAATTCCAAAAGTCCTTCTCGGTTCTAACATCGTCAGGAACAATGCGTTTGACAGGATTTTCCCAACTGGCAATCGAATCAGCGCAAGCATCCCAAAGGCGTAACTTGTCACTGCGAAACACCACGCACCGCCCGCGGCAAACAATATGCGCAACGTCCAGGCAGCTATAACCGACATACCCTCACCATTAAGAATTAAGCCAAGTGCCATCAATCCGATGCCGCATACCGCGGGAATGCCGACAAGTAACGCTCGAATAAATTCGCGCTTGAACTCACTCCAGAACTCTTCCCATAAGAAACAGTTCCCTTCGCGCCATAACACGAGGCATACACGATTGGTTGCGGTAAATGCAGCCGGGATCGTCACAACCGGCAAACAGAATACTAGAAACAGGATGTTCAGCGAAAAAAATTTACTGAGATGCGTTTTTATAAGAAACCAACCGCGCTGGAATCCGCTCTTTGGCGGTGGTAACGCATCAACGGTTGGTACATGTCTTTTCCCGAAAAACAGGCTCACTGTTCGTAACCGTATGCTTCAAACAGCGCCACAAAATCTTCATGACCGCGTCTGACCGCGTCGGGGACGGACATCCCGTCCTTTGCAATGTAGAGAAACGTATCAAACAGCACCCGATCTACAGCGATGTTTGGGATTGTTTTTTTTCCCTTGCAATGGATCGAAAGCGTCGGCCTGGCAGACTTGCAGATCTCATCGTAGCGCATATACCAGCGGTTACGCGCACGCAGTTCGTCGTTTTCAAAGATGCGCTCCACAGCTGTTTGATCAGACATAACAGCATAATACTCCGCAATCTCCTTACCGCACGCCCAGAGGACAAACCGCGCCGCAGCCTCTTTGTTTTTAGATTTTGCGGAAACACACATGCTCCAGCCACCCATTCCGGGGCGTTTGCCAGGCACAGGCGCAATGTCAATTTTATTGGCCATGCCACAGCGTC
>CAYTHS010000098.1:0-10855 GCA_964437665.1 uncultured Oscillospiraceae bacterium
GGCATAATCAATGAAGTGCTCCCAGTCCTCCCGCTTTATTCTGTGCCGATCTTCTTTGATGTGGTATCCATAGTATTCGCTGAAGATCGTGGTTCCCGCCTCGGGCAGCGCGTCCTGCGTGATCGGTTCGACGCCAAATTCGGACAACGCTTCCGAAGCAAACTTCAGCGACATAAATTCATTGAACGGATCGGCCCAGAGATCCCGCGCAGAACTGGCTACATATACTTTTCTCGGATAGATCGATGCCAGCAGCATATGCTGATCGACAGGTAAATCTTCCTCATTTTTCGCGTAATTGCTATATTCGTCGACAAACCAGTATGGGAACGTCTGGTTGATTAGCTTTACCGTTTCTCCGATCGTGCTTCTTGCCAGCGCAGCTCCGGCACAGCCGGAGCCGCTGGAAATCGCCAGCGAGATCCGCTCGTCCTGCGCAGCCGCCCAAAGCGACGTTTTGCCCAGTCTGCTATGTCCTACCGTGATGATCCTGCCGCTATCGATCGCTTCGTCCTGCACGAGATAGTCGACCGCTCTGCTCATACCAAATGCCCATGCGCTGATCGTCTTGAACTCCAACGTCTCCGTGTCTCCGCCAAAGATGCTGATCAGTCGTGTGTTGTAATCACCCCTGCTATCCGGGGCAAAATCAGAGGCGCAAATCGTTGCCAGGGCATAACCGCTGTCAATCACATAGTCGGCTACCCATCTGCTGTACCGCTCTCCGGACGTTTGCTCGATAGTACCTTCTTCGTTGTATTGGCAGAAAGAAGGGATGATGTTTTCATCTTCGTATATGGTCGTATTGCCAATAAAATTGAGACCAAGGAACACGGGAACGGGTTCGTTTATTTTCGGCAGATACAGCAGCATCATTGCCTTGCTCTCGCCCAGTTCGGTGGCAACCGTAATTTCAATCTGTTTTCTGATCGCGTTTCCATCCAGCGCCTGGTCGTTCTCTTCCAACGTTTCGAATGAAACCTCGTATGCAACATCCGGAACACTACCATAAATCGTATCCTTCAGCAGTTGCTCCATCTCGTCTTTACGCAGCTCATAGTCGTCCGCTGTTTCAACAGCATCTCCGTTGTTGAACGATAGAATATCCGGCAAAGTCGAATAATCTCTAGTAACTTCCTTTTTTGCCTCTATATTCAATAAGATTTGCGGTGCCCCGCCTTCCGTGTAGCTTTCCAATGCGCTAACCAGATTCGTTAAGGGTACTATACTCAGGACAAAAACAACACCCGCCGTCGTAAGAACGAGCAATCCGGCTAAAATCCATAACATGACGCGAAAAAAAGTCCTTTTCTTCTTTTTTACCATACCATTTTCTCCTTTTATGTTATTCATACGCAACTGCAGCGCTGTGCAAAGCGCATCTTATTTTTTGATCTTGCTGAGTTCTTCGTTTATTGCATACAGCAATTCATCCGGCAACGATTCCTTCTGAAATCCTTGCAGGTCTTTAAGGGACGAACTGCTGATCATTGCGAACATGCCGTTTTCGACCAGAGGTTTCAGTTTTTTTCTCATAAACCGCTCTCCCTCCGGATTCTTCATGATCTCACTCATTTTGTCGAAAACGGAAAAATAGCCTTCCCTCCTGACGATCTCCTTTGTTTCTCCCGAGTTCTCTAAAGCGTCGACAAACCAGTTCTTAACGTTTTCGCCGGAATCACTGTCCAGAAAATCAAGATTAATCCCCTTCTTTTTTTCAAATTCCGGAAGAACGTATGCGTCATTCGGTTTGTCGATTTTAGTAAAACACGCTTCGTCTTCGAACATGCCCGACTTCGCCATTATCCTGTTTTCGCCTGGTTTCAGTTGAACGTCGAATATAAAAATATTGGAACTGCTTCGCTTTGTTTCCAATTCTCTGCCGTTTACATAAAGCGTGACTGTACCGAGGTTGGAATAAACCTTGACTTTGATGGCATCCATCGCTCTAAGTTCAAACCTTTTGGATGTGATATGCACGGTCGGAGTCTTGCTCCATAGTGTTTTGTAAAAATAAAACGCGTCTTTTTTGATCTTTCTGTCGAACGTGACGAGACCTTTGCTGTTGCGGCCCTTTACTCCGCCTTCGTCTCTCATGGCAGAGCCGAAATCAAACATGCTCCATACATAAGTCCCCCAGACGAAGTCGTACCGGTTGAAAATCTCCATTGCTTCTTCATGGAATTTCGCATGATATTCTTCCGAATAATCCTTTACCTTCGGTTCTTCGGAATGCCACTTTACGATGCCTTCTGCTCCATACTCGGAATATCCCATGCATCTATGCGGATTTGCCGTTCTAAATGCATTGATGAATGCATCGTACCCGCTTGTTTGACCTACATACCAGCCGTGATATTGGTTGAACGCCACAATATCCGTCTCCCAGTTGGCCGGATCGTCTTCTTTTATCATCATGACCTGCGCCTGCGTCGTTACCCTTGTCGTGTCCAGTGCCTTCACAGCGCTGTGCATCGTCCGCACGATATCCATAAGCGGCTTTTCATTCGGGAATATACCGATTTCGTTTTGCACGCCCCACATAACGATGGACGGATGATTATAGCTTTGCTTGATCAGTTCCTTCATCTGGCTAATGGCGTTTTCCGCATAATCCGGCAGCTCCGATGTTCTGGTGATGTAAGGAACCTCCGCCCAAACCACCATTCCCGCCTTGTCGCAGAGATCGTAAAAATACTGGTTGTGCTGATAGTGAGCCAGGCGGATGGAGTTTGCACCGATCTCTTTGATTATCTCCATGTCTTCAGCTTGATGCGCCTGCGTCAGCGCGTTGCCTACGCCTTCTCGGTCCTGATGCCGGCTCACGCCGTTTAGCCTGTATTGCTTCCCGTTAAGGAAAAACCCTTTGTCGCCGTCAAATCGAAAATACCTCAGGCCCGTTGGTATTGTGAGCGCATCCATAATCTTTCCGTTGGATTCGATCGCTGCTTCTAGCGAATATAAATATGGATTTTCAATACCGTTCCAGAGAATCGGATGTTCAACATGCAAAGCGAGCGTTGCTTCCGTCCCGCCTGCATTCATTTTGCAAACATCCGCGGCGACGCTGTTCCCTGTCGCATCCTTTAGCTCGACGCGGACCGTGACATCATCCTTTTGCCCGGGGTTCGCAACCAAAGCCCGCACTTCCAGCTCGGCGCACTGATCCGTAACGCTTCGCTGGCTAACATATACGCCGCTTGAAGCACTATCCATCATTTCAAAATGCACTGCTTCAGCGACAACAATACTTACATCCCTGTAAATACCGCCATAAAACGTAAAGTCCGCAAGCAGCGGATATACGTCCTCGTAGTGGCTGTTATCGACTCCGACGACAAGCAGGTTGCTGCCATTTTGAATCGTGCCTGAAACATCAAACCGAAATGCGGAGTATCCACCCTTATGTCGTCCAAGATAAACGCCGTTTAAAAAGACATCCGCAACGGAGTTAACCGCTTCGAATTCCAAAAACGCCGCCTGATCGCGCTGCATCGAAAAATCAAACACTTTTCGATACCAGCAAAGACCTCGATGATAGCCGTCGGCACCATTTTGTCCATCTTGGGTATTCCATGTATGCGGAACGTTTATTTCCGTAAATTCTTGGTTTCCCAGTTCTTCATAGCGACATGCGTTTTGAACGAATTGCCAACTTTGATTCAGGTTAATTCTTTTGCTCATATCATTATCCTTATTCACTTTTCTTTCATTTTACGCTTGTTAAATCTGAATTGTGCTTGCTATTTTGATTAATATACTTATAATATTGATGTAACCAGCTTTCCAATAGGCTGCAGATCAAGCGGGGGTCCCTTATGATAAACGCTATTGTTGAAAAATGCGAAAAATTCATGTCGGTAAGCAGGACAAACATTCGCATCCTGAACCCAGAGACGGGCGAGATGATCCTGCTCAATAAATTCGATCCGCCGAAGTTCATTGAGAAGGAGTTCCAAAAAAACGCGCACAATCTGCTTTCAAAATACAGCTTATTTGATGGGAAGCCGGTCGTGCTGTTTCGGGACGGGCTTTTGATGTCCTATCTCGTCGTAATATTAAGAAACAAGGACGCGAAACCCGTTTTGGTCAGTCTTGGCCCTTTTATGGATAAGGAACTCAAACCCGAAGACATCAAGCATTTGGGGCACAGTATAAAGCTTTCCAGCGAAAACATTCTGATTCTTCACAATTATTACAACAAATTACCCTTGTATTCTTCCGAAGAGATATCGGACATTGCGGATATCCTCATCAGCATACTAAACAACCCCCTGTCCCCCACGGAACTGTTGAGCGATGTGATCCGAACGCGCTTGCCGAAAGAAAATGAATTTTCGCACAAATTTGTTCAATATGATTATGTAGATGAGAACTACAAACGAGAAAACGAAGTGCTGCACTATATCGAAACCGGAAACGTCGAAGCGTTGGCGGCGCTGTCCAATTTGAGTTACGACAGGGTCAATATCCCCAGAAGAACCAAATACGATCCTTTGCGGGATACAAAAAACCTGACGATCGTTCTGAATTCCATTTCGGCCCGCACCGCGATTAAAGGCGGGTTGAGTCTCCATCTCGCGCACAGTATCTCGACAAAATACGCAATTGCTATCGAAAGGCAGATTTCTTCCGAAGGCTGCTACAGCTTGGCGAGCAATCTTTTGCGAGAATACGCAGAATGCGTGAGAAATTATTCCTTGGATAAGTATCCTCAATTGATTAAGGACGCTTTGATCATCATCCGAAAGAACATTGCGTCCCACATTGGTCTAAACGATATTGCCGCAAAACTGCATGTCAGCAGAGAGCATCTTTGCAGAGAATTCAAGCGGGAGATGGGTCAAAACCTAACGGATTATATCAATGAATTAAAGATCAACGAGTCGCTTGATCTTGTCAAATCCAAAAAATACAGTGTCAGCGACATCGCATTTATCTTCGGTTACAGCAGCTCAACGTATTACAGCATCGTTTTTAAAAAAATTATGGGAGTCCCTCCCAGCCGATATCAGGCATGATTCTTAGGGTATGTTTATAAAGCCCAGCCAAAGTATCTCCCGCCACCATCAGTGAAACGATTGGCTGTTTTCATATTTATATAGCTTTGAATATGCCCTCCTACTATTTACAAATATTACGAAAGCCCTTGTGATCTTCTGATTGATATTGAAGACTCCATCCTTACCCAGATCGAAGCATATTTCAGCATCGATGATGTCCGTAATATGAACGATGTTTTACGGCTGACCCGAATTATTTCCTATATGAACGAGAACATCACACTCTGCCGGCCTCTGATCAATAATGCCGTCGATTCACGATTCCCTGAGCGATTGCTTCAATTACCGAAAATCCAGCGGTTACTTGGCGATCAGCTCGTCGGCGGATACCGGAACGACGAAGCAGATTGCATCTGCCTTTTCGTCGTAAACGGCGGTTACGCTATGATTAAAAACTGGATCAACAAAGAAGAAAAAGAGCGGTCGGAGAGAATCGCAGAACTATTGCTGCATACCACCGAGAAGGTTCTGGAATAAGCATTAAATGCATACTATGTCTGCCATCGGACGTGGATATGCTGATAATCCACGAAATCTGCAGGTATAGGAGCTCCGGCATGTTCGGAATTGGTTTTTCACATTTCCATATAAACGGAACCCCGCAGCTTCAAAAAAATTTTCCGTCACGGTACTCGAAATACACGATGGTCGGCCGCGTCATCCGCGACGCGGTCATCGCTCTGCAAGCACACCGGCGCAGAATCCGTCGCGTTTGGTCTGCAATCGCGCCTTTATTCGTCCTGCGTGTCTTCTCCGCGCGCGGCCCTGCGGTATTCGATCGGCGAACAGCCGAGGTAACGCCGGAAGAGGATGCTCATGTACTGCGGGCTCGAATAACCGACTTGCTCGGCGATTTCATACGTTTTGAGGCTGGTATCTCTTAAAAGGGATTTTGCGTGATTCAGGCGAATGTTGGTAAGGTAATCGTTAAAACCGGTCCCAAATGATTTTTTAAAAATCGTGGAAAAATAGGACGGCGAAAGAAAAAAACGCGCCGCAACGTCCCGAAGGCCGAAATCATGTTCCTGATAATGCCGGTCGATATATTCTGCGGACTGCTGTAAAAGAAGCTGATAGGACGCCGGGTCGTCCCGCAGGTTATAGTGGAAAACAAGGTCGGTCTGCGTGGCGTTCGCCGCGTTGAACGCAAGTTCCGCCTCGGCGTAGGATTCCGCTAGGTCGGCGGCATTTTCTTTGAGTTCACCAACGCCGATACGCATCCCGGCATAGCTTTCCCGTCTGCGCCTGACACGCCGGATCGCCGTACGCATCAGCTTTAGCAGCTCGTTTTTATCTAGTTCGGGCAAAAACAGCGTAAGGCAAACCCTTTCGCCCAGATTGACGATATAGGATTTCAGCTCGTCTATACCAATGTGCTTCAATTCGGACTGCAAAAGCAGTACCAGCGTCGTTTCGTCCTGCAGATTCGCGCCCGGCAGACACGCGAGCACCGCCGCGCTGCGCAGGCCTTTGAGCTTTGGCAATTCGTGCTCCACTGCAAAAAGCGCTTCGTCCGCATCGATATTGCCGAGGATGCATTCCCTTAAAAAACCATAGTCCGTATAGGGCAGCTTCGCCGTTTCGGCCAGAATAACCTTCTCGCGATCAATCATGCGGCAGGCTTTGGTCACGGCGGGCAATGTTTCCGTGCGATAATTGAACTTGAGCACATAGTCGATCGCCCGCACCTGAAGCGAACGGCGCACGTTCTGAAAATCATCCATTACCGTGAGCATAATGACTATGACACGCGGGTAGCGCAGGCGCAGTTGTTCCGCAAGCTCCAGTCCATCCATTTCCGGCATACGGATATCCGTCAGAACGATATCCGGGCTGGTTTGCTCGATTTTCGAAAGCGCATCCAAACCGTTCTGCGCTTCCGCGACAACCTCGACGTCACTGCCCGCCCAGTCGATATTCTGTTGCAGACCGTCGCGAAAAACGCTTTCATCGTCGACGATCATCAGCCGATACATCGCGGTCCTTCCTTTGCTGTTATTCCCTTTCCCGGTGCGTCGCCGCTGCGCTCGTCGGCAGGACCCAGTCGTCCCGTCCGTCCTGCAGGTGGCCGTATCGCCGCAGTCCGCGCAGTTCGCCGTAAAAATACGTCAGCACGGATTCACCGTGCGCACAGGTTACCCGATGGTTTGTGCCAATCGGAATCGTAATGATATCGCCGGGCAGCATTTCAAAATTCTGATCGCCGACCATGGTATCCAGACGGCCGGAAACACAGATGTAGATTTCATCGCACTCGTGTTTGTGATAATCCGCCTCTTCGCCATGATCGGGAAATACGATGGAACCAAGACTCGTGATCTTCGTCCAACTCGGGCGCTGCTTGAGCCAGAACCAGGTTCGTGCGTTGACGACCGCACAATCGTCCTCCGGAATTTCATCTTCCAGTACAGGGCCGTCCTCATAGCGCCCCTGCACGCCTATGAAGCGCCGGACGCCCGGGTCCGGGATCGCGCCGTCCCTGCGCTGCCCCTGCAGGTCCTCGCGCAGCGTAACGCAACAAAACCCGGATTCCGCTTTTTCAAGATGATGCCGCGCGCCGCAGCGAATGGCGGCCACATCCCCCGCTCTCACGCGGAAACGCTGACTGTTCAAAACGAGGTCGGCTTCCCCTGTACAGATTATATAGTATTCGTTCGCGTCGTGGAAATGATTTTCCGTGTACGCACCGTTTTTCAGGCGCACGACGCCAATATTCCGGATGAAGCACCAGTCCGGGCGTTTTTCGCCCCAGCCGCCGTTGTGAATTAATTCGACTCCGTTCATTTGTATCCTCCGGTATTTATTCGGGCGAACCCTGAAAGCAGATGTGAAACAGACGTCTTTTCCCAAAGCGTCAAATTGAGTGTAGCACGACGGAAAGCATAAATCGTACGGTTTCTTTCTTTGTTTGTTCTGTATTTTTCACTCTTGTTGACAAGCTGGCAACTGTTCCGCTATTGTTGTTTCCAGAGAGGTGCTTTTGGTCATGCGGTTTTCCAGAATTCGAAGCATGTCGTTGCGAAATCAGATTTTATGCGTTTATATCCCGCTGCTAATCGTCTCCATCGCGCTGACGCTGGCCTATATCTCCAGCGCGCTCCGGCAGAATCAGCGGCAGGAGGCGTATTATCAGCTGGAAAATTCGGCCGACGTAATGCGTATTCTGCTCGAAGACCGGCTGGAAAACGTTCTCGCGTCGTTTGTGACCGTTGAAGACAGCGACGCTTTTTCCCAGATGATGCTCAACCAGCGGTATAATAAAAAAGATAATACGAACTACGCCGACTTGATCGGCATGGGAAACCTTCTCGAAGACACCTACGGCAAATATTTCAATATTATCGATTCGATCTACATTAATATCAACGATCTGGAATTCGCGCTCATGAAGCGATATTCGCCGCTTTACCGCTCCGCGGACGTACTTTCAATGTATCAGGAGGACGCGAACGGCGTCAGCGCGCGCTATCTCTGGCAGGCGCCGCACACCGATCCGGTTTTCTACAAGACGGACCGGCAGGTGTTCAGCGTAGAAAAATTCTACGGAGCGCCCGGCGAGAGCGTCTTCGGCCTTTTTCTCATGAACGTGCGGACGGATTATATTCTGAACCTGTTCGACAATATGCCGGTTTCCGAGCACGGCTACTGGATGCTGGTTGCCGACGGGAACGTTTTTGCGCAGGACGGCGCGGACAGCACGTACGCCCTGCCGGACGGCGCCGTGGATTTTTTGCTGCAGTATCAGGGCAGTCAGGGCCATTTTGAAAGCCGCAGCGCAAGCGGAGAAGCGTTGTATGTTTTTTTCAACGGGATCGGCACCAACGGCTGGGGAATCGCCACCGTCCTTCCGCAGGACGAGCTCGTTTACAATACCGACCCGCTGGATTTCCGCAGTCTCGGGGTATCAATCCTGATTCTCGGGGCGATGATCGGTTTTGCGATCCTTTTTGCACACGGAATTTCACACTCGCTCTGCGAGCTGAGCAAGCGGGTCGAATGCTTTGAGCACGCAGGAATCGAAACGCGGCAGCCCGACGTAAAGTTCCATATCGACGGCACGCGCGAAGTCGCGCTCCTTTCAGACGCGCTGGACCACATGGCGCTGACCATCCGCAAGCTCGTTGCCCGCATCCTTCAGAAGCAGGATCAGCTCAGGCGGCAGGAACTCAACGCCCTGCAGGAGCAGATCAAACCGCATTTCGTCTATAATGCGCTGAGTACCGTGCTGTACGAAATCGACGGCGGAAAAAACGCGGAGGCCAGCGAAATGCTCAGGGCGTTGATTACGTTTTTCCGCATGGGTGTGAATCACGGCAGCGAGATCGTAACCGTCGGCGACGAAATCGCGCACGTTACCAGTTACCTGCGGATTCAGCACGCCCGGCAGGATTATGATTTCAGAATGGAAGTTCATGCGGACGAAGATTTACTGAAAAACGAAATCCAGAAATTCACGCTGCAGCCGCTGGCGGAAAACTGCCTCGTGCACGGTTTCGGCAGTGCCGCAACCCGTCCCGGCGAACCCTATATCTGCATTTCCGTCACGCAGGACGGCGACCGTGTCATCCTCGAAGTCATGGATAACGGCGCGGGCATTTCCCTTAACGATCTGGAACGCTTACGAAATGAAATAAACACCGAGTATACGCAGGCAAGCGACTTGACATATGGGCTGAGAAATGTAAACCTCCGCATCCGTCTGCGGTATGGCGCGGAATACGGCGTCTTTGTAGAAAGTGTTCCGGGACAATGCACAACATTTCGGGTCTGCATTCCCTTAAAGAAATATACACCGCGAAAAACAGATCTGCCTGAGCCGGTCGGTTGATGATCGCGGGAAAGGCGAGAATTATGATCCCCAAACGTACGCTCAACGATGGAAACCCTCTCCCCGCAGTGGGATTCGGAACCTGGCGGCTCGCCGAAGGACAGCGGACCATCGATATCCTGAAAACCGCGCTGTCGCTCGGTTACCGGCATATCGACACCGCGGCACGTTACGAAAACGAAGTCAGCGTGGGAACCGCTCTTTCGGAAAGCGGTGTTGCGCGCAGCAGTCTTTTTGTTGTCAGCAAGGTCTGGAACGATATGCGCGGGTACGAAAGCACGCTTCGCGCCTGCCGGGAGAGTCTTGCAAAGCTGAAGCTGGCCTATCTGGACTTGTATCTGATTCACTGGCCGGCAACTGAGAAGTTCTTTTCGAATGCGGACGCGCTTAACCTTGAAACCTGGCGCGCGCTGGAAACACTGCAGGCCGACGGTTTGGTGCGCTCGATCGGCGTAAGCAACTTCCTCCCTCACCATCTCCAGCCGCTGCTGGACAAAGGCGCCGTCGTACCGGCGGTCGATCAAATCAAACTGCATCCCGGCCTGCCGCAAGCGGAAACCATGCGCTTTTGCCTTGCGCATGGTATCCTGCCGGAGGCCTGGAGCCCGCTTGGTGCGGGGAAACTGCTTGCATCCGGCCCGCTGCGTTCCATTGCGGAGCGCTGCGGCCAGTCCCCGGCGCAGGTCTGTGTCCGCTGGTGCATCCAGCGCGGCGCGGTCCCGGTCGTTAAGTCGAGCACCCCGGAACGCATGCGGGAAAACCGGGACGTATTCGGTTTCGTTCTCACAGAATCCGACATGGAAGCGCTGGACCGTCTTCCGGCTGTTGGAAGCGCCGCGCCGGACCCCGACAGTATTCTCTACTGATACGACAAATCGCATAAAAACACAGACGGCATTTTGCCGTCCGTCAGCCTGTCAAAAAAGTCCCGTTGTTGGGACTTTTTTGGTATAATAAAGACATG
>CAYTHS010000099.1:0-10792 GCA_964437665.1 uncultured Oscillospiraceae bacterium
CAGTGGTGCTGCGGCGAGGCTTTTCAACAAGAATATGCAAGTCGAGACGGCGGAACTGCGCTTTTGTGATTTTAGAAACACACCCTAGTATAGCACCGGTATCCCCGGCTGTCGAACCATCTTGAAAAGCGCACCCCTTTCTTGCGCGCCGAAAACGTGGTATAAATAAATTGAGTCTGCCCTGAATCCTCTCGGATAATCGTCTGCGCAGGACGGTCTCCGTTTTTCGGCCGCGCTCGCTTTGCCGAAACGGCGAACCGCCTTTTCGCGGCGCTTTCTTCCCGCACATTGCCGATTGATTCCGACGTTCAAGAGGGCAAAATTCTGTTAGCTATGGTCAGCTGTCTATCGACGTGAAAAGGGGATTGTATGCAAACATGTTATCTATTCTGCGCGCTGCCAGGCGGCGCGCCACAGGTTGACGCGGACGACCTCGTAATCGCCGTAGACGCGGGATACCGTCAGCTCGGCGGAATCGCGGCCGATTATGTGGTCGGCGATTTCGATTCGCTTGGATTCGTGCCGCAAAACGAAACTGTCGTCCGGTTGCCCGTACGAAAGGACGATACGGACGCGATGTTTGCCGTCAAACTCGGCCTCGAAAAAGGCTGCAGGCGGTTCGTCGTCTACGGCGGCGTAGGCGAGCGCCTCGACCATACGCTGGCAAACATCCAGGCGCTCGCTTATCTGACCAACCGCGGCGCCCGAGGATGTCTTGTTGGCGAAACGGAAAGTTTCATGATGGTAAAAAACGGCTCCGTTCGTTTTTTCGGCAGCCCGCGCGGCACCATTTCCGTGTTTGCGCACGGCGGCACGGCGCGCGGCGTAACGCTCGAAGGTTTGGAGTACCCGCTCGATCACGCGACTATCACCCCGGACTTCCCAATCGGCGTGAGCAACATCTTTACCGGCGCTCCGGCGCGCGTAACCGTCGAAGACGGACTTCTGCTGATCGTCTGGGGCGGCGGATACGGGCACACCGATTTTCTGACCCCGCCAGACAGACCGGAAGAGTAAACAGCGCCATGCCGATTTCAAATATTGTCCGGCCGGAAATCCTCCCGGCCGGTTCCAGCCTGCGGCTCCGAAAATATGACTGTCGGTTTGCATTCGCGCCACACTGGTATCGGGATGTGGAAACACTTCTGCTCGTGAACGGGAAAGCCGACCCATACGACCTTTCCCGTCTCGAACGGATGTACTCTTATTGGGACGAGCACGGCGAGCTTTTTTTCATCGAAGCGCTGCAAGAATGCAGTTTTGCCTGATCAACCGCCGCGCCATCCCGAAAGCGGAGTCGTCCATTCATACGTTGAATATATGTCAGGCAACCGACGCAAAAGCCGGACAGACGGCAATCTGTCCGGCTTCTTATGCGCAGTATCAAGGCGTAAGCCGGTTCGGCCCGCGAAAAAGGAACATCGCTTCCTTAATCGCCGTGCCGAGCAGCAGCATCGTCATGCGGTCGAGCCCAAGCCCGAACCCGCCGTGCGGCGGACAGCCGCAGCGGAAAAATTCCAGATAGTATTTCACGTCTTCGCCAAGTCCGCGTTCCTCCGCCTGCCGCTTTAGAATTTCGTAACGGTGCTCGCGCTGCGCGCCGGTCGTGATCTCCACGCCGCGCCAAAGCAAATCGTACCCCTGCGGCACGCCGTTTTTCCGCATATGGTAAAAGGCGCGCTTCTCCGCCGCAAAATCCGTCACAAACAGAAACTCGTGCCCGAACACCTCCTGCGCGAACCGATAGGAAAGCCGCTCGGCCTGCGTGGTCATGTCGCCTTTTTCGCTCTCCGGCACACGATAGCCGTATCGCGCCTCCAGTTCCCGGTAGAGTTCAGGCAACGATATTACGGGAAACGGCAGTTTCGGCACGATCACCTTTTTCCCATAGCGCCGCTCAATTACGCTTCCGTACGCCGCTTCCACCCGCGCAATCGCGCTCGTGAGCAGTTCCGCCTCCAGCCGCATCACGTCTTCAAACGATTCGATGAACGAAATTTCAAGGTCGAACCCGGTGAATTCCGTCGCATGCCGGTTCGTAAACGATTTTTCCGCGCGAAACACCGGTCCGGTCTCGAAAATACGCTCCATCCCCGCGGCCATGGCCATCTGTTTGTAGAACTGCGGGCTCTGCGCAAGGTATGCCTTCCTGCCGAAATACTCCACCGCGAACACGTCCGCGCCGCTCTCGCTCGCGGCTGCAATCAGCTTCGGCGTGTGGATTTCAATGAATTCCCTTTCCAGCAGAAACCGCCGCATCGCGTCCGCAAGGCAGGTCTGCACCTCGAAAAGCAGCCGCTCCTTTTCACCACGCAGGCAAATCCAGCGGTAGTCCATGCGCGTATCCGCGCCGGACTCCGCGTTGACCGGCAGCGGCGCCGCCATGGATTCGATTTCGATCTTCTCCGGCAGCAGCTCGATCCCGCCGAGGCGTACCCGCGGGTTTACCGCCGTTTTCCCTTCCGCCGAGATAACGGACTCCGGCGTGATTTTCTCCAACGCCGCGTCCAGTTCCGCGCAAACGCCTTTTTCCAGCGTGAGCTGCACTTTTCCCGTGCGGTCGCGCACGACCAGAAACGTCATTGCGCCGACGCTGCGGATGCGCTCGGCAAATCCCTGTACTTTAACCTGTGACCCAGGTTTTATTTTCCGAATCAAAGTCCTTTCCATATCTTTTTCCTCCATTTCTGATTATTCTGCAATCAAAGCAGTCGGAATCATAGCCGGCATCATCCATATGCCGCATGGGATCGCCTCCTCTCGGTAAAAAACGCCAAAACAATACCCGCACCGGCAAAATCCATGCCGGCGCGGGTATTAAACGAGCGTAACGCTTATTTGAATATAATGCGGCTCCTTTTTCCTCGCAGGCACGGCTTTTCAAGCACTTGCGCCTGCGGGAAACACCGCGGTGCAAGTGCTAACGGTCCATGTCGCCTTTGAGGAACGAACGGAGCATGTTTCGCACCCTTTCTATCACTTAGTTTCGATCAGTATATCCCCGCGGATACGCGCTGTCAAGCGTCGCGTCAGCGTCCCAGCCTGGCGCGGATGTCGCACAGGCGCTCGGCTGCGGCTGCGAGCGTTTCGTCTTTTTTTGCAAAGTGCATGCGCACGATGTGGTTGACATTCCCCTCAAAAAACGACGTGCCGGGCACACAGGCGATTCCGGCCCTTTCGGCCAGTTCCTCACAGAAGGAAACGTCGCTCTGCCCCTTTTTCATAAACGGCGCAACGTCCGCCAGCACAAAATACGCGCCGTGCGGGTCGGTATACGGAATTTTTGCATCAGTCAAGCCCTCCGTGAAAAGCTGTTTTTTTCGCGTGTATTCCGCAAGCAGCCCGTCGTAATAGCTTTCGGGCATCTCCAGCCCAACGATCGCCGCCTCCATCAAAACCGACGCGGCCCCGACGGCGTTGAAATCGTGATACTGTTTGATGCGGTCCATAATCCGCTTTGGCGCGATGGCATAGCCGATGCGCCAGCCGGTGATAGAATACGTTTTGGAAAGCGAACTGCACGAGACCGTCCGTTCCCACATGCCCGGCAGGCTGTTCATATACGTGTGCCGATACGGCGCGTAGACGATATGCTCGTACACCTCGTCCATGATCACGTAGATATCGTAACGGACGGCCAGCTCGGCGATGCGCGCAAGCTCCTCTGGTGAAAACACCTTGCCGCCGGGGTTGCTCGGGTTGCAGATCAAAAGCGCCTTTATCCCTTTTTTAAGCGCGTCTTCGAGTACGTTCGGGTCAAAACCGAATGCGGGCGGCGCGAGTGGCACGAACACCGCCTCGCAGCCGGCCATGAGAATCTGCGCGGTATAGTTCTCGAAGTACGGCGAAAAGAGCGCGATTTTATCGCCGGGGTTGGTCAGCGCAAACAACGTGTCCACCATTGCTTCCGTCGAACCGATGGTCACGACCATCTCCGTGTCCGGGTCGAGCGTCCTTTGCATGCAACGCCCGCATTTTTTCGCAAGCGCCTGCCGAAAGTTCGGCGCACCCATCGTGATGGCATACTGATGCGGGCCGCTCGCGCTGATTTCCCGTAACCGGTCCGTGATCTCTTTCGGCGGATCGAACTCCGGAAAACCCTGCGCAAGGTTGATCGCCCCCGTCGCGTAGGCAAGCCGTGTCATGCGGCGTATCACGGAGTCCGTAAACAGCTTGGATGCTGCATTGAGTTCTTTCATGCGTTTCCCCGTTCTCCTTTATTTTCGCGCGTTCAGCGGATGCCGAGTTCCTCTTTGGACACCGTAGAAATGCCCTTTTTCCCAAGCAGTGAAAGCAGCTTCTCCCCGTCGGACACGCGGAACACCATATACGCCTTGTCCTCGCCGCGGCCGATGAGCGAATACATATATTCAATATCTACCCCGCCTTCTGCAAGCAGCGCGAGCACGCCAGCAAGTCCGCCCGGTACGTCCGGCACGGCAACAACCGTCACAGGCGTAAGCCCGACGGCATATTTCTGTTTTTCGAGAATGTTCTTTGCCAGCGCCGCGTTGTCTACCAAAAGACGCAGGATGCCGAAATCCGTGGTGTCCGCGATGGAGAGCGCGCGGACGTCCACGCCGCCTTTGGCCAGCGCGCCGGTCAGTTCCGCGAGCCTGCCGGGTTTGTTTTGAATAAATACCGAAATCTGCTGCACCATACCTGTTTCCTCCTTCTTTTCCGTTCATAAAACCTTAATCATGCAGCTTGCGCTTGTCCACCACGCGGACGGCCTTGCCGACCGAACGTTCGATGGTGTTAGGTTCAAGCAGCTTCACTCTCGCCGCAATGCCGAGCAGCGAATGCAGCGCTTCCTCGATCGCTTTTTCCCGCCTGCTCAGTCCGCGGACGGTATCCGAAATCAGCTCGCCGCCGATTTCAACTTCCACATCGATGGAATCGACATTTGCCGAGCGGTCGACCACAATGCGGTAGTTGGCGGTGTACCCCTGCTCGAGCAGCACCGTTTCGATCTGGCTCGGGAACACGTTGACCCCTCGCACGATAAGCATGTCGTCCGTACGGCCGCGGGGTTTGGTCATTTTGACCAGCGTACGCCCGCAGGAACACGGCTTACGCGTGATCACGCCGATGTCGCGCGTACGGTAGCGCAGAATCGGGAACGCTTCTTTGGTGATGCACGAAAAAACGATTTCGCCCTGCGTCCCCTCCGGCAGTACTTCGCCCGTATCGGGGTCGATCACCTCGATGATGAAGTGGTCCTCGTTGACATGCATGCCCGTCTGCTCCGAGCACTCGAACGCCACGCCGGGGCCGATAATCTCGGTCAGCCCGTAGATGTCGTACGCCTTGATTCCGAGCTGCTCTTCAATCTGCAGCCGCATTTCGTGCGTCCATGGTTCCGCGCCGAAAATCCCGGCTTTCAGCGAGATGTCGTCCTTGGTGCAGCCGCTTTCTTTGAGCACTTCCGCCATATGCAGCGCGTAGGAAGGCGTGCAGCAGAGAATGGTCGAGCCAAAATCCTTCAGGATCGTGATCTGCCGCTGCGTATTGCCGCTGGAGACCGGCACCGCCGTCGCGCCGAGCTTATGCGCCCCGCCGTCCAGCCCGAGTCCGCCCGCGAACAGTCCGTAGCCATAGGAAACGTGCACAACGTCCTCCGCACCGCCGCCCGCGGCGACCAGCGCGCGCGCGCAGCAGTCCGCCCAAATCTGCATGTCGTTTTCGGTATACCCTACGACGATCTGCTTGCCTGTCGTGCCGGAGGAAGCATGCAGCCGTATAACGTCCTTCATCGGCACGGCGAACATACCGTAGGGGTATGTGTCCCGCAGGTCCTGCTTATAGGTAAACGGGAGTTTATAAAGGTCGTCAACGCTCTTGACGCCGGCCGGGGATACGCCCGCCTCGTCCATGCGTTTGCGGTAATGCGGCACGTGCTCGTAGACGCGCCTCAGCGTCGCAGCGAGCCGTTCGCTCTGCAATGCACGAATTTTTTCACGCGGCGCGGTTTCGATCCTATTTTGATAATACGCTTCCATTCCGTTTTCCTCCATGCCCGGGCCGGCGGCAAGCCGCCCCTGATATACAAATTGCTTCGGGTCCCACGGGCAACAAAAAACCCGTCCTCCGCTGTCTCCAGCAGAGGACGAGCTGTGCCCGTGGTACCACCTCTGTTCACCGTTTGAAAAAACGGCCTCACGGGGTACAATCATACCCCCGGCGCTGTATCGGGCGCGCCCGTCTTTGCCTACTTACGTTCGTTTCAGCAAGCCGCTCGGGAAGGAATTCGCCGTCTCCGCTTCCGCCGCCTCTCACCAAATGGCGGCTCTCTTTGGAAAGCTTGCGGACGGGTACTGATTTCCGTCGTCGCGTTTTTATTTAATTGCGCTTACTCTAGCATGCTTTTGAGCGCCTGTCAATAGTATATGATATACTTTTATTGGTTATTTTTTCGGTCCTCTGTTTGTGCCGCTCAGTTCACCCGCTCGATCCAGCCGCGCGTATCGGGGATTTTCCCGGTCTGAATACCGCTGAGCGTGTCGTAGAGTTTTTGCGAAAGCGCGCCGACTTCGTTGTTGTTGATCACAAAATCGTCGCCTTTGTAGCAGAGCGTGCCAATCGGCGAAATGACCGCCGCCGTGCCGGTTGCGTACACTTCCTTGAGTTCGCCTTTCTTTGCCGCGGCGAAAAGCTCGTCAAGCGAGAGCCTACGTTCGGCTACGGGCACGCCCCACTCTTTCAAAAGCGTGATGACGCTGTCGCGCGTGATGCCGGGCAGGATCGTCCCGCCGAGCGGCGCGGTGATCACCTCGCCGCCAATCTTGAAGAACGCGTTGGAGGTCCCGATTTCCTCGACATATTCATGCTCCTTGGCGTCCAGCCACAAAACATCCTTGCAGTGGTACGCCTGTGCCTTCTGGCTGGCTTTCATGCCGCCGGCGTAGTTGCCGCCGACCTTGGCAAAGCCCGTCCCGCCGTTTGCAGCACGGATGAACTCGTCCTCAACGTAGATGCGCGTGGCCGAGAGCTTGCCCATGTTGGCCGCGTAATACGGACCGCTCGGGCAAAGGATGACCATGAATCGGTAGTGCTTGGCGGGCAGTACGCTGAACGAGACTTCGTCCGAAATGATAAACGGGCGCACATAGAGCGACGTGCCGGGTTTCTCCGGCACCCAGTCGATGTCCGTACGAACCGTGGCCTTGACCGCTTCGACGAAGAGCTCCTCGTCCATCTGCGGGATGCACATGCGCTCGTTTGTACGGTTGAGGCGCTTTGCGTTCATATGCGGGCGAAAAAGCTGCACATGTCCGTCCGCCGTTTTGTACGCCTTCATGCCCTCGAACATCATCTGCGCATAATGCAGCACGCAGCTCGCCGGGTCGATCGAGATGTCGCCGTAAGGGATGATCCGCCCGTCGTGCCAGCCCTGCCCTTCGTCATAATCCATCGTAAACATGTGGTCGGTGAAGTGCCGCCCGAACACCAGGTGGTCCTGGTCGGGTTTGGGTTTGGGGTTTGGGTTTCTTGTTACCGGAAATTCGTAGTTCATGATCGTTCCACCTCTATTTTCATTTAAAAATCAACATTTTTCTGCGCGTCCTTGTACGTTCAGTCCAGCTCGTACAGGTCCGGCCGCCGGTCGCGGAACACCGGAATCGAGGCACGGATTTTTTCCAGTTCGGCCAGATCGAAATCGGCGGTAACGATGGCTTCTCCGCCGTCCGCGCGGGCAAGCACCTTGCCCCAAGGGTCGATCAGTGCGGAGTTCCCGCCGTATTTCGTGCCGAACGCCGCTCCGCAGGAGTTGCAGAGCGCAACGAACATCTGGTTTTCGACGGCGCGCGCCTCGGCGAGCACATTCAGATGCGCCGTCCGCTGCTCCGGCCATTGGGACACGACAAAGAGCACGTCCAGACCCGGCAGGGCTAGCGTGCGCGCCAGTTCGCCAAAGCGCAGGTCGTAGCAAATGATCACGGCGCACTCCGCGCCGTCGAACGAAAAGCGCGCAAGCGACGCCCCTTTTTCAAAATACAAATCTTCGCCCATCGGTGAAAACAGATGCGTTTTATCGTATACGGCAAGGCATTCCCCGGTACGGCCGAAGACATACGACGTATTGAAGAGCTTCTCTCCCCGGCGGTTGGCGACGCTGCCCGCAACGATCTGTACGCCGAGTTCGTTTGCCAGCGCGGAAAACGTCCCGATCGTGCGCGCGCCGTCCTCGTCGGCATGCTCCGCGCCGATTTTTCCCGGCGCAAAGCCCGTGTTCCAGGTTTCCGGCAACACGATGACGTCCGGCGACTCCGTTTCTGCGGCACGGCGCACGAGCGCCTCCGCGCGGGCGAAGTTTTGCTCCGGCGCTGCCGGCAGCATGTCCATCTGTACGCAGGATACCCGCATTTTTTACGCCTCGCAATCCTTTCCGAGCGTCAGCGCCCTGAGGTTAGGTTCGATGAGATGCGCCTTTTTCGGCGGCACGACCTTTTTCAGCGCGGACTCGATCAGAGATTCCGTCTCCGGCATGCATTCTTTGATAAACTTGCCCAGCAGGATCATGTTGCCAAGCCCGTCCAGCCCGTTCTCGGCGGCCATCTGCGTGGCCGGGACGGCAAACGAACCAATGTCCGTACGTCCCGTTTTTTCACCGATCAGCGAAGAATCCAGCACCATCAGTCCGCCCGGCTGCACCTTTGCCTGATATTTCTGAAACGACGGCAAATTCATAACGATCAGCGCGTCCGGCTCGGTCACGATCGGCGAACCGACCGGTTCGTCGCTGACGATGACGCTGCAGTTCGCGGTGCCGCCGCGCATTTCCGGCCCGTAGGAAGGAAGCCAGCTGACCTGCTTTTCGCCGAGCAGACCGAGGTAAGCGATCAGCTTGCCGGTAAACAACACGCCTTGCCCGCCAAAGCCCGCAATCAGTATCTTTTTCGTTCCGGCCATACGCTTACGCCTCCTTCCCGCTGCGGTCCTTGTAGACGCCGAGCGGATAGTACGGGATCATCTTGTCGTCGATCCATTTGAGCGCGTTCTGCGGCGTCATCCCCCAATTCGTCGGGCAGGATGAAATCACCTCGATCAACGAAAAACCTTTGCCTTCAATCTGGTTGCGGAAGGCCTTTTCAATCGCTTTTTTCGCCTTGCGCACATTTTTCACACTGTTGACGGCCACGCGCTCGAGATATTCCGGCCCGTCCAGTTCGGAAAGCATCTCGCAGACCTTGACGGGATATCCGCAGAGCGTTACGTCCCTGCCGTACGGCGACGTCTGTGTGACCTGACCGGGAAGACTGGTCGGCGCCATTTGCCCGCCGGTCATGCCGTAAATGGCGTTGTTGACGAAAATAATCGTGATGTTTTCGTTGCGCGCCGCGGCGTGCACGGTTTCCGCCATGCCGATGCTGGCGAGGTCGCCGTCGCCCTGGTAGGAAAACACGATGTTACCGGGGTCGGCGCGTTTCAGCCCCGTCGCAACGGCGGGCGCGCGTCCGTGCGCGGCTTCGATCATGTCGCATGCAAAATAGTTGTACGCCAGCACCGAGCAGCCGACCGGCGCGACGCCGATGGTAATGCCCTCGATGTCCAGTTCGTCGATGGCCTCGCCCACCAGCCGGTGGATGATGCCGTGCGTGCAGCCCGGGCAGTAGTGTGTCGGTACGGGCAGCAAAGATTCGGGTCTTTTGGCTACAATCATTTGTTTTCACCTCCGGCGGCTTTTTCGATTGCGGCGAGCACCTGTTCCGGCGCAGGGATCATACCGCCCGCACGGTTGACCAGCGTCACCGGTTTCGAACAGCGGATTGCCAGCTCGACGTCCTCGATCATCTGTCCCATGGAGAGTTCCACGGAAAGGAACGCGTTCACCTGCTTTGCCGCGTCGAAAAACGCCTGCCTGGGAAACGGCCATAACGTAACCGGCCGGATCATCCCGGCGCGGATTCCCTTTGCCCGCGCGGCGTTGACGGCGTTTCTCGAAACGCGGGACGCGATGCCGAACGCCGCAACACAGATTTCCGCGTCCTCCATCCGGTAGGATTCAAACAGCGGCTCGCTGGCTTCTATCGTTTCGTACCGCTTGTAGCGCTCAAAGTTCTTCTGCTCCAGTTCCTCCGGCTGAAGGTAGAGCGAGGTTACGACGTTGTGCTTGCGCTTCTTCTTCGTGCCGGTCAGCGCCCAGGGTTTTTCGTAGGTTTTCTGTTCTCCTGCCTCCAGCAAAACGGGTTCCATCATCTGCCCGATTGTTCCGTCGGCAAGAATCATGGCCGGCATGCTGTATTGATCCGCCAAATCGAAGGCTTTAGCCGTCAGACTCGCCATTTCCTGCACGGACGCGGGCGCAAGCACCAGCACGTGGAAATCTCCGTGCCCGGTCGCGCGCGTCGCCTGAAAATAGTCCGACTGCGAAGGCTGAATGCCGCCGAGGCCGGGGCCGCCGCGCTGTACGTTGACGATCAGCGCAGGCAGGTCGCTCCCGGCGAGATAGCTGATGCCCTCGCCCTTGAGCGAAATACCCGGGCTGGACGAGCTGGTCATGACGCGCTTGCCCGCCGCGGACACGCCGTAGACCATGTTGATCGCGGCGATTTCACTCTCCGCCTGCAAAAACACGCCGTTGATCTTAGGCATGCGCTTGGCCATATAGGCGGCGATCTCCGTCTGCGGCGTGATGGGATAGCCGAAATAATGGCGGCATCCGGCCTGGATGGCCGCTTCGGCGATTGCTTCGTTCCCCTTCATTAACACTTTTTCGGACACTTGTTCTTCCCTCACCTTTCCACCGTGATCACGCAGTCGGGACACATCGCCGCACAGGAGCCGCAGC
>CAYTHS010000100.1:0-10643 GCA_964437665.1 uncultured Oscillospiraceae bacterium
AGGACACGATCAGCAAGCAATACGACCACACGTTTAAGGATATCTTTGAAGAAATCTTCGAAACGGACTATAAAGCGAAGTTTGAAGAACTGAGCCTGACCTATTTCTACACGCTCATCGACGACGCGGTGGCGCGTGTCGTTCGTTCCGAGGGCGGCTATATCTGGGCGTGCAAAAACTACGACGGAGACGTGATGAGCGACATGGTCAGCACGGCGTTCGGTTCTCTCGCCATGATGACAAGCGTGCTCGTTTCCCCCGACGGCAATTTCGAATATGAAGCCGCGCACGGCACCGTGACGCGCCATTACTACCGCTACCTCGAGGGCGAGGAAACCAGCACGAACCCCATGGCCACGATCTTTGCCTGGAGCGGCGCGCTCAAAAAGCGCGGCGAACTGGACAGCCTGCCGGAGCTCGTCGCGTTCGGTGAAGCGATGGAAGCCGCGTCGATTCAAGCGCTCGACGACGGCGTCATGACCAAAGACCTCGTCGGTCTCTGTGAAGGCGCGCAGCCGGACGCGGTTACTTCCATCACGTTCCTGCGTGCAGTGCGCGAGCGGCTTGCCAAAAAGCTGTCGTAACCAAAATTCGCTGCACGTTTGCGCCCGCTGGCAGCTATGTCCGCCGCGGGCGCGCTTTATTGACAGATCGTTCAAAGACCGGTCATGCCCGTGCCACAACCGGCGCATACAATCATGCTGACAGAGCATCGAAACGCTCCGCTTTTCCCCGAAGACAACTTTCCCCACCGACCTTGGGAGTGTGATTATTTATGAAAAAAGAAACCGTAAAACGTATCTTCTCGCTGAGCATGGCCGTTGTACTCACGCTTGCGTTCGGCTGCGCAAAATCCGGCGCCGAACCTGAACAAACGGCACAAACCGCGCAGATCGCGCTGGACGAAACGGAACTGGCAGACAACACCGATTACAGCGGCATTTACAACGTAGACGAAACGGAAGACACTTCCGAAAGCGGCTCCTACGCCTGCTCCGAGCCGGACGAAAACGTCGTGCTCGTGCAAAACGCGGGAACGCTTGCGATGGAAGCCGCGGACATCAACAAGCTTGGCGACGCTTCCGGCAACTATTTCGGCGGACAGAACGCAGCCGTTGCGGTGATTGCAGAGGGCAGCCTGACACTGAAAAGCAGCAACATCACCACCAGTGCGCTCGGCGGGCACGGTCTCTATGCCGGCGGCGACGGCTCCGTTCTGGTAGCGGAAAACTGCTATGTTGCAACCGCCGGCGCATCCTCCGCGGGCCTTGTTGCGGAAAACGGCGCCGCGCTGCGCTTCACCGGCGGAACGCTCTCTACCGAAGGAAGCGATTCTCCCTGCGTGCTGCTCGGCGGCGGCGCTGCGCTCACCCTCGAAAGCGCGACCCTGCAAACGGCAAGCAGCCCGCTGATTACCGTGCTTTCCGGCGAATGTACGCTGGACGCGTCCTCGCAGACGCTGGAGGGCGAATGTTCCATCGCCGAGGAGGCTTTCCTTACGCTGCAGCTGCGTAACAGCAGCGGTTTCACCGGCACGCCCGGCGACGCGCTGCCCGCACGCATGAGCTTCTCGCTGGACGCGTCGAGCACCTGGACGCTCACCGGCGACGCCAGCTTATGCGTATTCATCAACGGTGATGCAGCGCACCAGAATATCGTGTCCAACGGTTTTTCCATTTATTACGATTCCAATGCGCCGGAAAACGAAGCGCTCGGCGGACAGTCGTTCGCGCTGCCGGGCGGCGGGTTTCTCACGCCGATTATCTGAAACAAAGCACAATTTGGTTTATTTGCCTCAACCCTCCGGACACGCCGCACGGCGTGTCTGAGACCGTCAAAAAACCAGTTTTTTGACGGGACAACCGTTCTTTGCCTCTCGTCCTTCGGACTCCCGGGCGGCAAAGAACACAGAGAAATCGCCCGTTCCGGGCAATCCGTTGCGCCGGATAAACCGGCACAGCCGGAATATGCGGGTTAAGGGTTACGACCCTTAACAATCCCAGGGGCTTTTTTGACAGGCTGACACGCCGCAAGGCGTGTCTTTTTTTTGCCGGATTACGCATGTTTGCTCCATGATTTCATGATAAATTAAGCATAAGCAACACAAATTCTGGTTTACATGCAATAAACCGCGCGCTGCGCCGTCTATACAGTATAAGGGGTGTGCAAAAGGGGTTATGGAAAAAGACGCGAAAAGCATTTGGTTCGAGTTCTTTGCAAGCGAGAAAGAAAAGCTCGTGCGCTATGCACGCAGCCGGATACGACCATTCGGCGATATGGACGCGGAAGATATCGTCGGCGACGTAATGATGCGTCTGGTCAGCCGTCCAAACTCCTCCGGCCCCATCGAAAACATCGCCGCGTATGCATACCGCGCAGTCCGCAACCGGATTACGGATTACCAGAAGTCCCGCTCCAACACCGTGTCCCTGGACGACTGCCTGCGTGAAGACGGCGAACTCCCCCTGCTCGGCGCTTTGTCCGCGCCGGCGGAAGACCCGTACGGCCGGGACGAACGGCGCGAACGTCTGCTTCAGCTTTCAGAAGCCATCGGCAGGCTGGAACCAAGGCAGCGCGCCGTGCTGATCGCCACGGAACTGAAAGGAAAAACTTTCCGCGAACTCGCCGAAACATGGCACGAGCCGATCGGAACGCTGCTTTCGCGTAAAAGCCGGGCAATGCACAACCTGCGGCGGATACTTTCGGACCCGAACGAACAGATAACAAACGACCATAAAAAAGGAGATTGATTTTATGAGTAAACTCAAAGAAAGCTGGGGGAAAATCCCCCGCTGGATCCGCATCGTCCTTTACGTGATCCTTGGCGCTGCAGGAGCCGCCGCGCTGGGATTGCTTTTCGGCCACCTGATCCGCTGGCTTTGGAACTGGCTGATGCCGTATCTCTTCGGACTGCCTGCAATTGGGTTCTGGCAGGGGCTGGGCATCTTCGTGCTTGCGCGTCTGCTGCTGGGCGGCTTCGGCGGTTCGGACGGCGAACGTTCCAAGTCCGGCAGAAAATGCCGCAAAAAGTCGGAAGACGAGGACTGCGAGACCTGGGAATATTATGACGACTGGTGGGAAAGCGACGGCGAAAAGGCATTCCGCGCGTATGCCGAAGGCCGAAAGGAAGCCCCGGAAACAGACGGCACGGAATAAACAAAGCGTAATACATAAAAAAAGGCGGGCGCGCTCAGCGCCCGTCCGGTTTTTTCAGCCCTGTTTATTTCATTTTCGACCGCTCGCGAAGCTTTCGGTTTATCAGAGCCGCCGCGTAGACAAGTACCGCCGCACCGCCAATCCCCAGCATTGTCCAACCCCATGGGAACGCTTTTTCCCGGGTGCTTTCCACGGTCGGAAGAACCGCGTCCACCTCGCTTGTAAACGTTACTTTGGTGGACGAATTGCCGTTGCCGATGCGTACGCTGCCGGTCGTATTTCCGGCATTTGCATCGCTTGCCGCCGTGTCGTCCGTTGTAACGGTTTCCTCTGAACCGGACGTTTCCGTCGTTGTCGCGTCCGAATACGAGCCGGAACCGCCGCCCGATCCGGAAGGCTTTCCGCCGCCGGCAAGCGGATCCTCAGACCAGTTGGCAATGAACGTCAGCGCGCCGCTCATGCCTTCCGGAATCGTGGCGCTCAGCGCCGGATCGGTTATGCCAAGCTGCGCGCAGGTCCATCCGTCAAAAACAAACCCTTCCTTCGTGGGGTTGTTCAGCGTCACGGCCGCGTCGGACGACGTGTAGTTCGTCGGGTTCGCAGCGGAAAGCTCCGCGCCGCTCATGCCGCCGTAAGCAACCAGATACGCCAGCGAAAGCGTGTCGGTATTGCGCGTGCCGAGGCGGAATACATTCCCCGCATCCGTTGTTACGGTGGCGATGGTCTTGAACGCACTGCCGTTGCTGATCATTTCGGGATAAATCGTGTCGGTGACGGCATACTGAACAAACCTGCTGTCGTCGCGGTCGGATTCGCCTTCATACGTTAAGAAATCGACGGTTTCCGTGCTGCCCGCGGCCAGATTCTCCAGATAAAGCGTGTATGCGCCTCGGATGGACCCTGTGCCGCTTGCCGTAAGCGTACCGGTGATGCTGCTGCCGCTGCGACGCACCAGCGTGCCGCCGGAAACCTCTACGGCGCCGCCGGAAATCGTGCCGTACACGCCAAACGTCCCCCCGGCTATGCGCAGCGTGTCCCCGGCCCCGCTCAGGTCCAGCACTACGTTGGACGGAACGTCCACGGAATCATTCAGCGTAATGGAAGTTACGCCGGTCTGGTAGGTAATCAGAACGCTATCGCTTTCCCCCGCCGCGTCGTTTAGCGCGGCGATCAGTTCGTCCGCACTGGAAACCACAACAGGCGGCGTTGCACCAAGCGTAAAGGAAAGCATCAGCGCGGCGGCCGACAGCGCGGCGAATCCCCGAAGGAACAGTTTGAAGGATTTTTTCATAATAAATTCGTTCTCCCCCGGAAAGACGCGCCGGCAATACAAGCGAAAACGTACAAGCGCAGCCCTTCCGTCATTCTTCTTCTCATGATACGCATCGATATTGACAAAAACTTGGCGCAAACGCAACGTATTATCGTGAAATTTTTTACTGCCGCCGCGCCGTCGCCTTCCGCCGGCATGGAACGCCTTCCCTGCTTTTTTCCGTATGATAACCCGCATGCAAGTCGGTTGTTTCCGCCGCGCTTTCAAGCCGGGCAAATCCGCCAAGTCAAAATACTACACATTCGAGGCGATTCTTTGCCACGTTATTGACACACCTTCCCAATATAGTCTTAACGAATGAATTTGGAGGCGAGGAAAGATTTATGGAATCGATCGAAAACTCTTTTGTGAAATCACAGCAAAAGAAAAGGAAACGCAAACGGACCCGGACCATCGTCGCGCTCAGTGTTACGGCGGTTGCCGTAACCGCCGGCGTTCTTTTTCTTTTGAATGCGCTCGGCGGCGGCGACGAGAACACGAGCGTTTTGACTTATCGCGTCAGTTCCGTTTCGAGCGGTGAAATCAGTTCGGTCATCAGCGGCTCCGGCACGCTCTCCGCACTGGATTCCTCCAGCGTCACTGCCGCCGCCGCGTCCACCGTTACAGCGGTCGCCTTTCAGCCGGGTGATAAAATTACCGCCGGCGCCGTCGTCATGACCCTCTCTTCGGAGGAGCTTGAATCCCAGTTGGAGAGTCTCAACGACGAGCTCGTCTCCACGCGCAGTTCATTGGCGTCGACCCGGCAGTATCTGACGAACCTGAAGATTACTGCCACAAAATCCGGCATCGTCAAAGACGTTCAGGCGAACGTCGGCGATATCGTGGACGATATGGACTATATCTGCCGCATCGCGACCGACGGTAAAATGCAGCTCGAAATCTCCGCCGGCGACGGCATGCGGCAATATGACGCGGTCACGGTGCAACTCGGCGGCGAAACGCAGGACGGTTACGTCACCGCGATTACCGACGGTATTGCAACGATCGTTTTTACCGATCATTTCTACCCCGTCGGCACAGAAGCGACCGCGCTGGATGAAGACGGAAACATTCTGGGTTCCGGCATGATCAACGTAAACGAGTTCGTAGACGTAACGGCGGCTTCCGGCCGCATCGCGTACATCAAGGCGACGGAAAACACCCGCGTGAGCAGGGGCTCCACCGTAGCCACGCTGGCAAAGGGCGCGCCGACGGCAGAATATACAGCGCTGAAGGAAACCGAAGCGGACCTGCTCGATCAGATCGCCGACGTGGAAGACCAGCTCTCCATCAAAGCCGAGTACGACTGCGTGCTGACCGCTCTTTCCGTTTCGGAGGGCGACACGGTTTCCGCCGGGGGATCTCTATGCACGCTGACCGGCACGGACGGTTTCACGCTGGCGCTCTCCATCGACGAACTTGACATCGCGTCCGTTGCACTCGGGCAAAGCGCCTCCGTTACGCTGGACGCCATCGACGGCGAATACGGCGGCACGGTCACAAACATCAGTTATTCCGGCAGCGGCAGTTACGTAACAAGCTACACCGCGACCGTTACGACCGACCCCATCGAGGGAGCTTACCCCGGCATGAGCGCCTCGGTGGAAATTACCACCGAAACGAGCGGAGACACGCTCATCGTTTCCGTTTCCGCGGTACAGTATGATGGAGACTCCGCATATCTGCTGCTTGCCGGCGACGATGTGCAGAGCGGGTCCTCCCTCTCCATCGAACAGCTCGACCTGGATTCACTGACCGAACTTCCTGTGACCACCGGTATGTCGGACGGCTCTTATATCGCCGTCTCCGGAGACGGGCTTTCGGCCGGCGACCTGATTTGGGTGCCGACACTGACGACCACCGCGGCATATTCTGCCGACGAGGACGCCACAACCACCTTGAATTTCGGCGGGACCATAGACGGCGGCACGTTCAACGGCGGCGACTTCAACGGCGGAACCCCGCCCGAAGGCAATTTCGGCGACGGCAACAGGGTCGGCGGCGGCTATGTGCCGGCCAACTAAGGAGCGAGCCGATATGCTGGTGCTAGATCATATCTGCAAAACATACTATGTAGGCGACGAAGCTGTGCACGCGCTCGACGACGTAACGCTGCACGTACTGCCGCAGGAATTCGTCGCTATCTGCGGGCCTTCCGGGTCCGGGAAAACCACGCTGATGAACGTGATGGGGTGTCTGGACCTGCCGGACAGCGGTACGTATGTGCTCGACGGTACGGACGTCGCGGAGTGTTCGGACAACGAGCTTTCCGAGATCCGCAGCGAAAAAATCGGATTCGTTTTTCAACAGTACAACCTGCTGGATTCCATGAGCGCGCTTGAAAACGTGGAACTGCCGCTGATCTATCAGAAGTGTTCGCAAAAGGAGCGGATCGAGCGCGCGAAAGCCGCGCTCGACAAAGTCGGGCTTTACAACCGCATGCTGCACAGGCCGACCCAGCTCTCCGGCGGCCAGCAGCAGCGCGTGGCAATCGCCCGCGCGCTGGCCAGCGAAGCAAGGGTAATCCTCGCCGACGAACCGACCGGTAATCTGGACAGCCATTCCGGCAACGAAATCATGCGGCTTATCTGCGAGCTTTCCGAGCAAAAGCATACCATCGTGCTGATTACGCATAATATGGACGTGGCGCAGCTGGCGCAGCGAATCGTTTTCGTTCGCGACGGAAGGCTGTATGAAACAAACGAGGAGGCAGCGCTATGACGATGTTTTTCAATTCGCTGCGGCTTGCCGTCCGTTCGACGCTGGCCAACAAAATGCGCTCGTTTTTGACCATGCTCGGTATCATCATCGGCGTTATGAGCGTGATCGTGCTGGTTTCCATCGTGCAAAGCACCACAAGCAGCATAACCTCCGCCATCTCCTCTATGGGGTCCGACCTGCTTACGGTTTCGATTACGGACGAAGACGTGACGCTTTCCGCAGACGATTACCTGGACCTGGAAGAATATGACGCAATCTCGGGCGTGGCGCCCTATCTCAGCACGAGCAGCACGGCGCGCTACGGCTCCAACTACACCAGCGTCTCCGCAATCGGCGTGACGGAAGAGTATTTGGACATTGCGGGGCTGGAGCTGCAGGCCGGGCGCTCCATCGTAGCTTCCGACCTCGAATGGCGCACCTACACCGCGGTGATCGGTACAGAAATCGCAGGCGACCTCTATGAAAGCTACGACGTGATCGGCAAAACCTTCACCATGAGCGAACACACGTTTACCATCGTCGGACTGCTTTCCGAGAGCGGATCGACTATTTCCGGGTCGCTTGACTCTCAGATTCTGATACCGCTGAGCGTTGCCGAACGCATCGCCGATTCCACCTCCATCTCGACCTGCTACGTGAAGGCTGCCTCGACAAGCGACGTAGAGATGGCGCAGGCGCTCACAGAATACCATCTGCTGACACTGACGCGGGACGAGGACGCCTATTCCGTGTATAACATGTCGCAGCTGCTGGACACGCTGGACGACGTAATGAGCACCCTCTCGCTCATGCTCGGCGGTATCGCGGCGATCTCGCTGCTGGTCGGCGGTATCGGCATTATGAACATCATGCTTGTAAGCGTGGCCGAGCGCACGCATGAAATCGGCATAAGAAAGGCCATCGGCGCACGCAGGCGGCATATTCTGATGCAGTTCCTCATCGAAGCCTGCGTATTATCGATCCTCGGCGGCCTGCTCGGGCTTGGACTCTCCGCCCTCGGGCTTGAGATCTTCGCACGCGCCACAGACATGACGATTTCCATGGAATGGCGCGCCGTCTTCGCCGCGTTGGTATTCTGTATCGTCATCGGCGTGGTGTTCGGCAGCTATCCCGCCGCCAAGGCAAGCAAGCTGACGCCGATCAAGGCGCTGCAGCGCAACTGACCGTACATTCCCTCTTTTTTGAGGGCTGCAAACGCTCCCCCGGCCCGCGGGCCTTCGGGGGGCGCTTGTGTTTCCGCGGCACTTCCCGCGGCACTTGCTTTGACAGGCGTTTTACTCGCGGTGTATAATGAAATAACGCGAATAAGGAGGCTGTTTCATGCCTTTTGCAAATCATTTTACAATCACAAAAAAAGACAACCTGCGCTTCAACTTTTTTCTGATGAAAAAGAAACTGATCGCCACTTCCATCACGGTGTTCGTTATCATCTCCGCGATGGTCGGCCTGATCCGCTACGCGCAGGGCGCGCCGCTGGGCGTAGCCGTGCTGCGCGCGTTGCTGCTCGGTCTTGGCGGGACCGCCCTGCTGATCGCCGTCAACGCCGTTTCCACGGTTATGCGGCTCAACAACCTGTACCGTCAGAAAAAGCTGCTGGACTTCTCGGTGGATTTCACCGTTGATGCGGCCGGCATTCACGCCCGTTCCGAGCGGGGGGATTCCGACCTGCCCTGGAGCCGGATAACCTCGGTACAGGAAACGCGCCACGCATTCTATATCTTCATCACCGACACGCACGCGAACGTCATGCCGAAAGATCAGCTCAAGTCCGGCGCCGACGTCGCCGCATTGCGCGGACTGTTTCAAAAGCATCTCGACGCGCCGCGCCGCAGGCTCAAAAGCGCCGCCTGACGCACCGCGCCGGCACAATCATTGTAAAACATCGTTTCTTTCAGGCCTTGCCGTATCACGCGGCAAGGCCTGAGACCGTCAAACCCCGACAAATTCCGTCATGTTATATGGTATACTGCGGACATGAAGAACGATCGGCTGTTTCAAATCCTCTATATCCTGCTGGACAAGGGTTCCGTCACCGCGCCGGAACTGGCGCGTATGCTCGAAGTGTCCGTCCGCACCGTCTATCGTGACGTCGACGCGCTCTCGCTTGCCGGCGTGCCGGTCTATGCGTCCCAGGGCAAGGGCGGCGGCATCTCGCTTCTGCCGAATTACGCCTTCAGCAAAGCGCTGCTTTCCGACGACGAACAGAACCAAATCCTCTTTGCCATTCAGAGCCTGCGCGCTGCCGACCATCCTGTCGACGCGCTGCTGAGCAAGTTGGGCGGGATGTTTCAAAAAGACAGCGTCCGCTGGATCGAGGTCGATTTTTCGCGTTGGGGGTTCGGCCGTGCGGACACGGAAACGTTCGATGGGTTGAAGACCGCCATTCTGGAAAAACGCGCGCTGGACGTCCTCTACTGCAACACGTCCGGCGAGACTGCGCGGCGCTCGATTCTGCCGTTTAAACTGGTTTTCAAAGACAAAAGCTGGTATCTTCAGGCGTTCTGCGAAAGCGCACAGAATTTCCGGCTGTTCAAGGTTAGCCGCATTCTCGAAATGACGCTGACCGAAAGGCGGTTTTCGCGGACGTTCGAGGACGCGCCGCCGGTAACCCTCGACATGGGTATAACTGCAAATCCTGTCTGCGTGAAGCTCCGCTTCCCCCATTCGGCGGCGTTTCGTGTTTACGACGAGTTCGACCGCCGGTCGGTCCGGCGGCAGCCGGACGGCTCGCTGACGGTCGAAGCCTGTTTCCCCGCGGACGACTGGGTGATCGCATACCTGTTTTCCTTCGGAACGGACGTGACCGTACTAGAACCCGCCGGACTGCGCGTTCAGATGGCGGATTATGCAAGGCGCATCTTTGAACATCATAAAACATGACAGACATATGTCAGGTTCTGTGCGATAAACTGAATCCATCCAATCATACAGGAGGCGAAACAACAATGGAGGAACGTTATTGTCAGAGCTGTGGTATGCCGATGGGCCCGACCGACGAAATGTATGGAACGGAAAAGGATGGAACCAAGAGCAGTGACTATTGCGAATACTGTTATCAGGACGGCGCGTTCACCAGCGAGTGCACCATGCAGGAAATGATCGATTTCTGCGTAAAGCCCATGCTGGAAAACGTACCCGGCATGACGGAAGCGCAGGCACGCGCCATCATGGAAGAGCACTTCCCGCACCTCAAACGCTGGGCGGCGCGGTAAACCCGCCGCCCAGTGCGCACGCACTGTGACGCACGAAACGGAGGAACCCCGATTATGAAAGTGCCCCAAACGGACGATCCGTTGCGCCGGCTGAACCGGCACAGCCGGAATAACGGGTTAAGGGTTGCAACCCTTAACAATCCCGGGAACTCTTTTGTACGCAAAAGGAACGGGCCCAAGCCCGTTCCTTCAGACTGTCAAAGAACCCGATTCCATTAAACAGGAATCGGGTTCTTTGCGTA
>CAYTHS010000101.1:0-10103 GCA_964437665.1 uncultured Oscillospiraceae bacterium
AGGACCTGATTCGTCACCGGCTGACGAGCGTACAGCGCATCCGGCTGGCTGCAAACATTCCGCAGCAGGATGTACTTAAAACGGTGCTCACCTCGGATATGAACAACATCCGTGCGACGATCGATATGATCGATAACGACAGCTTTGAAGGCGCGATTAACGCGACGCTGCGCGCACGGCGTATTTATGTGCTTGGCATCCGCAGCGCGATGGCCCTCGCGCAGTTTCTGACTTATTATCTCGATTATGTGTGCGACAATGTGATGTTTGTCAACGGCGCGGTCCAGGATATTCACGAACGCATGCTGCGCGTAGGGCCGCAGGACGTTTGCTTCGGTATCAGCTTCCCTCGCTACAGCGCGCGTACTGTGGATGCAATGAAATACGCCAAGTCCAAAGGGGCGACGCTGATTGCGCTGACCGACATGCCGACGTCCCCGCTTGCGCGTATCTCGGATTATTCGCTTTGTGCGCGCAGCGATATGGCGTCGTTCGCAGACTCGCTGGTCGCACCGCTTTCGCTGATCAACGCGATCATTGTTGCGGCGGGGCATGCACGCAAGGATGAAGCGACGAAGCATCTGACCCAGCTCGAAGATATTTGGCACGCGGAGGGCGTGTACCTTTCGGAAACGGTTAAAGAGGAGCGTTCGTCATGATCGTTTTCGTTGTGGGCGGCGGACCTGCAGGCATGACGGCCGCTGCGAATGCAGCGGAAAAGGGGCATACGGTTACCCTTTTCGAGCAAAACGAAAAACTTGGAAAGAAGCTCTATATCACCGGCAAGGGACGCTGCAATGTGACCAATATTGCCGATCGCGATCTGTTTTTTGCGCATGTACTGCAAAATCCGCGGTTTCTCTTCAGCGCTTTTTCGCATTTCGACAATCGTGATTTGATGCGGAGGATCGAGCGTGCGGGCGTCCCGCTGAAGACGGAGCGCGGCGGCCGTGTTTTTCCCGTTTCGGACAAGTCGAGCGATATCATCCGCGCGGCGGAACGTATACTGCGTGAAGCGGGCGTGAACGTACGGCTCAACGCGAAGGTGGAAGAGATATTTGACTGCGATGGAGTCGTAGGCGCAATTCAGGTAAACGGCGAACGCCTCGCCTGTGACGCGGTTGTGATTGCCACCGGGGGAATCACGTATCCGCAGACGGGTTCTACTGGGGACGGATACCGCTTTGCCAGGGCGATGGGTCACACGATCGAGAAACCGCTGGCGTCGCTCGTCCCGCTGGAGACTGAAGAAACATGGCCGCGCGAACTGAGCGGCCTGACGCTGAAAAACATCGTGCTTACGGCAAAGCGCGGCGGGAAAGCCGTCTATTCTGAACTTGGCGAGATGCTCTTTACGCATTTCGGCGTAAGCGGTCCGCTCGTGCTTTCGCTTTCCGGGGTGATCGCGCAAGCGCCGGCGGGAACACGGCTGTTCATCGATCTAAAACCGGCGCTTTCACGCGAGCGATTGAACGAACGCTTGCTTCGGGACCTGCAAAACGCGCCGCGTTCGCAGGTAAAGACCGCTTTGCATGCCCTGATTCCGGCAAGGTTGTTGAGTATTGTGCTCCGGCAGGCGGGCATACCGGAAACACTGCCGGTCGGGGAACTGACCAAGGCGATGCGTATGTGCCTGATCGATACGCTCAAGGGTCTGGAACTGTGCGTGAAGGATGCACGCGGACCGGAAGAAGCCGTCGTTACACGCGGCGGCGTGCGCGTGCGGGAAATCAACGCATCCACGATGGAATCCAGGCGGATCAAAGGCCTGTTTTTTGCCGGCGAGGTGCTGGACGTGGATGCGACAACCGGTGGATACAACCTGCAGATTGCCTGGTCGACTGGTGCTCTGGCAGGCGACAGCATTGAATAATAACGGAGAGCCGTATGAAAGAATATCTGAATATCGCGATCGACGGTCCGGCCGGAGCCGGAAAATCCACGCTGGCAAAGCGGATTGCTGAAAGGCTGAATATCCGTTATCTGGATACGGGCGCGATGTACCGTGCTATGGCGCTGTATGCCAACCGGAGCGGCGTGGACGTGCGTGACGAGCAAGGGCTGAAGGATATACTGGATGGTGCGGACGTCCGGGTCGTCTATAATGAGCGCGGACAGCGCGTACTGCTCGGCGGTGAAGATGTGACGGATATGCTGCGCACGCCGGATCTCTCGATGGGAGCGTCCACGGTCAGCACCCATCCATGCGTACGGAAGAAACTGGCCGAACTGCAGCGCGAGGTCGGGCGGCGATATGACGTCGTTATGGATGGACGCGATATCACGACCAACGTGCTGCCGCATACGAAGCATAAGTTTTTTGTGACCGCATCGGCAGAGGTGCGCGCCGAACGGAGACGGAAGGACCTGCTCGCACGGGGGAAAACGGACACGTCCTATGCGCAGGTTCTCGACGAGATTAAGAAAAGGGACCGGCAGGACAGCACACGCGCATATATGCCGTTGCGCCAGGCGGAGGATGCGATGGTAATCGATACGAGCCATTTGAGCGTTGAAGATGCGCTGGAGAAGATTTTAGAAGCCATACGGAAAAAGGAAGCGCGCTGAGAAATGGTCTATGTAATATTAAAATATATTCTAACGCCGTTCTTTTGGCTGATTTACCGGCCGAGGGTAAAGAATCTGGGTAATCTTTTTTTCCGTGGCCGCGGGATACTGATTTCCAATCATTTTTCCCTCGGAGATCCGATCCGGCTTGGTTTTATCGCGCCAAGGCCGGTGCATTTCATGGCGAAACAGGAACTGTTTAATTCTCCGCTGAAGCGTTTTTTTCTCAGGCAATTGCTCGCATTCCCTGTTTACCGGAAACATGCGGACATGTCGTCGCTCAAACAGGCGATGACCGTGCTTGAGAAAGGGAGACTTTTTGGAATTTTCCCGGAAGGCAGACGTTCGATTACGGGAGAACTGGATACGTTTGAAAAGGGAATGGCTTTTCTCGCGCTACGCTGTGCTGCGCCAATCATTCCCATATATGCGGACCCGGACTGGAAAAAGCACGGAAGGCTCACGATGGTTGTGGGCGAGGCGATGGACGCCGGCGTGATTGCTTCCGCGCATGCCGGCCGGGGCGTGGACGCGGTGACGGAAATCGTTCGCGACAGGATGCAGCAACTGAAAAACGAATTGGAGCTGATGCTTTAGTATGCACGTATTCTTGGCAAAAAACAGCGGGTTTTGTTTTGGCGTTCGGCGCGCGGTTGAGATGGCGGAGGCTTGCGCGAGGGAGAGGAGCCGCGTCTTCACATACGGACAGATCATCCACAACGAAGACGTAGTATCGGAACTTGAGAAAAAAGGCGTACATCCCGTTGAAGACGTTTCTGCGCTTGACAGAGGCGACACGCTGATTATCCGCGCACACGGCGCGCCGCCGGCAGTCTATGAAACGGCGAAAACGGGTGGCGTACACATTGTTGATGCGACTTGTCCGTTTGTGAAACGAATCCATAAGATTGTCAAAAAGGCAGCGGGAGAGGGACGTACGGTGTTTATTGCAGGAAAAACACATCATCCCGAGGTTGTCGGAATCTGCGGATGGGCGGGCGAACACGCGCTGGTTCTGGAAGGGCCGGAGGACGTGGGGCGCGTCGGGTATACGCATTTAGCGGCGCTTGTCGCGCAGACGACGCTGCCGGAGGAAACGTATGCGGATATCCGGGCGGAGCTCGGACGGCGCTGCGGTGATTTGCAGGTTTTCGGAACGATTTGCGATACGACACGTGCAAGGCAGCGCGAGGCGGTGCAGATTGCAAAACGGAGCAGTCGCATGTATGTTCTTGGCTCGAAAATGAGCGCCAACACGCAGAAACTGTTTGAATTATGTAAAAAACATTGCGTTTTCATAGAAAACATCGAGTCAATCGACAAACTTTTTCTTGATAAATTGCCATCCGATGATATAATAGGTATTGTTGCGGGCGCATCGACGCCGGACTGGATGATTAGGGAGGTACTACAAGTAATGAGCGAACAGGAAAAAACGACGATTGAGACCATTGAAGCGGAAGCTCCCGCCGAGGATGTCGTCGTGTCCCAGGAACCCCAGATGACCGAAGATACACCCGTAGCGGAAACGATTGCTGAAACAGCCGGAACAGAAGCTCCCGAAGCTGTTGAAAAGGACGCCGTCGAAGCGAAGGACGAGAGTAACGAGGTCGAAAAAGAGGTAGAGCCAGCTCTGGCAGAAAACGCGGAGACCGAAGCGGTCGACGCGAAGGAAGCGGAGGCTGAAGAAGCCAAGCCTGAGAAAACGCCCGAGCATGAGGAGAGTTCCGAATTCGCAAAAGCGTTTGAAAAGACCATGACCCGCATCCATAACGGCCAAGTGATTACAGGGACCGTCATTTCCATCGTAGATGGAGAGGTTTTTGTTAACATCGGCTATAAATCCGATGGGGTAGTTCCCGCCGGCGAATTCTCCGGCGATCCGGACGAGAAGCCGGAGGAACTCTTTCATGAGGGCGACGAAATCGAAGTCGAAGTCATGAGGGTCAACGACGGCGAAGGCAACGTTCTTCTTTCCAGGAAGAATGCGCAGAGCAAGAAACTCTGGGACGAGATGATGAACCAGGCGGACATCGAAGAAAAGGTGTTCGACGCGGTGGGCAAAGAAGTCGTCAAGGGCGGCATCATTGCCGATATCAGCGGGATCCGGGCTTTTGTTCCCGCATCCCATGTTTCCATTAAATACATCGAGAACCTTGGCGAGTTCGTCGGCAAACCGATGCGGCTGAAGGTTCTTGAGGTAGACCGCCAGAGGAAACGTATCGTTGCATCGCAGAAACAAGTTTTGCTTGCCGAAGCGGCTGCAGAGCGGCGAAAAAAATGGGAGTCCCTTGTTGTCGGCGAGAAGATACAGGGGATTGTCCGCAGAATCGCCGACTTCGGCGCATTTGTTGATATCGGCGGAATCGACGGACTTGTCCATGTTACGGACGCGGCGTGGGGACGCGTGAAGCACCCGAGCGACGTTTTTTCGATCGGGCAGGAAATCGAAGTGCTGATTCTCAATGTGGACGTGGAAAAAGAACGCGTTTCGCTGGGTTATAAGCAACTGCAGCCCAAACCCTGGACGCTCGCGGGAGAGAAATATCCTGTCGGGTCCATCGTTGAGGGTAAAGTCGTACGTATTGTTCCGTTTGGCGCGTTTGTCGCACTTGAGAGTACGATCGATGGGCTGATCCATATTTCTCAGGTCGCACCGCACCGGATTGCGAAGGTTGAGGACGAACTGAAGGTTGGCGACGTTGTACGTTGCAAAGTGCTCGAGGTCAATCCCGAAGCTAAGCGCATCAGCCTCAGCCGGAAGGAAGCAATTCTTGAGGACGATCCGGATTTGGCCGAACGTCTGAAGGCCGAAAAAGCTGAGCGTGACCGTCAGTATGCAGAACGGCAGGAACAGCGTGCACAGCAGCGCGGGCAAGCGCAGCAGCGCGCGAATTCCTCCCGTGGAGCGTCGACCCGCAGTTCCGAGCGTTCCTTCAGCAACGGCGACCGCCGCGATTCCTCGCGTTACGACCGCCGCCGCCGCAATGAGGACGGAGACTATGAATTGCCGCCGGTACAGGAGACTACCACATCGCTGGCGTCTTTGTTTGAAGGCCTGAAGGTCGAAGACGACGATAAATAAGGCTCTCCGTCAATAGTTGGGGTAGAGCAGTAGACTAAGAGCAACAAGGGAGCTGTGAGCGAGAGCGAACAGCTCCCTTAAGCATTGGTGGTGCAGAGGATGCGTGCGCGAAAATCCTTGAAGCTGCGATAGCCCAAAGCGATACGCTTGCGCACCTTGATCTTGTTGTTGACGCCCTCGGTAAAACCATTGGAATAGGGGCAGTCGAATGCGTTGAGGATAAAAGGTTCCCAGTTTTGCAGCATTGTCAGACAGGCTTGAAACTCGGAAAGATCGGCAACGAAAGCATGAGCGCGAAAGGTACGAAGCCGCTCTTTTGCCTGTAAAGAATCGGACGAATTCATGAAGGCATAGAACGTTTCTTTCAACAAGTAAGCCTCTCTCAAATCACGGGATATTACCAGCATTCGTTCCACAGCGGCTTTGCTCTCGGCAGAAAGATTACTCATATGCGCAAGCAGGAGCTTCTGCTGCGTTTGAAGTATTTGCGCTGATCCGGCAGCAGCTTCTTTTGAACTTGCTTTCGTACGTTTTCAAGCGCCCAGGTGCAGTAACGCACGACATGGAATCGGTCGATCACAACTTTAGCGTTCGGCAGCAGTTTTTTCGCAATATCGAGGTATTCCCGGTTCATATCCATCACAAAATATTGCACCTGATTTCTATTTGGAAATGCGCGTAAATACACATAAATCTGTGCATGATAACGCGTTGGGAGAACATCGACAATCCGTTTGTGCGCCGGATCGGTCAGAATGCATTGGAACTTTCCATACTCCGTATTCCCTCGAAATTCATCGATGGAAAGGACTTTGGGTAATCGAGCGGGTTTCCCGAATTCCAGCAAATTCATCCAGCGGCCAACAGATGACTCGGAGACGCCCAGCGAGCTGGCGATTTCCTTTCGAGACTGTTTTTTTCTCAACTGGTCGATCCCCAATGCGGCCAGCCGATTCGTGATCCGATGACGTTTCGGTAAAAGATAGTTGCTCTCGTAGAAACGCTTCCCGCAGCACGGACAGCTATTTCGTCGTTTCCGGTACTGCCAGATCACCATCTTCCCTTGAATTGGGCTGTCTTTCACGCGTTGCAGCCGGTAGTCGTGCACTCGGTCGCACGGCGTCCGGCATGCCGGACATTCCTGCGTTCGTCGTTTCATGCGCACGCTTAGTATGATCTGTTGTTCGTTCTGTTTTCCACGTTCAAAATCAAAAGCTTCCATATCCAGCAATTCTGCGATAAGATGTGTTTGAAGCATAACCTTCGTCCTTTCTCGTAGCGGTGTCAACAACCTTAATCTACAAGTTTTGAAGCGGTTATGCTTCTTCTTTTTTTTGCTTACCTCAATTTATAGTGTAGAGCCTTCTTTTTCACCGTCAGCAAACCCCGGTTTTGACAGGATAACTCTCTTTTCCATCGCCCCTCGTGTTTAAGAACGGCAAAGAGCACAAGAAGCTATGCGCTCCGGACGAACCGATATGGCCGGGATTGCCTGGTTCAGAACTGCGGCCATAACCGTATCGGAGAGTGGCAGACTGAGAACTGTCCATACGTCCGAATGGACAGTTCTTTTGCTACCGCGCTTTCGCATGGAATGTCTTGGCCGCAAAACCGTTCAAAGCCAAATGCAACGGCAGATCACCCGCGGGAAAAAGGCCCCAAAGAGATAGCCGATTACAGCATGGCTGTGTTCGGATAACCGGGCCAGAAAGGGGTATATTAACGGACAAAATGTATTGCATGAGAAGGAAGGCTCTGAAGCAGTAATAGTACGGCGGCGCCAGTTCTATGTGAATCGACAAAAAACCACGCATGAGGCGGCTGAGGTGGGAATATGGCCGGATTGGCAGGGGAGATGGGTGAGGCTTCTGTTTGACGGACAACGAGTGTGTTCGGCACAAAGTATCCGCCTTGCAGGGATGCATCGGTATGTAATCGAACTGCCTCCGTTGAATCCAGACTAGGACCTGCTTATGATATACTAGCAATTATGGGAAAGAAGAATACAAGATTTCGTGATTTGAAGCAGGACACACGCTTGCTGACACAGGCGCTGCGTTATAGCGCGGCGGCTTTTTTGGGGTTTGCAGCAGATTATGTAACACTTCTAGTATTGAAAGAATTGCTGGGGGTCCATTATCTTGTCGCTGTTCCGCCTGCGTTTTTGGTTGGCATTGGCGTTAATTACCTTGTAGGCGTTTTGTTTGTCTTTTGCCGCGGCAATTGGTCCCGAGGTTTGGAAATCTCTCTTTTTTTGTTCATTTCGTTTTCTGCACTGGCGGTCACAGAGTTAAGCATGTACCTGGTGACGGACGTAATTGGCGTTGATTATCGTATTTCTCGTGTGTTGACAGGCGTGGTAACGTATTTGTTTAACTTCTTTTCCCGCAGATGGCTGCTCTACGGAAAGAAAGGCAAGCGAAAAACGGAAAACTGATATAAAGCAAAAAAAAAGCGGGAACGGACCTAATTGCTCCATTCCCGCTGTGCTTGCCGGGTATTATGGGATGTCCTCGGGATTGACGGTCGGCGGCGTTGGGGTCGGCGATGGTTCCGGCGTAGGCGTCGCTTTGGTGCCGATACGGACTTTCAGGGGGTTCCCATTGTAACGATCCGTATATAGGAAGATAGATTCCTGCAACTCTCCGTTGAGGTAGCGGTCGACGTAAACGTCCACGACGTACCCGTTGCGCGCATGCGCGATGACCTCTTCTTCGCCGATAAAGAGGGAACTGGTTTCAAGGATAATGTCTTCTCCCGGCGGGATTTCTTCCACAACATTTGTGCGCGTTTTATATTCGATGCCTTCGGGAAGCGCCTCGCCGTAAACCAAAACCGTAAGATCGCGTTTGCGGCCGCTGGCCATGCTATTTTTGGAAACGTACGCATAAATGTAAACCGGATACTCTGATTTATTGGTGAATTTAAAGTCGATATGGCCGGTATCTACGGTTGCATCCAGTCCTTTTTCCACATAGGAGGAAGGAATCGAGTGCTCCTGGCGCGAAAACGTGAAGTATGGGTATGCGTCGAGAAGCGCATTGTAAAGCGTTGTGCTTACCTGACACACGCCGCCGCCGTATTGAAGCGTATATTTATTCCCGCCGAGGATGCCGAAAGCTTGTTTCCAGCCGTTCTTCTCAACACGGTCGCCGACGGTGTCGTTAAAGCTCCATGTTTTGCCGGGATCGATTGTTTGATTGTTGATAAGCGCCGCCGATTTCTCTATGTTGAAGGCACGGTTAGGAATCAGAGTATTGCGCTGTTCTTCCGTGTCCTCGGCGGTGCCCTTGAAATCATAAGTGGTTGTAAAAGAGCCGATCAGCGCCGTATGCGCCTGGATGTCCGCAATCGTTTTAGTAGGCGCGACGGTGGTCAGTACGGGCTGAAGGACGGCCTGTAACTGACCGGATGCGATGACTTGCTGGACTTCATCAACGGTTGATGCAACGTCGATTCCGTACCCCGGCGTTCCCTCGGAGTATTCGAACGTAGGCTTGCCGCTGTCGGAAAGCTTGACGGTAAAGGACGCATCCGCCGGAGGCGTGGTCATGCTTTCGTTAATTTCGTTAATCCGCTCCACCAGCGCGTCCCTGTCGATCGTGATCGTCGTGTAATAGACTTGGTTCGAACCGCCGGCGAGCGCGGTTTGTATTAATTCTTCCAGATTGGAAGAAGCGTTCATGTCCGCGCCTGAAACGGACGCGGAGAAGTCCTCGCCGCTGAGCGTAATGGATATATTGTTGAGGGCGTAGGCTTCGTTGGATTCAAGCTGACTGCGCACGTCGGACACGCTTTTACCGGAAAGATTCATGCCGTTGATATATACTTCGTTACGGAATCTTCCGGTTTCCGCATCCACAACGGCCGGGTCGCTGCAGCTGCGCGCGAGAACAACGATGGCAATGACAATCAGCCCTAAGAAGACAACCGTCATTAGAGAAAGCACAAGCCTGCGCTTGCGTACGTGCACGCGCTTTGCGCCGTTTCTTCTTCCAGCCGAAGAACCGCCGCGGTTTGGGGTATAGTAGTATTCCATGTCTCGGTTGTTTCCTTCACTGCGCACGCCGTCCAGAGGGGTACGCTCGGTATTCCTTTGCGGGGTCTGTGGCGCAGGTTTTGTTGTATCGGGCAACCCCGAGTATTTTTCGTACATATTCTCCCTCTGCGAGAAAAAGGTATTCTTCGGCGAGTTAGTTACACGCAAACAACATTATACAACGTGGCGCGCATTCCCGCAACTCTTGACGCGCAATTGGAGCGGAAGAGGGCGTATAAATGATTTGCCAGTCACGCATAAGCACGCGCCGGTTTTCGGAAGGACTGCGGCTTCGCATGTGCCGGCAAATAGTACTATACGATTCGCAATGGCAAAGCAGTGTTTTATTAGGGTGAGTTTCTAAAATCACAAAAGCGCATTTCCGCCGCCTCGAGATGCATATTCTTGTTG